>JAJRTX010000321.1 GCA_021545665.1 Zetaproteobacteria bacterium
AAAGAGTACATCAAAAATCAGAAGCCACCGCATCCGGATGATGACTTTGAAGTGGTGTAGTCAGTCGGCCGGATGGCCGACCAATCACCGGCTTCTAGCCGTAAAAGGAAGCCACCGGCTTTTAGCCGGTGGTCGTTCACTCCACATTATTCATGAATGCTAAGGGTTAGGTGAATTGTTTAGCGGGAACCTTCTTTGGCCTCTGTGCTAACTACACCCTTCCAGCCGAAGGCCATCATCAGGGCGAGCATTGGCGCTCCCGAATTGATTTTACCCTGTAACAGCCATTGCATGGCCACCTCTCGTGATACCCAGAAGCTACGTATATCCTCGTGCTCCTCATCTAACCCACCACCGTTTCCGATCTGGGATTGCTTATCAATCAGACCGAGAAACAGGTCAATTCGTTCGGAGCAAGCTCCCGGAGTCGTATAATATCGGCCCAGAAAACAGGCTTCATAGGGAGAATAACCGGATTCCTCCTCCGCCTCACGCAATACTGCCTTTTCTTCTGATTCCCCCGCATCAATCATGCCTGCGACTATTTCGATCAGCCATGGGTTATCCTTGCGCACAGCAGGCCCGATACGAAATTGTTCAAGCAGTAACACTTCATCGGCCTGTGGATCATAAAGCAGCATGGCCACAGCATCGCCGCGTTCCATATTTTCACGTTTAATCTGCTGGCTGCCTCCGGCAAAACATTCATGCTTTACCGTGTATTCATGCATAGCAAAAAAACCTTCATATAATGGCTGTTTACTGATGATACTGTAATCCATAGATATCCTCCCGGAGTGGCTTAGCCTGCTTATAAAACTTACAGCAATAACCTATTATTGTTCGTCATTTGAGCCAACCACAAAAGTATGAATGGATAAGATGCAGTCCCACTTTGAATAACTTTTCAGGCTGAATTGAGGAGCATGGTAATTCCATACGCCGAAGATTCAGCTGAAAATGCGCCGAAGTGGGGAAGCCGGCTGCCACTCACGACTTTTGCAAGTAGCTCATATTATACTAAATTTCCTCGTTCCCGATATAAAAAGTATGCTGCGAGACTTCGCGCATTGCGTTCATGAATGCTATACTTGGCCGCATGAAGATACTTGTTGTCGAAGATGAAGAGCGAGTCGCCCATTTTATTCAAAAGGGATTGAAGGAAGAAGGTCATGCCGTTGATGTCTCCTATGATGGAGAAGATGGTGAATTCCTGGCTGAAATCAATGATTATGATCTGATCATTCTTGATCTCATGCTACCCAAGAAGAATGGTATCGTGGTATGCAGAGAACTGCGTGCAGCAGGTGTTGCAACGCCCGTGTTGATGCTTACAGCGCGTGATTCGGTGGAAGACAGAGTGCGCGGACTGGATGCGGGTGCTGATGATTACTTGCCCAAACCCTTCGCCTTTGAAGAGCTGCTGGCCCGTGTTCGCGCTTTATTACGGCGACAGTCAGAAAGCAAGGCGCCGACATTAAAGATAGCTGATCTTGAGCTTGATCCGATTAGCCGACGCGTTACCCGTGACGACATAGCAATTCGTCTTACCACCAAGGAATATGCCCTGCTTGAATACCTGATGCGCAATTCGGGAAAGGTTTTATCGCGCACATTGATTGGCGAACATGTCTGGGATATGAACTTCGATCCGGAGAGTAATGTCATTGATGTTTATGTTAGCCATCTCCGTGCTAAGATTGATAAGGGTTTTCAGTTGCAATTGCTGCATACCCTGCGAGGGCAGGGCTATCTGTTAACTGACGACTCCCCACCTGCCTGAATGAACTTCTTTGGCAGGGCGCGGTCAAACATATTCCGCACCTTCCGCGGCCGCCTGGCCATGTTATATGTCACACTTGAGTTGAGCATTCTGATATTTGCTGCCCTGCTGCTATATGTGGCTCTGGCAAACCGCGCTTATCTGGAAGTTGACGAGCAACTCAGGGAACAGGCAGCAACAATGGCCAGTGAACTGGAAAATTCTCCCTTTTATTTCTGGGCTGGCCATCTGGGCAGTTTTGCCAATCATTATCAGGGTGCTATTCAACTGGTCGGCTCCAATGGCCTCGTTCTGTTTCGTTCCGATCACTCACTGATAGATAAAGGTGGCAATGATGTCAGCCGGGCACTCGGCAATGCCTTCCGTAAAGATGTTGTCTCGTTTGCCTCAACAAACTCTCTACTCAACAGGGCGAACATCCGGGTCGTCGCCTATCCCATCCACCGTGCCAATCGCATTGTGGCTACACTGATGCTTGGTCACAGCACAAGTGATATTCGTTCTGTATTCAACCTGCTGTACTGGCTGGGCGGCATTATGGGCATCTTTTCCATTATTATCAGTGCTGCGGCCGGATATTATATGGCAAAACGCGCCCTGGAACCCATTCATGAGATCACCTCTACAGCACGCGGTGTGGCTGCAGGCGATCTGTCACGTCGGCTTACATCACAATCGCAAGACAAGGAGATTGGCGTACTGGTACGGTCTCTAAACAAGATGTTTGAAGGCCTTGAAGCCAACTTTCTGGCACAAAAACGATTTACCGCTGACGCCTCACATGAGCTGCGTCTTCCCCTGACTATACTCAAAGGTGAAATTGAAGTCGCCCTGCGGCATCCGCGTACAAAAGAAGAATACCAGCAGATTTTACAGCAGCAGCTCGACACCATTGACCGCATCCAGCGCATCGTCAATGACCTGCTAACTCTGGCTCGCGCCGACGCCGGTCAACTGGAAATAACACAAGCTCCGATTGATCTGTCGCTGCTATTGCAGGAGGTTGGCCAGCAACATCTGATTCTTTTTGACAGCCAAAATATACAATTGGAAATGGACATAGAGAATGATCTCAACATGATGGGTGAAGCCAGTCAAATTGAACGCATAATGATGAATTTGCTCAGCAATGCCTTCAAACATGCGCCGGAGCATTCAACCATCTATCTATCTGTCCATTCTGATAATGATTCAGCTATAATCTGTGTCCGTGATGAAGGCTCCGGAATTGCCGAAGAGCAACAGGATCGCTTATTCGACCGGTTTTTCCGCGCCGATGATGCCCGCGCCCGCAAAGAGGGGGAGGGGGCTGGACTCGGACTTGCCATATGCAAGCGTATTGTCAGTGCTCATGACGGTGTCATATGGCTGGAGAGTAAGCCAGGAAATGGAGCATCATTTTATATACGACTACCCCTGTCCGGCACTAATCCCAAATATCAGCACGGACTGAATCATATCTTGCTGGATGATGAACCCTGCTGAGTGTTTATCCTATTAATATGCACATTAACGGGATGCCAGTTTGACATGTCTTGTCAAATCCCCGGCCACACTTTCTTCCGCCACCTTTGCCACAACCCTTGAGCTTTGTTTTGCATTGACCAGAAGCGCATTAAAGTTACGGTAAATACTGTGTATCGGCAACATGAATATTCGTGATATAACGAACTTGCAAGGCAAGCAACGACAGGTCTTCCGGATCAAATCCGACATTATAAACATTGGATGAGAGTGTTTTCCTTCCCTGAGTAGAAACAAAATCTGCGGCCAGCATCATACCTGGCCGATAGGGCTTGAAAGGTAAACCTGAGAAATAACCAAAATGTTTTATTTGCACATTCAGTAGTGCATCAACATTTTTCAATCGCGGTTTTTGCTTGCCACACAATCCTGATTCTGTTGCTTCCAGATTACTCTGCGGCCTTTTATGGAAAAGCCCTCTTCAACCATGCGTTTAAGTGTGGCGGGGTAGAGCTTATGTTCCTCTTTCT
>JAJRTX010000322.1 GCA_021545665.1 Zetaproteobacteria bacterium
AAAGCCCAATCGCGGGTTGAGGCAGCGGTGATGGCGGTGGAGCGGGGGATCTGTCAAAAGTTCCGGTAACGCTTTCCAACAGCGGGTTTACCAAAAAGCCATTAATTTCCCTTTTTCCAGTTTATTCTTATACTGTTGCAAAGGTCTGTTGCCTCGCTCTATACACTCACCGGTCCTTACGTCAAATTTCCAGTTGTGCTTTGGGCAGGTAAGCAAGCAGTCCTGTAAGGCTAACTCGGGAATATCGGTGGCCTGATGGGGACAGCGACTGTCGTAAACATTGATATTGTGACTATCATGAAATATGAACAGATCCCTGCCATCACAACTTTTTCTTATCACAGTATTTATCTTGATTTCACTCTCCTCCACCAGCAGATGCCAGCCTGGCTTTGCCAGTAAATACTCCGGGCGAAAAGCTGGAATATCCATGTCCAGCAGTATGTCCGCGGCCCAGACAATTTTAGCCAGACCCAGGGTGGGGAACGCCGTAAACAGGGCATCTATCAATTCGTTTGGCGCCACACCCAGTTGTAATGCCCGGTTCAAATACTGGCGAAATCCCGTTTCAGTTTGTTTGTCCACTTTAGTGATAACAGAAATTATCGCCCTGGTCTTGTCATCCAGATGTCTTCCCGATTGTTTGATGAACGAAAAGTAAGACTCCATCGCTTCGGGCCTGATTTGCATCAGGTATTTTAACGCGTCACTCATTGATTAATCTCATCTGAATGTTCTGCTCCAGCATAAACCTTCGCGGCAAGATTATGTGAATAGATTTTGTTCAGCATGGTGATTTACGTTTACATATAGTGTTTCTCGTGCGGATGTTTTAGCGGACTTCTGAATTACACAACCTTTTGCACATCCACGGCTACTCCTCAGCTTTCCTTGCCGTAAGGTAAACCACCTCCCCCTCCGTCAGGAGCCTTTTTGGACTCACTTTATCCGGGAGGCGAATTTGTAAAATAAAAACTATCATAATATAGAAATATTATCTATACTATTATAGTCTTTCGTAATACTGTAGCCAGGCAAGTATGGAAAATTCCAACGTTGGTGATAACAACTTCTGTCGCTGCCGTTTCAGGAAGAGTCTGGTGGTTTATGGTTTTTTTAATGAAGGTTAGTCAGGGGATATGCCGGGCCATGGGAAATAGAATAATGATTGATGCACGTGGCGCATACTGTCCGGGTCCCCTGATGGAATTAATCGCTAATTTGAAGCTGGTTGGGATTGGGGACGAAATCGAAGTGCTGTCGACAGACAAGGGATCCGCTGACGATATTCCCGTGTGGGTCGATAAAGTTAAACATAAGATGGTTGACGTTATACAGAAGGACGATGTTTGGCACATTGTCGTACGCAAGATGAAATAAGTTACTGTGGGATATGAAAAAACCTGACCAAGTAATGGCAGGCGGGAGGATCGGATAATGTCTAAAAATATTTTAGTCGTTGGAGGGGGCCTTGCTGGTACGATCATCGCGAATGGGCTTTGCCGACAGCTTGGCGAGGAAATACGTGGTGGTGAAGTTGCGATTACGATGCTCGGTACAACGGATAAGCACATGTATCAGCCGGGCTTATTGTATGTGCCATTTGGCCGTATACGGGAAAAGGAGTTGTTTCGTGATCAAAAAAAGATACTGGATCGGCGTGTTACGTTCCATGTCGATCCGGCCACGAACATAGATGTAACTGCTAAATCAGTCGCCACGGAGTCTGGCAGGAACTTCAGTTACGATTATCTGGTGATAGCAACCGGCTCTCGTATCCGTCCAGACAGTATTCCCGGTATGAGCGAAGGCGCTCACTGGTTTTACGATCTGGAAGGCGCGCGCAAGATGCGTGATGCGCTTGAAGAATTCCAGGGTGGCAAGATTGTTGTCAATGTAAACGCCCCACATAAATGTCCGGTAGCGCCTCTTGAAATAACCTTCATGTTAAGAGACTACCTGCAAGGTCGCGGGCTCCTGAACAGGACTGAAATTACTTATTCCTATCCGATTGGCCGATTGCATGCACTTGAGCCGGTGGCTCTCTGGACCCAGCCGGAATTTGACAAGGCCGGGATAAAATACGAAACCTTCTTCAACACAAAGGAAGTTGATCCGGTTAAAAAGATTATCTCCTCTGAAGAGGAGGTTGATCTTGACTATGATCTTCTGGTAACGATACCTCCGCATAATGGTGCTCAGGTGATCAGCGATTCTGATCTTGGTGCTGGCGGTTGGGTGCCCACGGAGCGGGAAAGCCTGCTTTATGAAGGTACCGACAATGTATTCGTTTGCGGAGATACAACCAACATCCCTATATCCAAGGCCGGTTCGACTGCCCATTTCGAGGCAGATACGATTATTGATAATCTCACCTCACTGGTGACGGAAGGACGGATGGCACGCAAGTATGATGGGAAGGTATTCTGTTTCGTTGAGACGGGCCTGGATGAGGGAACCTATGTGTGGTTTAACTATAATACGCCACCTGACCCGGGGCCACCCTCGCAAATGATACATTGGTTCAAACTTGCCTATAATCGGCTTTACTGGTTATCGGCACGCGGTCTCGTGTAGGAGCAGGATTATGGCTGGCACGATGAATATCTCTCAAGCAAACAAAGTACCGAACGACCTGGAACGGCTAGGTATTGCTGCACGCGAGGCATTGACTGACTCCATGGT
>JAJRTX010000323.1 GCA_021545665.1 Zetaproteobacteria bacterium
GAGGACTTTCCATTTCAGGTTGTAACCTTACGCTTGTGACACCCATAACAACTCCCATAAAATAGCTACTTTGTAATACATTGTAGGACTTTGATGAGCTTTTTTCAACGTGTTGATGGAGGGTGAAGGTTCAACTTTTATAACATTATTCTACACTGGACCCCCAATTATGTGGATATAGTGTATGAGAAATGCCCCCGTTTCCCGTCCTTTGCATAGGGCGGACTGACAAACCGGAAATTATCAACCGGTTAAACATTGATCTCTCTATTGAGTCGTTGATATTATGAGGATATTGTCTTAAGCAAATGCCATTCGTATATGACCCCGGTTATTTATCCGGCGACCCGGGTCACATGCCGCATCCAGGCTTTCAAAGGGTTTCGACTGATCAGCCCTGCTCCTTCTTTGGAAGAGAAAGTATGGAACGCGCCAGATCCAGCATAAAATACGAAAACAGAAAAAGCAGATAACCCGTGAATGGCAGCGATGCGGCGGATACGGCTACGCTAACCGTGGACACGACGTCGACTGCCAGAGCGTTCATATAGCCATACTGAGTAAACAGCAGCTCCAGCAGGCTGACAATGCCGAAAATGACCCCTGAGCCAAACAGGATGGGTACCAGTCTGAGATTGCTTTTGAACAGGAATGAAAGCCAGCCGATGAATTCTTCACCTGCCGAGATATTGCCGTCTGTCCTGATGTTCAGCAGAGCCGGACGCAGACACAGTGCGACCGTGAACTCAAGGAAGATGAAAATGAAAATTGCACTCAGGAAGGTCTCGAAAGCCGAGGTTATGTTCCACAGGTAAATGCCAGCGAACAAGGCTGCAATCCCTGAGACACCCACAATGAAAGCATAAACTTCCAGAAAGGCCCCGGACAGTTTTGATGGTGTCGATTCGATAATGAACTGCACCTTGGGCAGAAACTTCCAGGCAATATAGTGCATGGCAATAAAGCCAAAGAACCATGCAATGCCGACTAACATGGCATCTGCAAAGGGCAGGTAGTCATAACGGAACGGCAGTACCACTGCGGTCAGCAGACCCAGAACTGCGGTCAGATACAGACCATACATTCCAGCCCTGACCAGCCATTTTTCATTTGCCAGGACAAAATCGCAGTAACTGCCGTGCCTTATCCGGTCCAGCCATTTGTCGATTATTAGCGCCGTGACGTTCTCGTCCGGAACTTTTATTATTACCGTTTTGTGTGCGACAGGGTATTTGTTTTGATCATCTGGTGTGCTCATAATGCTTCCTCCCTCTTTCGTTGTTCTGGCTAAATAGCCGAGTATTCTCAATTGTACGTTTGCATGGCGCGGAAAGTGGCTTGCTGGCAGAATCATTTGCACCTGTGACGGCCGGGGTGTTATCTGCCAGGCATTGCCTGCCAATATCTCCAGTTCAACCCAGGCATGCTTCAGCGCTTTGTGGCGTAGAGCACTACCTGCGGCATTTCCACGCAGGAGCATGGAAAACAATTAAACGCTTATCTGTTTTCCCAGAAGCTTCAGCCATTTTCAAATTGCTGACCGTAGTCAATCAAAACAAAGGCTTAACAACTGGGCGAAATCTTCAACGCCACAGCATGGCCAATGGCCCTCAAGATCCCTCATCAGGGCGAGTACCTAAAATCGCTGAAAATAGCATCTTGGTATACCACCCGGATTCCGCAAGCTCCATCCGGGCTACGTTCGATTCTGGATTTGCCGCTTTTTCATGCCGATGAGCGCTGATAACCGTAGCCCGGATGCAGCCTCAGCGGAATCCGGGAAAAGCCGCCTCGACCCGGCTACGCTCATCACCTAATGGTAGTTCTCCTGATGGATTACCATTTTTTCATGAGTATATATGCGCCCGCCCTAAATCCCTCCTGCCGTCGGGTTGGCAAATGTTAAACGGTAATAATTGGAATTTTTACCGTTCCCGGCCAATTTTTCTGAATCCGTAAAATCTACCATAAATATATAACGGAACAAATTGTACATCTGTCCTATATTAATTTTCGCCTTGATGTGATATATTGAAAAGCTATTTAGCCAGCACTTCAACACTGTCGCCGTCCGGGTTCAACACATCCAGGCCGGTGTCCGGTATATCGCCCGCTGTGGACTGACTGAAGGCAATTTTTTTCGCCATCAGATACAGACACGTTATTTGTGCCGGGAATAGCAAGGAAGGAATGTGGCCACACTGAATACCCTTAGTACAAGATACCTGATTACGTATAAGTTTAAACCAGATATAAAGACCGCCCAAGCTTCGTCATACCGGCACGGACGCCGGTATCCATTGCACAGGGATGAGCTGGCATAAACCATGGTCTCAAGCCATTGATTATGACAGTGGCTGAAACTTGTGGGTAACCGGGTAACCAAGTAACCAAGTAACCAGGTAAGGTTTTGGCATAACTGAGGGGTATACGTAATCAGGTATTGCCTGTCAGCGATCGTTAGTTTTTCGAAAAGTGATCGTCTAATTTGTCCAGAATATCCAAAGCCTTTGTTATATCACCACGAGCGGCAAGGGCTCGAAATCGCACCTCGCTGTCAAACTCGGCGAGAGCTTGAGTCGAAAGCTCCTCAACCAGTTTATTGACACTTACATGCCTGTGTCGCGCCAGTGCTTTCAAGCGCTTATGCTTGTCATCAGGAATACGGATGGTTAAAGTAGCCATAATTATTCATTTCTCAACAGTTGTTCCGGCTTTATGATGTGTAGAGTCGGAAAAGTGAGTTCCGCGTTATTGAAATCACGCCACATTATTGCTGACAATGTGTGTGGCATTGCCAGCAACTGCAAGTTCAATCAACAGATTATCGCCTTCATCAATAATATTTGGACGCCACAAATAGTAAATAGGCACCCAACTGCAGACGCTATAAAAAGCATCGAGCAATTCACGCACCTC
>JAJRTX010000324.1 GCA_021545665.1 Zetaproteobacteria bacterium
CGGGCCATGCTATGGACATGTTCCACCATGATGCGATCCTTGGGATCAATCGTAATATGGCGTACGAAGCTGCTTTCGAGTTTCAGGTAATCTACATTCAGATATTTCAGATAGAAAAAAGAAGAAAATCCACTGCCGAAATCATCCAGCGCAATTTCAATACCGTGTGCACGCAACTTATCGATGATCGATTTAATCTTGTCCATGTTCGGCAATGCGGCATGTTCGGTGATTTCGAAGACTATCTCAGAAGTTGGCACTTTTGCTGTGGCGAGTTTTGTCAGCACCTCGTCGACAAAACCCTCCCTGGCAAATGAGAAAGCTGAGAAGTTAAAGAAAAACTTGATATTCGCCATGCCTGTTTGCTGCTTGATAGCGAGGCCTTTTTCGAAAATGCGCCTGTCTACGTCCGGGGCGAGCCCCAGCTCTTCGATGGCATTGATAAACTGGCCTGCCGGCGTGATGGTATCGCCGTCATGAATACGGGCCAGCAGCTCATACCCGAAGATGTTGCCGTCCGCCAGTGTGGCAATCGGCTGGAGATATGCATCCAGTCGGTCTTCATCCAGCGCGCGGCGCACATGCTCAACATGGCTGAACGGATCCATAATCAGGTTTTGTTCCGAAGTATCCAGTGCAACCACCCGATTCTTCCCTTGCCGCTTGGCCCTGTAGAGCGCTACATCAACGGCCTGAAACAGGCTGTCTATATCCTCTCCGTTATCAGGATAGGAGGCGATTCCTATACTGATGGAAACCCGGGTGTTTCCCGATGGCAATACGAGTTCGGTAGAGGCCAGTATGGTACGCAGTTTTTCAGCCATCCGTATGCCCATGTCATTCGCTGTTTCGGGCAGGATAAGAGCGAATTCATCGCCGCCAAGACGCGCAACCAGATCGCTTTTGCGTGAGTGTCTGCGCAGGATATCGGCAAATTGTTCAAGTACTATATCGCCAATGGGATGGCCGTAAGTATCATTAATCGCCTTGAAATTATCCAGATCAATGAGCATCAGGGAAAAGCTGTGCTGATGCCTGCTGGAACGGGAAACTTCATAACGCAGAAACTCCTCGAATTTGCGCCGGTTGTAGAGGCGGGTCAGGGGGTCGCGAATGGAGACTTCTTCCAGCTTGGCGCTATATTCCTGTAGTGTGGACAGCAGCCGGTTGAAATATGCGCTTAGCCGGTTGAATTCTCTGACATGGCTTTTATCACTGACCCGGCGGCCCAGATCCGTATTCTGGATGATTTCGTTCATCACCGTAATCAGATGGCTGATAGGACGGACGATAAAGTATCGTATTTTTATCACCAGTGTGATGAGCATGATCACCATCAGAATAATGAAATAGACGATCACCATGCTGATGATATAGTCCATGGATATTTTGAGATTCTTAATGGGATAAGAGATGTCGATGACGCCGTTGATATCACCGATAGAGGCCGTGGTGTGGCAGGCAAGGCATTCCTGTTTAGCTCTTATCGGATAGAGATAGCGGATATTGTCATCCTGTTTGATCAGGCGATCCTCACCCTGCTGAAGGGCTGCTGTGATAGCGGGATCTGCCTCCCGTATTTCCTTTTCCCCTGCAATATCGCCAAACTGCCTGATCACTGGTTCGCCGCGAAAAGCCCTGATTTTCATATCCGGCTCGACTTCATTCAGGCGTTTAATGATGTGTTTGATATCCTGCTTGTTCCATCCCTTGCTCATGGCGGCATAAAGGCTCTGGAAGATCAGCTCCGAAGTCTGCTGTGCCTCCTCTCTGGCCAGATCATGAACCGCCTTATCCTTGATGATGTCTGAAAACAGGTACAACCCGAGCAGGGAAATGACCAGGAAGATAAAACTCATGGCGGTGATCAATTGCACCAGGCTGATTGAGCCCCTCTGAGCTGAGAGCCATAAGGCCGGAGACAGCCGCCATCCGCTACGACTACTCATGCTGTCGACGAGTCTTTTTGGCCAATACCCTCAAAGCCTCTTGCAGAGCTTCGGTTGAATACGTGGGAAAGTCAATTGCCACCCATGAATTTTGCAGGAAGCGCTTCATAAATAGAATGATAGAAGAAAGAACAGAGAATAGAAATAAGAAAAAACCTTAGTTTATCTCAGGATTTTCCCAATGTTGTTTGTGATCCTTTTATGTTCAGATTCACATATCTGGATTTAACTGCGCTGGAAGCGGGTATCCGGAGTTTGCCCTGCTGTCTGTTTCATCCTGTAGCAGAGCATAAATAATGGCTGGTGAAATGAGAAGGGATCAAAGCCGTGGTCATTGAAGGCATGGAGCCTGAGGTATATAGTGATGCATATAACATTTGCCCTGCGCTCGGGGTTAAAACTAATCCTGACTATTGTAACCGTTGAGATTCTCATTATGGCCTTTTATCAGGCTATTGGGGTTGATACAAGTCAACTGTGGGCGGGCATCACTGATGCATTGATACTTGGTTTTGCCTCTTCAGTTGTTATACACCATTGGGTGATTCTGCCACTGGAAAAAGCCAAACAACAGAACGATCTGTTTCATTCCCTTATCGGCAGTGTCGATGCCGGTGTTATTGTTATCGACCCAAACATGGATGGCCACCCCATCCTTTTTGCCAATCCCTCCTTTTGCCGCATAACCGGGTACGGGCAGCAGGATGTGCTTGGTAGGAATCCATACCAGTTGCTGGCTGGCGATGATGTTGATCATGATGCGCTGAAGGCCATCCGACAGGCCGTTGATGAAGGGAAATCTACGCATGTCCTGCAACGGAACAGGCGCAAGGATGGAAGCTTTTTTTGGAATGATTTGTACTTGAATCCGATTGTCGATGAACATCAGAAAATTTTGTTCTGGGCGGTTATTCTGCATGATGTAACTGAAAAAAGATTGCTGGAGATAGAGAACAGGCGCCTTGTCCAGGCGGTACAACAGTCGGATGAGGCAGTATGCATCTTTAACGACAAGGGGGAGATCGAATTTGTTAATCAGGCATTTTATTATAATAAAGGTATTTTGGAGCAAGATCTGAAAGGCAGGGAAATATGGCAGTTCTGGGAGGATCAGCAACTGGTTGATAATGAGGTGAAGCCGACGATTGAAAAAGGTGTTCCATGGAGCGGACGTCACCGTTGCTGCAGGGAGGATGGCAGTGTTTATGAATCCCTTACATCTATCGTGCCGGTTACCGGTGCCGGGAAACAACCGGATTTTTATATGGCTTTGCATCGTGATGTAAGCGAAATTGTTGAGCTGGAAAATCAGTTTTTCCAGGCGCAAAAAATGGAGGCGATCGGTACACTGGTGAGTGGCATGGCTCATGATTTCAACAATATTCTGGCCGGCATGACTGGCAATTTGTTCCTGGTGATGCGTGAAATCGACGACAGAGCACGGGCGATGGAACGTATGAAAGTTATCGAATCACAATGCCATCGCGCAGCGGACATGATACGCCAGCTTCTGATTTTCGCGAGAGAAGGCAAACTGGATGTCGCGCCATTTGACATTCGTTCTCTTATCAATGAAACCATTAAATTTCTCGGAGTTGGGATTCCCGACAATATTCAACTTAAGTGTGAAATTACTGCGGAAGCATTGATGGTTCATGGCGATCCTACCCAGATTCAGCAGGCTTTGATGAACCTAGCCAATAATGCTCGCCATGCCGTCGAGGTCGGGAAAATTGAAGATGGATATATCAGAATTCGGGTCAGAAGATGTGATGACAATCCCGGGGTGGGCAACGAGAATGAGCCCGGGCATCAATATGTGCAAATCATGGTGCAGGATAATGGTGTCGGCATGGATAAAGAAACCAGGAAGAGGATTTTTGAGCCGTTTTTTACGACCAAAGTGGCTGGCAAGGGAACAGGACTTGGCCTTTCTATGGTTGCCGGATGTGTTGAGATGCATCATGGCTGGATTGATGTCAGCAGCAAGGAGGGTGAAGGGACGACAATAAACATTTTCCTGCCCCTGCTTGGTGAAGCCGTAGCAGCTGGCAAAGAGCAGAAAGAGAAGCCCTGCAATGGTAATGGCGAACTGATTCTGATAGCTGATGATGAAGAGTGTGTGCGTAGTGTACTCAGAGAAACGCTGGAGGAGGCCGGATTCCGGGTGATAGTGGCACATAATGGCAGACATGCGATGAGAATGTTTCAGTTGCATATCAACGAGTGGCAACTGGTTATTTTGGATGTCGTTATGCCTGAGTATGGCGGATTGAGTGCGGCCAGGCGTATGAGTCAGATGCGGCCGGAACTTCCGATTGCCATGATGACAGGATATAACATGACTGAATTTCCGCAGCAACAAAAGGGAATGAGATGGCATGCTTTACCCAAGCCATGGAATATAAACAGCTTGAACAAGGTATTGAAAATGATTGGCAAGATGGAAAGAAATGAATCATAATGATCTTTTGGAAGCGTTGTCCGATGGTGTTTCGGATGGCATTTTATTGGCAGATATCGAAAGCGGGCGATTTGTAAACGGTAACAACATGATCTGCAGAATGCTCGGATATAGTATGGACGAACTGAAAAGGCTTTCGGTTGTGGATATATATCCAGCAGAGCATCTGCCGTATGTGACAGAGCAGTTTGAGCGACAGGCTCACGATGAAGTTGTACTGGCTGAAAATATTCCTGTCAAACGCAAGGATGGCAGTGTGTTCTTTGTCGACATCAGTGCATCAGCTGTTGAGATAGATGGTGTAAGGATGCAGGTCAGTATCTTCCGCGATATTATCGAGCGCAAATTGGCCAGACAGAAGTTGCAAGATCGCATGGATGAAATCAAGCTTATGAACCGGTTGATGGTGGGCCGGAAGCTGACGGTGGAAGAGCTGCACCAGGAGATCAAACGGCTCAGGCCTGAAGTATCGTGTCTTCGTTAGACCTCATGGCTCCCTCTTGAAAGGGATGACTCACCACCCTTGAGGTACGTGGATTATCCTTACC
>JAJRTX010000325.1 GCA_021545665.1 Zetaproteobacteria bacterium
CCGGTCAACTTAAACCCAGATATGATTATCTCACTGCATTACCGGATATATCCTCTCAACCTACGCCCATCCTGCCTGCTGCCATGCTAGAAAAATCGCTAGGTGCGCTGTCCAGTTTTGATACCGGACGCGGCTGTCCGTTTTTGTGTAGTTTCTGCACCATTATCAATGTTCAGGGACAGAAATCACGGCGTAGATCCGGTGATGATATTGAACGTATTGTGCGCGAACATGCCGAGCAGGGCATCACACGATTTTTTATTACCGACGACAATATGGCACGGAACCGCAACTGGGAGGAGATCTTTGACGTCCTGATCAGGCTGGTGGAAGAAGAGGGTATGGTGATTCGCCTGACTATTCAGGTTGATGTGATGTGCCACCGTATCCCCAGATTCATCGAAAAAGCGGCCAGAGCGGGTGTGGCGCGCGTATTCATCGGGCTGGAAAGCATCAACGCGGATAATCTCGAAGCGGCCAAAAAGAAACAAAATAAATTCTCTGAATATCGGAAAATGTTACAGGCCTGGCATAATGTGGGTGTGATTACCTGCGCCGGTTATATCCTCGGATTTCCAGCCGATACCGAGGAAAGCATTGTCCGGGATATCAAGACCATTCAGCGCGAAATGCCGGTGGATCTGCTGGAATTTTTCTATCTCACTCCATTACCCGGTTCTGAAGATCATCAGAAACTGTATGAACAGGGTGCCTGGATGGATCCGGATATGAATAAATACGACCTCAGTCATATCACAGCTGATCATCCCAACATGTCGAGAGAGGAATGGACACGTGCTTACAAGACAGCGTGGGACACCTATTATTCGGATGAACATATTGAAACAGTTCTAAAACGCACACGTGCCAGCGGCGTGCATCTCGACCGGGTTCTGTTCCTGTTATTATGGTTTTCCAGCTGTAATAAACTATACGATGTACATCCACTCGAAGGCGGCTTCTTCCGCCGTAAATACCGGAAAGATCGACGCTCCGGTATGCCCATTGAGAATCGATTCACCTTCTATCCTAAACTCGTCTGGGAAACGCTCAGCACGCATGTCAGGGGTTTGTTGATGCTGAGAAAGTTCACCAGCCTGAGGAACCGGATCAACGCCGATCCGGAGGCACTGAACTATATCGATATTGCCACAACTCCGGTTGTCGAAGAAAAGAAACCCAGGGTGAAAAGGGTCAGGAAAAAGGAAGCTGCCACCTCAGAGACTTGAGCACTGAACCAAAGAGTTAGCAGCTTGCAGAAGGCAATCAGTTCAGCAGGCAGTGCATTCAAAACCTGCCCCCAGTGGAGATAAAGTAGAATATTGGTGTAGTCTTACTGACAACCGTCTCAAATCGACCACAACCTGTCATTCGATGCTGAGCCGTTTAATAGGTCCCCTTAATCCGTAAATTCCCGTGTGTATGTTTTATATGTTCTTTGTTTGCTCATTGGATACTCCTCAGGCGATATTTTCGCCTATTTGTTGTATCCGTTAAACTGGGGGAGGTTCAACTTGACCCCTTTTCTGGCAGGTTCGAAATCGGATGAATCTCGATAATAATCAACGTATGGCGTTTGCCTGATTGTTTGTAAAATACTCGAAACGAGACCTTAAGAAAGCATCTGCCTTTCGATTTTCTTTACTGCCTCCTTAGCGGAATAATCTGGATATCCGGAACGGGCATCTGCCTGCCGGGAATAGCTAAACTCCTATGAGGGCGGGAAATCTGGCTGGACAAAAGAAACTTCCAAGTCGATTTTTCCACATCTGAACCTTCCAGAAGCCACGTTGGCTGATATCCCTTACCCTGAAAATAAACCAGTTTTTTTACCGAGCAATTCTCATTCAACGTGACATCGGTATTGGACGCTAAGTCAGTTCCTTCGATACGCTTTTCCTGCAGCATGCTGCCCTGATTCTCAAGATGGATCTCGCCAAGCAGTTTTAAATCTCCACATGAAATATTTGCCCCGTAAACAGTATACTCATCGCGGCGGAGATAAAACTTTCCGGTATAGCTAACATTGATGTTGTCTTCGCTGCGATCTCCAATAAATAAAATATCGCCTACCTTCGGTTTCATGCATTTTCTGTTTTTAGGGTCAATTTTATCAAGTGCGGCTGCCTCCCTCTGGCATGATTCCAGACTTGGTCGATTCCACGCATCCACCCTTGAAACTGTCAGCGTGAACTTACCATCTTTTATTTTACCATTTGCTACAATCCGTATTATTTGCATATCCACTTCGGTTGGGGCTATGTCAGCACCGGAAAAATATACCCATGGCCCTTGCCAGTTAATGGAGGCTTCGCCATCTAAAGGTGGTGGTGGTGTCTCTCCCTGTTTTCGCGTCACTATGGCAGTGAGACTATGCGGTTCGGGCAGTACCAGCTTCGGTGGCACGCCTTTTTCACGTGAGACCGTGGCCAGCAGATCATGCGGTTCGGGCAGTACCAGCTTCGGCGGCACGCCCTTTTCACGTGAGACCGTGGCCAGCAGGTCATGCGGCTCGGGTAGCTCCAGCACGGGTGGTTCGCCCTTTTCACGTGAGACCGTGGCCAGTAGATCGTGCGGCTCAGGTAATTCCAGTACAGGCGGCGTACCTTTCTCACGTGTGACCATGGCTGTCAGATCGTGCGGTTCAGGCAACTTTAGAAGCGGTTTGCTGTTACATTTTCTTTCGCATTCCTCTATGGAAGCGAATAAACGATTTTCCTTTCGAATCAAATTCTGAACATCATGTTCCCACTTCGGAATCGTAAAGTCGTGCAGTCTATTTCGCTCATTAATAAGATCCTGTCTGGCTGCCCCTCCTATTCCTACCTTAAACTTATGAGAAATTTTGCGAGACAGTCCTTTTAAATGTTCACGCATCCGATACAGCCGCAACTCGGCATCATATAAAGGACCGATGATGCCGTTATATTTATCCACAAGATTCGCACACATTGGACATGGCTGTGTCATTGGACGCAACCTCTTGGGTTTCCCATTTGGTATGTCTACTGATCCGCCGCAATTCTCATTCTCACACCTGCCAAGTTTTGAAAGCACGTCGGCTAATTTTTCCTTTGCCGAGAAAAGTTGTTTCCTGATCTTACTTCCTTTAGCGCCCTGATACATATCGGAAAGCATCCTGGCCTGCGATTCAAGCTGAGCCGCCTTCCTGCCTAGCTCATCGGATTTATGCGTAAGCGTCTTGTAGTCTTTATATTCCTTGCTTCCCTCAGTGAATACGCCGTCAACTTTTTTCACCAAAGTGTCAATTCTTTCTTTAATTACATCCTGTTGTTTCTTTAATTTTAGCGCCTCTTTCATTATTCTGTTATGCTCAAGCAACACTTTGCGGATGATCGCTTTTAAATCCTCGATTTTATCAAGAATTCGATTGGCGTCCCAGGCAAGGGAATTACAAGCATCGCAACCTGCAACAAAATAATTTGGCTTTGAGGGCCGAAACTGGGAAATATATGTATCATTATAAAAAAACAGTCTATGATCATCATCAGCGCCAGAGTCTGCAGCATATGCGGAAGAGCTGGCAAACCAGAACAATAGAGCCGCCAAATATCCGGCGAACACCTTTGCGGCTGCCCTCCGATGCTCTTCTCTAAAGTAGCTTCCACTCGTACTATGATGACCACAGCCCATTACATGTAATTCCTCACCCATGCAGGTGTTTCCGGCCAGAGTATTACCGTGAACTTAGCTATCAAACGGTAATTTAAAGGAGAGCCTGCATTGCCTCTTTCTTTTCGTTTCCCCAGAATTTGACATGCGGGTGCGCTCATATTGCTACTGCTTGCCAAACCGGCTGCCCCTGTAATTCTTCCGTGCATTGGCCCACTTGATGGCTGCATCCTTTGCCTGTTGGAGTTCATCCGTGCTATATACATTTTTTAATTTCCATGCATTGCTTCCTCCCGGAGAAGCATCGAGTTTTCTGGGTGCTACTCTCACCTTGGCATCCCAGAAGCGAGACGGACTTTTTCTTTTCGCCGCCAGAAATTCAGCCGCTAAACCATCAAGTGATATATAATCTTCGGATTTTGTAAACTTTTGAAATACCTCCATAGAAGCCCCTATGCCTGTAGTTCGCAGCCAGCGCTGCACAATCAGCTCTGCAGGCGGATCGGTCACTTTGAGGCGGCAGCTTCCGGTCGTTATCGGAGCGGTAAGATCAATGACGCAAGGCCCTTGCCTTGCCACCGTGTCCGTTTGAGTTCCACCCTGCGGATGCCGTTCCACCGTGTGGACTTCGGCAGCCATCGCCACCATTGGCGCGCCAGCCATCATGATGCCAAACACCATCAACGACATCAAAATATAGCAATCGAAATTTCCTTTTTTATTCTTCATCTTCACATCCTCCTTTCTTCATCTTTATAACTCCCAACGAAGTCTCTCATTCCTAATCATAATACCCGTGGTCGATTAGGGCCCAGAATGAGAGCGGCGGCATTTTGTCACCTAATGCTTGCCTATGACTGCATCAGAGGCATGTAGTGATGATTTTATGCGCCACTAGCAAAAAGACGCCGGTGATGCTTTCAGCAGGATTCAACACATTCCCTTTAATCGGGAGGCTGATAGAATTACTGAGCAAGTCTTATATCGAATATTCAGTGCCGTCTACAAAGTTTAACTACTGAGCTACCAACTCAACCCGCCGGTTTTTGGCGCGGCCTTCTTCAGTTGCATTGCTGGCAATCGGAGCCAGTGAAGATACGCCGTTAGCAGTGAGTCGCCCGGCTTCAATACCGCGAGAGACCAGAGCAGTAACCACCGAGTTTGCACGCTGCTTTGAAAGGATCATATTATAATCAAATGTACCTATATTATCGGTATGCCCGACCACATGTAGTTTAAGGTCGCTTTGGCTACCCAGCGCTTTAATAATTTCACTCAGAGCCGCATCAGATTCCGGTTTAATGTTCGCTTTTCCTGTATCAAAATAGATACCATAGAGCGCAATACGACCCTGATCACCGAGTTCTTTTGAAATTTTATCTGCTGTCACAACTTCAATTTTTGAATCATCAAGAGGCTCAGCTTCGATCACGTCCAACTGCACCATGGGATGGTTAAAGCGCTTGTCATACATACTAAAACTATAATTATAAACCAGAAGAGACACGTAAATATCGCCTTTCGGGTCAGTTTTTTTCATGCTGGCATACCGGTTTTCATTAAACTTGTAAGGATACTTAACCAACGGAGGCTGAAAGTTCTCCATATATCCCACCATCCAGTAAGCGCATTCATAATCCTTACCCTTGCATGAGAATACCCCTTGGAATCCTTTACGTTCCAGTTGTTTCTGATAGTTATGAAACACCTCCGCCACCGATGCCTTCTTAGGAGAAATATAGAGAATGCGCGTTACTTTACCTTCTACCACCTCGCTTTTGGCATAGTGGTATTTGCCATCCTTCCCCTCTATCGCCAATCCTTGAGGGAACAGGTATTCGTTAAAATCCTTATGGCTGTAGCCAATGATTTCGGATCCTGAAAAGCGACCCACCTCGGGATGGTCGCTGCTGCCCTTGATATCACCGGCCATAACCTGAGATGCTGAAATTACCAACAAGGCGAAAAACACCACGATTACACGAAACATACAGATCTCCCTGTTTATCTGAAGCGAATATAAGCATTAACACATATATAAATCAACTCCAAAAGGGAATTCTACCCTTTAGCTAAGAGTGACGAAGACTATTTAACCCCACTGCTGTCCCACTTATTTTCTTCATAGTGCCAAGCTCAATTGATCAGTGTTTATTATCCTGCGTTCAGGTGGTTTAAATATCTCAATCAACTTTCTACTTACGAACAGATTCAGCTGAAGCAAGCGGAGGATTTGCATCAGACTTTGCTTGAGTGAGAAGGTAAATTTCATCCAGGCCAGAATGAGATAAACGCAGAGTGCAACCATGATCTGGGTAATCACTGCATTCATGCTGGTACCGATGAAACTCTTAATTTTCAGATTCTGTTTGATCCATTTGAAGAACAGTTCGACCTGCCAGCGCTGTTTGTAGATGGCTGCAATGGTATTGGCCGACCAGCGAAAGTGATTGGTGAGAAAGGTAAAGTTCTTACCTGTTTGGGCATCAAGAAAGACGATCTTGCGAATCGGTTTAAGCTTGCGTGCCTTATTCTTTTTGCTGTTGTAGCGAATGGCCTCATCGGAGATAATACCACTGCCTTCTCGTACAGGATGTGATTTTATCACATCATATGATGCATTACCCCGGATGCGCGTAACAAAGAAAATCTCCTTTTCCGTCAATGCGTTATGCCATATATAGTCATTATAACCCTTGTCAAAAACCACTACTGAGCCTTTGGGGGAATCAAATAGCCGGGCCTGACTCATCTCCGACTCCTTACCAATCGTCACTGATGAAAGGGTCAGGCATGTGAAAGGTGAAAGTGAAAGTGAAAGGGTCAGGCATGAATTATTGAGTTACAAGGGAGCAACTCGGACTTAATTTTATCTATCTTTTGCCGAAATTGTGTTTCCTTTATAGCTCGCTCTCTGACTTTCTTTGCCTGCAAGCTTAATGCTGATGGATCCCGGTGCATACGTCTGGCCAGTTCCGCCAATGTATGCTGGCCTGTCTCTGCCACCAGCCATGCTGCAACTCCGCGTGCTTCTGTAAGGGCCCTTTTTCTGCTTACGCTGCACAAATCTGTAATATCAATCTCAAACTCCATGGCTACCACAGCCAGCAATTCATCCAGTAATATTTTTATCGTCACCTTATCCGTCTTCGAGATCACCTGCTGCAAGAAATGGTCTTCACCCAAAATCCGCGAGTCATCGCCACCCCGATGAAATTCCGAACGGTGCTTTTCATCAATCGTACCCATGACAAAATTGGCATACTGTTCTCGGCCAGACTTAACTGTGTCCCCAAACTGCGCCAAGACAGAATCACATGTCAGCCATGGAATGTGTTCCTTCCCCAGATATGCCCGGTGGCCGCTCCATTCATAATCAGACGGAGTCCCGACCAAGCCTGCACGTACCGGATTAAGGTGAATATAGCGAACAAGCTCCAGCAAGTAGCTATCCTTATCCACCAGCAACGCCTTATAACGCCCCTGAAACAGATGACCCATGCGCTTCTGACTGCTATTGATCCAGCGGGTATAGCGGAAAGACAGGTTCTGCATAATTTTGGAAAGTGGAATATCCGATACCTGTATCGCCAGATGGATATGATTTCCCATCAGACAAAATGCATGCACGCGATGGCCAAACCGCTCAACTCCTTCCTGAATAAGAAAAAACATACGGTAACGATCATCTCTTGAGAAAAAAATATCCTGCCCACCATTACCTCGAAGCATCACGTGATACAATCCGCCAAGTATATGAATTCTTGCTTTGCGCGCCATGAGCCAATCATACATGTTACAACAATTAACTCAATAACTCATGCCTGACCCCTTTCCATGCCTGACCCCTTTCTCTTTCCTTCTTTCCTTTCTAACAATCCATAGAAAGCTGTGTTTTCTCCGGGTAAGGATTATGCTCTATCATTGCAATGGATGCACAGAGCTGACAGGCATATGACTGCCGGGAGGTGCTGTTGCTATGATTGATTCGGGGGCATTGTCTTCTCAACTGTTTTCCACCTACTGGTGGTTGCTGCCGCTGTTGATCATCGTAACCCTGTTCAAACCCGCATGGTTCAAAGGCTTCATCGGTGAAGTGATGTACATACCTCTGCCCGGTTATTTCTCAATAAAAATGACTGCCACTTGATAAAATGTCAAAGAATCAAGCCAGCTACCTCTATAATTGTTGATTTAATGTCATCTTATTAGCCATCTTATTATATGGCTTTATATATGGACAATATCCATCCAGTTTTGTAGAATCCATCGATGACATCGGCAACGTTTGACTGGGATGAAAAGAAGAACCATGAAAACCAGCAGAAACACAGTGTCTCGTTTGAAGTTGCCCAACATGCATTTGCCGATCCAGACAGAATCATTGCAGAGGATGTAAAGCACAGCCAAACTGAAAAGCGTTACTACTGTTTTGGTGAAGTTGGCGGCGGTATTATGACGGTTCGGTTTACGTGGCGAGGCAACGTGATCCGCATTATAGGCGCTGGATACTGGTGTAAAGGAAAGAAAATATATGAAGAAGAAAATTGACTACACGAATGAACCTATAGGCGAAGTCCGTATTCTTAACGACTTCTTACCCTCTCCCGGAGAACTCGCTTTTAAAGAGAAAAAGGTCAAAGTTACTATAACCCTGAGTCAGGCAAGCGTGGACTTCTTTAAAGCTGAAGCGAAAAAACATCACACATCATATCAGGCGATGATCCGGCAACTGCTGGATATCTATGCCAACCAACAGCGTTCGTGATATGAGAGGCAAACAACTCAGGCTTGGTTCAAAAAAGACCTGTC
>JAJRTX010000326.1 GCA_021545665.1 Zetaproteobacteria bacterium
ATAGCTGCATGCGCAGCTTAATCCACGACTTTATACAGAGGTCAAACCCGGGTTGGTGAAAGCAGGTCTTGTTGGTAACCGGGCAACCGGTGAATCCACGGATATCAGAGTAACAATCGCCGCCATCAAACGGTCTCGCCTCTCCTGAATGTATCTACGCGTGCAATGTGTTCAATACAGTTGATGCCTGACATCAACCTGAACCCTGTACGCTTCGTTGACAGGGGAAGCCATATCAGCCCTATCATTATTCAAGTAAACTACAGACCATTTGATATCAGGCACTCAATTTATTCGAATAAAAGCCAAGGTGTTCTGTGGAGACCAAGAGGTGCTGTATTAGCAAGCTTAAATAAGTCCAATAATTTTGGTCTTATCTCAAAGAGATCCCGTCTTTTAGGTGGTTCTTTTGAATATAGGCACACTTCTATAACAAATTGCATAATGGATAAAAATTTTCTTGCTGACCAGTCTTTTGTATTTCCTATTTACCTTTATCCTGAAGAAAGTAAGCAACAAGATTTGGGCGAATGCTCAGAGCGAAAACCCAATTTTGATGCTGAAATTGTTGATGCTATAGCGAAAGGTTTGGGCTTGGCGTTTGTGCCTGAGAAGATAAGTGACAAAGACACGTTTGCACCGATTGATTTACTGGACTATATCTATGCCGTATTGCATTCGCCGAGTTACCGGGAAACGTACAAAGAGTTCCTGAAAATCGACTTTCCGCGTATTCCTTATCCAAAAGATGCCGAAAAGTTTTGGGCTTTGGTTAAGCTGGGTGGTGAGTTGCGCTCTATTCACTTGCTGGAATCACCAGCCGTTGAAAACTACATCACCAGTTATCCCAAAGACGGCGATAATATTGTCACCCGTAAAAGCACCAAAAAAGACTGGGAGCTTTATGATGCTGAAAACGGTTTGGGCCGCATCTGGATCAACGACGACCAATATTTCGACCAAATCCCGCTCACAGCATGGGAATTCTACATCGGCGGCTACCAACCGGCCCAAAAATGGCTAAAAGACCGTTCAGGCCGCAAACTTTCCTTTGATGATATCCTGCACTATCAGAAGATAATTGTAGCCCTATCTGAAACGCATCGGATTATGCAAAATATCGATAAAATTGAGCTATAGATAGGAGTTAAGTATGTCATCAGATGATCTTCGGCATATCAATATTTACTGCGATGAAAGTCGGCATACTTCAGACCCTTCTGATAAATTTACTGTGATCGGCGCTATCTCGTGTCCTAGAGATAAAAAGAAAGAAATCGTACATCGTATTCATTGCCTGAAAGCCAAGTATCAAACACAAGGTGAATTTGGCTGGAAACGACTGTCCCCGAACCGTAGAGATTTCTACTGGGCATTACTTGATCTGTTTCGTGACTCCCCACTTTCCTTTCGTTGTTTAACTGTGGACAGGAACTTGTTGGATCATGATGCGTTTAATGATGGCGATAGTGAGTTAGGCTTCTATAAAATGTATTACCAGATGCTGGTTCACTGGATGAAACCAGGTTGTGCTTATCACCTGTATCTGGATTGGCAGCAAAATAAATCACAAACAAGATTTTCTGATCTGCATGACATCCTTACCCGGAAACTATCGGGGCGGGCTAAAGTTGAATGTTTAGAGCCTGTTTCATCACATAACCAGCCATTGATTGAATTAACCGACCTGTTTATTGGTGTGGTGGGTTATTATTGGAATAATCGTCATTTGGCAGATGGCGCGAGCAAAGTGAAAACTGAATTTTGTCAGGCACTTGCACAAAGTGTTGAATTACATGATTTGCGTAGCTCCACCTTTGCTGTAAAAGATAAGTTCTCATTGTTTAATTTTACCGGCACACAAAAGAATGACTGAACATTTATGGCCTCTGCTTCGCTTGAAAGCAGCCAGCGATGAAGAATTGAAGGAGAAGTATCACCGGGTATTTATTGAAACTTATGTCCGCGATGCAAATGATAATGAAGTTGAATTATACGAATGGTCAGGAAGACGGGTTCGATTTAATAAACATGGTTTCGAGCATGCTTTTTCTAAAAGTTCCAACTACAAGTTGTCATCCGGTTTGCATGATGTTCCCTTCTGTAAAGACCGTGCTCGTCGTGTTCTATGGATTAAAGAAGTGCTGTGTGCCAGTGCAGGAACCATTGAGCGCAGAGTCAGCATGCGTCGTGACTCCAGAAACCGACTAAAGAAGAATAGAGTGCTGCTGGTCATTAAAGAAAAATATGTTGTTGTGCTTGAAGAGAAGAAGGATTCAAAGGACTTATATTTCATCTCTGCTTATCCAACAAACAAAGACTATATTGAGAATATAATTAAAAAAGATAGCAGCATTATGGAGACAAAAAAAAGCCCCAGTCTTAACGGCGACTGAGGCAAAGCCATGATCCAAAGCCTTAGGCAAAGGGTCGAACAGCACCGAAGTGCTTGCGGCACACTCTAGTTAGGCATTTCATTATTTGCAATGGCGTTACATATTATGCAACGGTTTAACAATGGTTTTATGGAGAGGGAGAGATGGATTGCTTTAGGCCGGGACAGATTCCATATCCACAGCGACAATGCGTGAGACGCCGGGTTCGGGCATGGAGACACCGATCAGACGGTCGGCTTGTTGCATGGTGATTTTGTTGTGGGTGATCGACAGGAATTGAACGCGGTCGGCCAGTTCGCGCACCATTTCGCCATAACGTCCGACATTGGCATCATTGAGTGGCGCATCCACTTCATCAAGGTGGAATCGTCCCTGTAGCTTATCCTATGTTGCGCGTAACGGTGGTTCTGCCTATCATATGCGTCAGACAGGAGATCATTATGGGACATGCATACCAGGGTGAAGAAACCCGTTTCCAACGCTTTCGCGCCCGTCGCAAGGCACAGGGAATGAAGGAATTGCGGCTTTGGGTTCCCGATACAACGCGCCCGGAATTCGCCCGTGAAATAAAGAGACAACTGGCTTTGGTCGAAGGAACTCCAGAAGACAGAGAGTCCCTGGAGTTTATTGAAAACGCCGCTGATTGGAGTGATTGATGCAACGCGGGGATATTGTCACTGTCGCCGCACCAGGCGATTACGGCAAACCTCGCCCTGCCGTGGTCATCCAGGGTGATATTCTGAACCAGGCCAATTCGCGGAGCTCAATTGTGGCGCTGATGACAGGCACAATCGTGGATGCTCCACTGTTGAGATTAACGATCATGCCCACGCCGGATAACGGGCTCACGAAAGTCAGTCAGGTTCAGGCAAACCGTATTCTTACACTTCCGACGGAGAAAGTCGGGCCTCGCATTGGTCAATTAACCGAGATGGAAATCATAGCGCTGAATCGTATGCTGGCCATAGTGATTGGATTAGGTTAACCGACACAAAAGAAAAGTGACAGGTGGCTTTGCAGCCCTCTAAGCTTTCCTAGCCCGCATTATTCATGAATGCTGCCGCGCCCTTGCTTGTTCCTTTGCCCGCAACGAATCCCTCATCAGTCGTCCGTATGCATGGCTACGCACTTCTTCCTCGGAATCCGTTGCGAACAAAGGACCTGCGCAATCATCACGGCGATTCATGAATAATGCGGGCTGATATGGCTTCCCCTGTCAACGAAGCGTACAGGGTTCAGGTTGATGTCAGGCATCAACTGTATTGAACACATTGCACGCGTAGATACATTCAGGAGAGGCGAGACCGTTTTATGGCGGCGA
>JAJRTX010000327.1 GCA_021545665.1 Zetaproteobacteria bacterium
AGCATCACGACATGGGTTTTGGGTTGACGTTCCCTGGCTTCGCGGATAGCTGCCACCACAGGCTCCGGTTTCATCAGCATGCCTGGCCCGCCGCCGTAGGGGGCATCGTCTACTTTGTGATGTTTGTCGGTGGTAAAATCACGAATCTGGATACAATCGACTGAGACTAAACCCGCCTCAATGGCGCGTTTGGGAATCGAGCAGTTTAGCGGGGAATCAAAAAACTCCGGGAACAGGGTCAGAATCTGGGTGTGAAACATGCATCCATTCCTTCCGGCAGATTGACCGTAATTTGAGCTTTATCAAGATCGACTTCGACAATCACCTCTTCAATAAACGGAATCATCCACTCGCCTTTGGTTTCGGCATCGTCCGCTGTAGACACGCTGAGAATATCTTGCGCTCCGTATTCTTCCAGTGCGCTAACGGCACCAAGCAGCTCGCCTGTGCTTTCCAGCACCACGGTGCAACCAATCAAATCCTGCCACAGGTGTTCATCATCCGCGACGAAAACAGCATCATTGGGAACCCATATATTATGCCCTTTGAGTAGCGCAGCCTGATTACAGTCCGTGATGCCCTCAAGCTCAACGAGCATGCGTTTACCATGCTGCCAGCATCGATTCACGTCATAGGCTGTTGCTGTTTCAGCAGATTGCCCCAGCCACCAGCGCGGATAATCGGCAACTGCCTCGGCAGGACGGGTAAAGGAAAAAACGATTAAAGCACCCTTGAGGCCATGTGCCCCAAGGATGTCACCAATATGCAGATAGGAGATGTTTTGAATCATAACGCCAACTGTCGCTCAGGCGTCATGCAGTAGAATGAATGGACAGGCGGTCGAGCCATGACCAGAGATTCGATGAGCTTAAGCTGATGCCTTGGCAATAATGCTGTTTACACGATCGGACGGAATTGCCCCCAGATCGGTCCACGCTTTGATACGCTCCAGATCAATATTAATCACTTCCGGCTCAGTGCAGGGATCATAGAAACCGAGCTTCTCAATAAACGCACCATCACGGCGTTTACGCTCATCCATCACTACGATGGAATAAAAAGGACGCTTTTTGCGACCGCCACGACTTAAACGAATAACTGTTGCCATTACTTCTTACCTCCGAAAATTCAGGCGGCGCACTATAGTAGGGTCAGCAGTCAGGGGCAAGGAGTTAGAAGATATCAGTCAGAGGAGAAGGGAAAGGAGTCAGGAGAATGCACCCGACCTGCTGTATTCATGGTTTTCCTTTGCGTCCTCTGTGGTAGATAATATATGAACCTTACATTCTCGGCATGCCGGGAGGCATACCGCCCATACTGCCCATTTTACCCATCATCTGGGCCATCATGCGCTTACCCTTGCCGCCTTTCATCTTTTTCATCATGCGCTGCATCTGCAGGAATTGTTTGAGCATCTTGTTCAATTCCTGCACCGATGTGCCGGAACCAACGGCCACGCGGCGCTTACGGCTGCCATTGAGAAGTTTGGGATATTTGCGTTCCCTAGCCGTCATCGAATAGACCATGGCCTGCATGCGTTTAATGGGTTTATCATCCATCTGATCCAGTGCATCCTGTGGTAATTTCATACCCGGCAACATCTTTAACATCCCGGCCATGCCGCCCATGTTCTGCATCTGCCCCAACTGCTCGGCAAAATCATTCAGGTCAAACTGGCCCTTGCGCATTTTGGCCGCAGCCTTTTGCGCCTGCTCCTGATCAACGCTGGACTGAATTTTCTCAACCAGCCCAACCACATCACCCTGACCAAGAATGCGCCCGGCCATACGGGCCGGATCAAAGACTTCAAAAGCATCAATTTTCTCGCCGGTACCGACATAACGAACCGGCACGCCGGTACTGTGGGCCACCGACAGCGCCGCACCACCACGCACATCAGCATCGGTTTTGGTCAGGATACAACCGGACATATTGACTGCGGCATGAAACTGTTCGGCAATCGGCAGTGCCGACTGACCGATCATGGCATCAAGCACCAATAATCGCTCAGATGCATCCACGGCGCTCGCCACATCACGAATTTCAGCCATCAGTTCATCATCAACCACCTGACGACCGGCAGTATCGAGAATCAGCACATGCAAGCCTTCTCGCCCGGCTTTATTCATGGCGGATCTGGCCATTTTAGCGGCTGAGCTTCCCTCTCCCTCGATATAAGGCACATCCACCTGCCCAGCCAGAATCTGCAACTGCTCACGCGCCGCAGGTCGGGTCGCATCGACAGATGTCAGCGCCACCTTTTTACCCTGAGCAATCAGTAAACGAGCCAGCTTGCCTGCGGTTGTTGTTTTACCCGCACCTTGCAGGCCGCAGAGCAGAATCACCGATGGAATTTTGGCCAGATTCAGATCGCGCCGCTGCCCGCCCAGTACATCGGCCAAAGCATCATTGAGGATTTTAATGATCACCTGACCCGGTTGCAGGCTCTTGGCCACGTCAGCACCAAGCGCACGCTCGCGCACTTCAGATATCAGATGGCGCACCACTGGTAACGCCACATCGGCCTCCAATAATGCCATCCGCATCTCGCGTAAGGTCGCATCCAGATTAGCCTCGGAAACACGTGCTGCGCCGCGTAATTTATGGGCGATGCCACCCAGCTTCTCACTTAAACGGTTAAACATGCAAAACTCCCATAATCTCCTGTTCATATTTCAAGTACTTCAGAAAAGATCGACCATTCTGTGATGCCAGTTTATATGGTCAATGAATTAATAAATCTATTCATACCAGGCTTACAAAAATTCATTGCAAATAAATGTCCTGCGCGATTATCACACCGATTTATGAATAGCCCGGGTTAGATTAATGGCTTTTCATATTGGATTCATTCGACTCTCAGGTGAGCCTATTAGATTGTTCCCTGTCTGGCGTCATTCCTCCCTCCCCTCCCTAGTGTTTACGTCAGACACAGGGCTCCGGCAAATACCGGAGCCCTTTCTTATTTCCTCTATTAACGCTGCATTTCTCTGTAATAATTATATGTTTGGAATAATCCTGTCTCGCAATCTCTCCAACAATATCTGAGTATGCTGTTGCTCTTTAGTGGTAACAATTACTGGAGGAACTGGCTGAACGGTCCGATGATCATCTACTGCAACATAAACAAAAACAGCATCCATGACGGTTTTTTCACCTGATCTCACAAATACAGGAACCCAGATACTACTGTGACCTGTAAGTCCAACCCTGGCTGAAATAATTAGCTCTTCGCCTTCCCTGCTTCCACTATGGAATCTGGCCTGATGAACCGCCCGAGTAAGACAGGTGCTGTTGGTATGACGATGCGCTGATACGTAACCGGCTTCATCACACAAGGTCAGCAATCTACCTCCATGAGTGATACCATACTGATTTAAATCGGCAGCGATTACTGTATAGCTGTGACGGAATAAAGAATCCTCTATGTAGTGCCTGTCCATTTGGATAATCTAACCCCTGAATATTTGGAATGGAATGCAAAATATCATCTGATCTTGAAAACCGGGGATATGCTGAGCCGGGAAAGAACAGGTTGTATAAGTTTTAAAGCCAGTCGCATGATACAACCATCAGCGCACAGATAAAGACGACAAACATCACTCTCTTTACTTTCCAGAAAAAAATACAGCCTGAAATATATGCTGAGAATATCACCAATATCGTTTAGACATCGAATAAGCCATAATCTACTGTTACACTACGGCTCAATGAATCGGTGTTGGCATAATATACTAATAGAACTGGTCTGGGCCATAGTTGTGACTATGCTTGCTTACAACTATGCCGGAGCTAGCGAATCAACTGATTTGCAGCTGGATCTAAATCAACAGGTAATTTATTGCGTAGTTGAATGGCAAGGTGACAGGGAATCATTATCTCAGGCACTTCAGGCTGGAATTGCAGTTACTTTTGTCTGGCAAGTCAAGGTGAAAAAGGTGCGGGAATACTGGCTAAACAAAACCATTGCAGATATTCAGGTTTCGCGCCGCGTGCTTCCTGATTTATTATCACGCAGCTGGGTATTGAAGGATGAGGCCAGCGGTATTTCCCGGCGCGTATCTTCTTTATCCGAAGCAATTCACTTCCTTACCCGGCTGGAGAACTTTCCTGTTCTGGATCGAAGCCTGTTAGACACTGCTATACTCTATAATATTGCTATAAGTGTTGTAGAACAGGAAGGCGAAACAAACGACGCCTGGTGGACCACACTTTTGCAATCAGTACAGTTCAGTGTTGAAAAGGAATTCTCACTGCCGTGAGGCGATTGGATTTAATGCGGATTTCTCCGCTGGTGATGGCCTTGGCATTATTAGCGCTAACTGTGCTGATGTGGCCATCGCAGGATGGTGATAGTGGCTTGCTGGCATGGCTGAATATGATTCTTCTGCTGGCATTATCATTATTATTGGCCCGATATGGATTTCGCTTATTACGGGAACATTCAGAACCTGCTCCCGGATCACGCTTAAGAGCAAAACTGGTCATTGCCCTGGTAGGCATGCTGCTTGTGCCCTCCATGACCATTCAGATTGCTGCCAGCCAGATGGTTGAGCGCGGCATGGATGTATGGTTCGATGTGCGTGTGGATACCCTGCTGGATCGCGCATTAAGTCTGGCACAGGGATTTTATGAACGTATCGAAAAAGATATGAAACGGGATATGCTTGTCTATTTGAGTGACCCCGCCTTATTGGCTGCGGTAGCAGGCCGTCTGGATTATCTTACAGTTAATATGTATCTCACGGAAATTCGGGCTAAAGAAGGATGGCAGAAAGTACAGTTATTTGATATTAATGAGCGCCTTATTGGCGGAGTTCAGGCTGGTGGACTGGGATTACTTCAGGCCGACCCGTTAAGTGAGGAAGCTCGTCTATCCATGCGCCTGGGACGCATATCTAGTGAGCTGATAATCCGAAAAGATGGTGAGACTGCAGTGGGCTACGCACCTCTGGTTGGGGCAAAATCAGTCATCGGCTTATTGCGTGTTGAAGTAGATCTGCCAGCAGGCGTCATTCAGAATGCCCGTGCTGTTGAGGCTGATTATCGCAGCTATAGCCAGCTTGAACGCAACCGCCAGTCGATTCACAATACTTTTTCGCATGTCATGCTGTTTGTAACACTTATCGTTGTACTGATGGCTAGTCTTGTTGCCTTACTATTTGCACGACGGCTAACCACGCCTATCGGCGATCTGGCATATGCTCTGCGCAGAGTAACAGAGGGCGATCTGAACGTTGAACTTTCGGAAGCCCCTAATGATGAGCTGGGCTCACTGGCTCATTCTTTCAATAAGATGAGCCATCGTTTAAAACAGAATGTGCAAGCCATTGAGCAGGCCCAAAAGGATCTGACTACAGCCCTGGCCAACAGCCGTCAACGCCAATATGTACTGGAGTCTCTGCTGGCCAATCTCCAGGCCGGTGTACTTCTGGTTGATGCAAATGGCTATATTCGTTTGCTCAACCAGTCGGTACGTGAAACCCTGCACCTGTCTGATAACTGGGAACCCGGCCTGGACATAGCCTCAGCAGGCAAAGGTTACCTCCATGATGTTGGCAATTTTTTTGCCGAATTGAGCCTTCAGAAGGATGATCACCTGCAACGGGAGTTTGAGGTGGATGTTCCCAATGGAAAACCAGTTCAAATTTTGGCTCGTGGAGCCCGTCTGCATGCTACCGGAGCATCCGGGTTTTCCGGTTATCTTCTGGTTATGGATGATGTTTCTGAACTCGCGGAAGCTCAGCATAACCGGGCATGGGCAGAAGTGGCCCGTCGCCTGGCACACGAAATCAAAAATCCACTTACCCCCATTAAACTTTCTGCTGAGCGCCTGCAACGGCGGTTTCGCAGTCAGATTGATGATGAAAAAGTATTTGATGCTTGTACTCATGCCATCATTGGGCAGGTGGAACGACTGCAACGGCTAATTGCTGATTTCTCCACAATGGCACGCATGCCACAACCGAAAATCCGGGATATTTCCGTCAACACACTACTTCAGGAAATGAGAGAGCTATTTAACACATATAGTCAAATTCAGGTTGAACAGAATACAGTTGAAGATATATGCCAGTGTGACCCGGATCAGGTACGACAGGTGTTGATTAACCTGATGGATAATGCCGTATCTGCCACTGAACAGGGCGGAGCTGTACGTTTATATGCAGTCATCGCAAAAGAATATGCTGAATGGCATGTTGAAGATGATGGTGAAGGGATCGACAAGGCATCTGTGCCGCAATTGTTTGATGCATATTTCTCGACCAAGGCTAAAGGCTCAGGACTTGGCCTGGCAATCGCCAAGCGCATTGTTGAAGATCATAATGGCAAATTGACGTTGATTTCCCCGGCCAACCCAACACACTTTTGCTTACGACTGCCAAGAAATGCCGTCAAAATGGAGGAATCATGACATCAAGAATCATGATTGTAGATGACGAAGAGGCTATTCGTGATTCTCTACAGGGTTTGTTTGAGGATGAGGAATATTTGGTTGTGTGTGCTGCTTCCGGAGAAGAGGCTATCGCACGATTGCGCAAACAAGCAGTAGATTGTGTATTACTCGATATCTGGATGCCAGGCATTGATGGTCTTGAAACACTCAACAGAATTCATCAGGTAGATCCGCTGATGCCGGTTATCATGATGTCCGGACATGCTACCATTGACACAGCCGTACGAGCCACCCGCCAGGGTGCGTTTGACTTTGTAGAGAAACCACTTTCTTTTGATCGTCTGATGATTCTGGCACGGAATGCGGTGCAAAAACGTCGACTTGAACAGGAAAATGTTGACTTGAAACGACTGGATAGCACAAACCAGAGTCAGCAGAAATTGATTGGCAACAGCACTGCAATAAAACAAGTAAAGAAATTAATCCAGCGTGTTGCACTTTCTGGCAGCCCGGTATTATTTTTGGGGGAGCACGGTTCGGGCAAAGACATTGCAGCTCGATTATTGCATGCTTCATCAAGACGCAAAGAAGGAGCATTTGTCGAAGTAAGTACTGCAAGCATAGCTCCCAACCATATGGATTCTGAACTATTCGGGCATGAAAAAGGTGCATTTACCGGAGCCTTACATGCCCAGCGTGGCCGTTTTGAAACTGCACATCGCGGGACAATATTCTTTGATGAAGTGACAGAATTGAGTTTGAGTGCGCAAGCCAAGATATTACGCGTCATGCAGGAACGGGTCGTACAGCACTTGGGAAATCCAGCGCCATTACCTGCAGATATTCGACTGATAGCTGCCAGCTCCCATGACCTTGAACTGGCACTACGGGATGGAAGACTACGTGAAGATTTTTATTATCGACTGAATGTAGTAGCTATCCATATGCCAGCATTGCGCAATCGAATTGATGATTTGCCCCTACTGGTTCAGACTATGACCGAAGAACAGGCTCACACTCTGGGTGGCGAACCAATACGTTTTTCTGCACAGGCTCTGGCAGCATTACAGGCTTACAGGTGGCCAGGAAATGTACGTGAATTACGTAATTATGTTGAGCGTTGCCATATTCTCATGCCAGGCGAGGAGTTAACTGAGGAAACCATGCTTCCTCCCGACCAGTCATCCTCACAGCTTCCCTCGCCAACTCTTTCAAAAACTATGTCTGCAATGACTGACCGACAGATAGATTCGGATAGCTTTCATGATGCGAGAGAGACTTTTGAGCGCCGTTTTCTGCTTCAGCATCTTGAATTACATGCGTGGAATATCAGTCGAACTGCTGCGGATATTGGCATGGAGCGAAGCCAGCTACATCGAAAAATAAAATCTTTTGGACTACTGCCACCAGAGAAGAGGTCTGTATGAACGTTATAATTCTAGGTGCCGGAGAAGTAGGCTACCATATCGCCAACCGTCTGGCCACCGAAGGTAATGATGTCGCAGTTGTTGACCAGGATGCAATTCGTTTACAGGTTATAGCTGATGCCATGGACGTTAAAACTGTCTGTGGTAAAGCTTCACATCCAGGTATTCTTAAACAGGCTGGAGCTGGAAATGCAGATCTTCTGATTGCGGTAACAACAAATGATGAAATCAATATGCTGGCTTGTCAGGTAGCACATACTCTGTTCAAAGTGCCAACTAAAATGGCTCGTGTTCGCGAAACCGATTATGTCAACCATTCCGAGCTGTTTGGACGCGATGAATTGCCGATTGATGTAATTATTTCACCTGAAGGGGAGGCGGCCAAGGTAGTTATGGGACGCTTAAAAGTATCCAGTGCCCTGGATGCGCGCGAATTCTTTGATGGTGCTATCCAACTGGTAGAATTTATTGTTCGCCCCAAAAGTAAGCTGGCGGGCTTATCTCTGATGGAGTTGCCGGAAGTGATGGGGAATTTGAATGTTTATGTCGTGGCACATGAACATAATGGACGCTGGAGCGTCCCCAGGGCCGATACTGTTCTGCTTGCCGGAGACAGTATTTATGTAACTGTATCACATTTAGAACTGAACGCGGTTATGGAAACACTTGATTTAAAATGTCATACGTCCAAAGGTCGAAATGTGATGGTTGTTGGTGGCGGCCATATTGGCTATATCGTTGCCTGTGAACTGGAAAAATCAGGTGCCCAGGTGAAAGTGTTAGAGTTTAATCATGAACGGGCCGAATGGCTTTCAGACCAATTGAACGATGCCATTGTAATCAAGGGTGATGCCCTGGATCAGAAGCTGCTGGAAGAAGAAAATATAGACAAAATGGATGACTTTCTGGCCCTGACCAATGATGATGAAACCAATATTCTTGCCAGTCTGATTGCCAAGCGTTATGGGGTTTCACATGTTATCACACTGGTAAATCGATCAATCTACGCCCAGCTTGTCCGTCAGATCGGGCTGGATGTAACTGTGTCACCCCGATTATCTACGGTGGCTTCAATCCTTGGTTTCGTACGCAAAGGAAGAATTCATGGCATGGCCTCAATTGCAGATGGGAACCTGGAAGTTCTGGAAGCCGAAGCGCTGGAAACAAGCCGCATTCTTAACACACCCTTGAGGGAACTTAAAATGCCGAATGATACTGTAATCGGTGCCATTTTGCGTGACGATACGATAATTGTTCCCTGTGGTTCTGTACAGATTCAAGCACATGATCATGTGCTTATTGTAACCACGAGTGCTTCCGTAGCGGCTGTTGAAAAGTTGTTTGAAGTGCATCTGGAATTTTTCTAAAGCATGCATCCTAAAGGTGTAATCTGGACCCTGGGCGTACTGGTGTCCTTGTATGGCTGTTGTATGTTCCTGCCGGTCATTGTCTCATTCTATTATGAAGCCGGTCACGAAATTGAATTTCTTGAAGCCGGGTATATTGTGGTCCTCCTGGGCGCGTCAATGATGGGCTATGGTGGTGGTGCTCCCAAACAGTTAAGTCACAGGGATGGCTTCCTGATTGTGGCACTGGCCTGGTTAATTCTGTCTTTACTGGGGGCTATACCATTCTGGACTACGGGCACATTGCCTTCGATTGTTGATGCCATTTTTGAATCATCCTCAGGGCTTACGACAACAGGTGCAACTGTACTTTCCGGTCTGGATCAGATGCCCCATTCCATTCTATTCTGGCGCTCACTGCAGGAATGGCTGGGAGGCATGGGTATTATTGTTCTGGCAGTGGCAGTTATGCCACTACTTGGCGTGGGCGGCATGCAACTGTTCAAGGCGGAAACTCCCGGGCCAGTCAAAGATAAGCTGACAGCACGCGTCACTGAAACAGCCAAGATGCTCTGGTATTTATATCTGGGCATGACGGTAATCTGCGCCCTGGCTTACTGGCTGGGTGGCATGGGCGGATTTGACGCAGTCAACCATGCTATGTGTACTGTAGCAATTGGTGGATTTTCTACTCATGATGCCAGTTTTGGCTATTTTGATGCTCCACTATTAAAGCTGCTGGCCATTTTTTTTATGGCCTTGGCAGGCGTTTCTTTCACCCTTCATTTTGCAGCTGTATTACGCGGTTTCTCAATTCGCACTTATTTTCGCGATGAAGAGTTCCGCTCCTATATTGCCTGGATATGTATGCTGGTGATTCTGATCAGTCTGCAACTTGACTGGAATGAACAGATAGAGGCCATTGATGTGCTGTTCAATGTCGTTTCCATCGCCACAACCACTGGTTTTGCAGTCAGTGATTATAGCCTATGGCCGTCAGGGGCAACAATGCTGCTATTGATAACCATGTTTGTAGGTGCCTGTGCAGGATCAACAGGTGGCGGCATGAAAGTAGTTCGAATTTTGCTGCTGTTTCGCCAGGGTATGCGCGAAATCCGGCGTCTGGTGCATCCACACGGTATTATTCACGTGAAAATGGGGCAACAACGTATTTCATCAAGGATTACTGAAGCACTTTGGGGCTTTGCCATTCTTTTTATTGTCTGCTACATTATTATTGCTACTTTACTGGCCTTTACCGGTGTAGACATGGTGACGGCATTCAGTGCCGCCGCCGCCTGTATTACCAATACCGGACCCGGATTTGGCAGCGTTGGGCCGGTGGGTAATTATCAGTCATTACCTGAAATGGCCAAAGGCGTGCTAATCTTCGGCATGATTCTCGGGCGCCTTGAAATTTACACCTTTTTTGTATTACTGGTGCCGGAATTCTGGCGGGATTAACAATAATAATTCAAGGATTTAAATAAGAGGTTTTTCATGATCGAAATCAGTGTCAAAACAGGGCATGCCCACAAACAACATAATGATGCAGTAGTATTGCCGCTACTGGATGATCGCAAACTGACCGAATCCGGCAAACAACTACAACAGGAAACAAACAATGCGCTAACATCTTTCTTGCGTACCTATGATTTATGTGGCTCTTTTGCTGCCTGCCGCACTCTTTATGATATGCCAAGCATACAGACTCAGCGTCTTGTACTTATCGGCGCAGGTGATGCAAAGAAACTGACCTTACAAAAATTACGTGCTTTGGCTGCTAAAATTGGACGCCGACTGAATAAGAGTGGAGCTCGCGATATTTCTTTATATCTTCCTGAACTCGAAGTGCGTGATGCTTCACAGACTGATAAAGTACAGGCTGTAGCTGAAGGCCTCTGGCTGGGCCTGTATAAATTTGACAAGTACCAGACTGGAAAAGATGAAAACAAACGGGCGTTGCGTTCAGCCACCATCATGATCACATCGCGACATAATCTTGAACAAGCCAATGCCGCTGTCCTCAGAGCTAGAGCCATTGCTTCTGGTACCAATTTCGCACGTGATCTTGCCAATGAACCGGGCAATGTCTGTACGCCGGAATTTCTCGGCCAGGAAGCCTCATCTCTGAAACATCAAAAACTAACAGTTACTGTAATGGACAAAAAAGCAATTGAAAAAGCAGGATTTAATGCTTTGCTGGCCGTTAATCAGGGTTCAGCAAAAGAGCCTCGTTTTATTGTATTGAATTACAAAGGCGGCAGCGAAGGTGATGCGCCTGTCGCACTGGTGGGTAAGGGTCTGACATTTGATGCCGGTGGTATTTCCCTGAAACCGCCAGCTCAAATGGATGAAATGAAATTTGATATGTGCGGTTCAGCTTCTGTCCTGGGTATTTTTAAATCTGTAACCGAGATGAATTTGCCGATCAACCTGCTCGGCGTCATTCCTTCAACAGAAAACCTGCTGGGTGCAGCAGCTTATAAACCAGGTGATATTATTACCAGTTACAAGGGCATTACCATTGAAGTGCAAAATACCGATGCAGAAGGCCGCATTATACTCTCCGATGCTCTGGCCTATACTGCTGAGCAGAAACCTGCCGAAATCATAGATTTCGCCACATTGACCGGGGCATGTGTAATCGCACTGGGTGCTCATGCCACGGGACTATTGGGAACAGCAGAAAAAGTGAAAAAAGACCTGAAAACTTCAGGCGAACACACCCATGACCGTGTATGGGAGCTGCCGATGCATGAGGAATATCAGGAACAGATAAAATCAGATATTGCTGATATCAAAAATATCGGTGGCCGCGATGCAGGTACGATTACAGCCGCATGTTTTCTGTCCCGTTTCGTTGATGATATTCCATGGGTGCATCTGGACATCGCAGGCACGGCATGGAATATGAAAGGCACGGATATTTCACCCAAGGGAGCTACTGGTGCCGGTGTTCGCCTATTGGTAGATTATCTATACAGGAAAACACATTCAAGCTGAAAAACAGAAGTTTTGTAATTGGCTCATACCAGAGTCTTGTTAAGGAAGCGCTGATTATATCTGGTTGTACAAAGTTGAGAGCTTCTTTGTGCTATTTTCTTCTGACCACCAGGAGTTTAGATTCATCCCGTTCCGGCTGTTCAATATGCCAATGCGAAATATGCGCGTATAATAATGGCGATATAACTACCATTTAATATTTCTATTGCAGTTCTTTGCAGAGAGTAGAATATAGCAGCATCAAGTCTGATATCATGGTTAGCTGCTATGACGGATCGGCCAGAGGAGGTGTTCTGTGGGTACACCTGACAAGTCAGGGCAACATCGCCGGGATGTAATAATCCATCTCATTAATGGAGAGATTCTCGAAGGAGACTTATCCGCTTTTTCTCCAACTATGACCTTGCTGGATCTGCACGAAACGGGAATAGAGGGACATCAACCACCAAGAACTCTGGATATTAATAATATCGCTTACATCCTCATGCACGATACAGTTGAATTTGTGTCAGGCCATCCGCCCAAAATCAATGAAGCGGATGAACTAACTGTTATCACAGTGACCTCAAAAAAATATAAAGTACTTGCCTTCCCTCCCGCAACTAACACCTTCGGTTTTTATGCTGCAATAAGCAAAGATGAGCACCTTGCTTTTGAGCGTATTTTCTTTTATCGCCATGGTATCCGCTACAAGGAAAAACAGGAGCAACTTGGCGAATTAATGGTCGACCGGGATATGCTGTCTACAGATGACCTTCAGCAGGCGCTGGAGCGACAGTCACAGATGATGACCCCGTTGGGTGATATTCTGAAAGAGCAGGGCAAAGTTAAAGATGATGATATTGATAAGGCTCTGACAACGCAAAAACGCCAGCAAATGAAACTGGGTGACTTACTGGTTGATCAGGAATTAATTTCTGTGACCGAAGTTCAACAGGCGCTGGAGATGCAAACAGGGTTAGAAGATAAACCACTCGGAACTATTCTGTTGGAAGGCGGCAAGGTCAAAGGCACCGATATCGACACAGCACTGGCAATTCAGACCCGCCCTAAAATGAGACTCGGTGAATTGCTGATTGAGGCCGGGCTTATCACTGATGAAGATCTGGAAGTCGCTCTCGATATTCAAAAACATGACGGTCACCGGCTGGGTGAAATTCTGTTAGAGACACATGTTATCACCGAAGACCAACTGCTCTCTGCACTTGCTAAGAAATTCTGTCTCCCCACCGTCAATCTCGACCAATATGATATCAATCCATTGGCAGGTGCAGAAATCAACAGGGAAGTAGTCGAACGTTATCAAATTCTGCCGATTCAAGCTGATGAACATACATTAACCATTGCGCTTGCAGACCCGATGGGCCTGGAGGCTTATGACACCATCAGTTTTACAACAGGGAAGAAGGTACAGGAAATATTGGTCAAAAGTTCACAGTTGAATTTCCATTTGGATATTTACCTGAAGAACGAAATCCAGGAAGAAGAACTTTCCTGCGAGTTTCTACACCAGGAAACTGAAAGCGTAGATGAACCTGTTAATAAATTTGAAATGACTCAAGCAGCTGAAGATGTTCCCATTGTTAAACTGGTGAATCGCATTATTCGCAATGGTTTGAAAAAAAAAGCATCCGACATTCATATACTCCCGCAAGCCAATAAAATTATTCTGGCCTATCGCCTGAATGGTGATCTGATTGCCGAAAATGCGCTCGATAAAAGTCTGCACAAGCAGATTGTCGCACGTATAAAAATACTTTCAGGTATGGACATTGCCGAGCAGCGCATGCCTCAGGATGGCCGTTTGCTGTTGCGTGACAATCAAACCGTTTATGAATTCCGCATCTCCTGCATTCCCAATTCGTTTGGCGAGTCCCTGGTTCTGAGGGTATTGAATAAAGAGTCTGCAGTAGATTTGGAGACTCTGGGATTGCGCAAAGAGGATCTCAAACAAATTTCAATGATGGTACGAAGGCCCTATGGATTGATACTGGTTACCGGACCTACCGGATCTGGCAAATCAACAACGCTGTTTGCTATATTAAATTCTATTTCTCATTTGCCAGCACATATTCTGACTATTGAAGACCCGGTTGAGTCGGAGATTGAAGGGGCCAATCAAATTCAGATTAACCAGAAAATCGGCCTGACTTTTGCCCGCGTACTGCGCAATGTACTGCGCCATGATCCTGATATCATCATGATTGGTGAAATGCGCGATCAGGAAACTGCAGAAATCGGTATTGAGGCAGCATTAACCGGCCACCTGATGTTTTCTACACTGCACACCAATTCAGCGATAGATACTATTATTCGTTTGAATGATCTGGGTATTCCAAACTATTTGCTGGCACCTGCATTGCTTGGCATCATTAGTCAGAATCTGGTTAAGCAACTATGCCCGCATTGCCGACAGGAGCTGCCTGAAACCAATGAGACTTTCGGCATCGTTAAAGATTTTGGTTATGAGGTTCCGGCCAAGTTATATGAATCTGGTTCATGTGATCAGTGTAATAAGACCGGCTATATTGGCCGGGTAATGCTGTATGAGATGCTCACTGTCGATGACTATCTTCGCAAAGCCATTCATGCCGGCAAGCTGGGGGATCAATTGCTGCAAGTAGCCATGGAGCGCGGCATGATTCCGAAATCACAGCATGCCTTACAAATGGCTGCAGATGGCATCATTGAATATAATGACCTGATCCGCGCACTGATATAACAGGTGGCTGAATCCCATGAGCTTTTTCGTTTAATCAACAATGCCCATTCACCTGTGGCTGATATATTTTTTGGAATCACCAGTGGTTTGGGCGACGGACTTATTATTGCGCTGATCTGCAGCCTGCTGATGCTGTTTCGTTTACGTCTGGGCATAACAGCTATGCTGGCTTTTATTGTATCCGGGCTGTTCGCACAGCTCTTAAAACGAATTTTCGATATGCCACGCCCTCCAGCGGTTCTGGAAAATGTGCACGTGCTCGGCTCCAGCCTGATGTCCCACAGTTTTCCATCCGGACATGCAACTTCAGATGGCGTGATGATGCTGGTTGCCTTCCTGCTTTGGTCTGCCAAGAACTGGTATAGCTGGCTGACTGGAATTATATTTTTTCTGGCCGCATTCGGCCGCATTTATGGCGGCGTACATTTCCCTGTTGATGTGGTGACAGGAATAACTATCGGCATTGTTACCATGTGGGTGTGCTGGAAAGGCCTGAAAAGGTTACCCTTTGAACAATGGGAAGCTTCTCCATGGGCATGGAAAATTCCCGGATTGATAGTAGCAGTACAGGCTGCGGTGCTTGGTCTGGGTTACCATATCCAGCCATCAACGGCTCAACCACTAAGTCTGATTTTTCCAGTTGTAGCATTGGCGATCCTGATACAGGTGTGGAAAAACAAGCTGCGAACAGCTGGTACTAATCCATGACTATTGAAACTCGCGTTCACTTTGAACATCTGGACAAGCCGGACAGGGTTGAGGGCATATCCCGCCTTCTGCTCAGACGTAATCGTCTGACACCACATGTATTAATTCTCTGCCCCGATAACGGTTTTGCCGCACAACTCAATGAACGTTTATGGACCATTCATCCGGAATCATTTCTTGCACATGGAGTGGCATGCCCGGATCATACAGAGAATACCAGACAACCAATGCTGCTGGCCACATCAATCCAGCGAGATAATCATCCGGTTGTATTAATCAATGGAGGATTGGAGGTGCCGCCTGATATTTCCGGATTTGCACATATTGTAGATTTTGTCGACGGATGGGATGATCACCTTAAACAGATATCCAGAGAACGCTTCCGCACTTATCGCCAAATGAATCTGGAGCCGAAATATTTAGGAAAGAAGGATTAACCAGGTAATATATGCAGAATGAACAAAGAAAATTCTTCAGGCACCCTGTTGATATTCCGATTCAGATTTTTCCGCAGCAGTTGCAGGCCTGTGAATATGTTCCGATGAGTGATATTAGTGAAGGTGGTATCGCTATCCAGACAAATGTCTTTTTTGAAAAGGGGGCCCGACTGAAAGTGTGTATACCTCACATTCACCCTCCATTTGAGGCGATCGGGATCGTTCGCTGGCAGCGCAGTCTGGATGATCAACTTGAAATCGGCCTTATGTTTCTGGATGATGATACCGCTTTCCGGGTGCGTATGATTGAACAGATTTTCCAGATAGAGAAATATCGAAAACAACTATTGCATAAAGGACATGTTATTTCATTTCAAAAAGCGGCCAGCCAGTGGATTGAGAAACATGCCGAAAATTTCGGTAATAACTGAAGCACTGTGCGTATATTCGATTCCAGGCAAGCAATAATCTCCGGCATACTTGGCGCAGCTCTTGGCTGGGCGCAGGGAAAGCAGTCCAGTGACCCGTCTGGTGCCTGGGTATTTATAATCGTGTTCTTTGCCATATTTGGGCTGATCGGTGGCTTCGTTGGAGCCTTTGTCAGCTATCAGAAACGTAAGCGTCTTTCCCGGAAATTGAAGACAGACAGATAGCCGCTGCCATAGCCGTTGTGCATTCATTCTAAATTTTCACTCGTAACAGTTATGTCGATAACAGCCGGGAGTTTGACGGCAGGTCAAGAGACATAGATTACTTCGGGTCCCTGCCTTTCATCAACCACTTTTGGACACTCGGAGAGACGCCTGATCCTTTGTCAGGCTAATATCATACTCGGCCATCTGCTTTTCCTTATTAAATATGGGGTCTGTCGGAAAATCATTTTTGATACGTTAAGTTGAGATATTGTCTGAGGGAACTTAATTTTGGTTAGGATATATGAGTTTTTTGTATTTTAATC
>JAJRTX010000328.1 GCA_021545665.1 Zetaproteobacteria bacterium
ATTACCCAATCAAACGGATGACAGCCAAACAGGCCCCAAACAGGGAAACCACATGACGGAACGATTTGCCAAATGGGTAACAGTACACCCGGTCATAGTTTTGATACTTACAATTTTTTGCATTGCCCTATTCGCCAGCGGCGCAAAACTACTCTCGTTCAGCAATGACTACCGGCTCTTTTTTAGCCAGGAAAACCCTCAACTCAAGGCATTTGAGGACTTACAAAACACCTACACAAAAAGCAACAACGTCATCATTGTTATTGCCCCCAAGAACAAAGATATCTTCACTCGTGAAACCCTGAAAGCCGTTGAAGAACTCACCACTGCAGCCTGGCAAACCCCATATTCCACCCGCGTCGACTCTATCACCAACTTCCAGCACACATATGCGGACGGTGACGACCTGATTGTTGAGGATTTAATCGAGAATGCTGAAAATCTCAGCAATGACAAACTTAAATCGATACGCGCAACAGCATTAAACGAACCCATCTTAATCAATAAGCTGATATCACCCCAAGGACACGTAACCGGCATCAACGTAGCGGTTTACCTGCCCGAGCACGAATCCCATCAGGCCACCCCCCAGGTCATGAATTTCATTCGCGACATAATCGACACCGCCCAACAACAGCATCCAGAGATCGACTTTTATCTGACCGGCATCGTCGCCTTGAATAACGCCCTTCAGGAACACACCGAAGCGGATCTAAAAACACTCGTCCCTGCCACCTTTATAGTTGTCGTGCTTGGTCTGGCCTTACTATTAAGATCAACCTCAGCCACCATCAACATAGTGATCGTTGTCATGTTTTCATCCGCTGCCGCGATGGGACTGGCAGGCTGGATAGGCATTGTTCTCACCCCATCCTCTATCGGTGCGCCAACCATCATCGCCACCCTGGCGATTGCCGACTGCGTACACATACTCACCAGTTTCCTGTTTTTTTATCGCAACAACAAAAACAAGCAGGCTGCCATCATTGAAAGCCTGCGCCTGAATTTCACCCCCATTTTGCTGACATCATTAACAACAGCCATCGGCCTGCTCAGCCTGAATTTCAGTGACGCACCGCCATTGCGTGACCTGGGCAACATCGCCGCTATCGGTGTCATTGCCGCCTTCTTTCTCTCAATCACCCTGCTACCGGCACTCATGATGATCATGCCGATACAGGCCCGCAGTCAGAAGCAAACAGATACCTTAATGGAATCTTTCGCTAACTTCGTGATAAACCATCGCAGCCGTCTGCTTTGGGGAATGGCCCTGCTGATACTTGCATTGGCTGCCGCCATTCCCAGCAATCAGATAAACGATGAATTTCATAAATTCTTTGGCGAAGACACTGACATACGCCAGGCAACAAACTTTGCTGATGAAAACCTCACAGGAATTTACGAAATACACTACTCACTGGCCGCCAATGGACCGGGCGGAATCAGCGACCCGGAATATTTAAAAGTCCTTGAAGACTTCACCAACTGGTATCACAAACAGGCAAACGTCATTCATGTTCAGAGCATACTCAGCATCATGAAACGTTTGAACATGAACCTGCATTACGACGACCCGGCCTGGTATCTCATTCCCGAGCAACGCGAACTATCGGCCCAATACCTATTACTGTATGAAATGTCACTGCCTTATGGACTTGATCTCAACGACCGCATCAACATCGACAAATCGGCAACTCGTTTAACTGTCACCCTCAACGCCTCGTCAACCAAGGAGCTTCTGGCACTCAAACAACGCGCTCAGGAATGGTTGCGTAATAACGCCCCCCCGCCCATGCAGACCGAAGAAGGTGCCGGGATAACCTTGATGTTTGCCCACATCGGCGAACGCAACATACAAAGTATGCTCGTGGCAACGGTTGTTGCTTTGGCCTTTATTTCCCTGATTCTGATTTTTGCCCTGCGCTCGTATAAAATTGGACTCATCAGCCTAATCCCCAACCTTGTGCCACTCATGATGGCCTTTGGCGTCTGGGGGCTCGCTGTTGGCCAAATTGGATTTGCCCTGTCGGTTGTCGCCAGCATGAGCCTTGGTATCATCGTTGATGACACCGTGCATTTTCTAAGCAAATATTTACACGCAAAACGGGAAAAAGGCATGTCGTCTGAAGAAGCCATTCGTTATGCCTTCGCCACAGTTGGCAGGGCACTTTGGGTGACATCACTGGTTTTAATCGCCGGATTTCTGGTTTTATCGCTATCTGATTTCTCATTTAACTCATACACCGGAGCACTGATGGCCATCACCATTGGCTGCGCCCTGCTTGCCGATCTTTTATTTTTGCCACCCTTGTTAATGAAAATTGAAGCAATGACGTCAAAAAACACAGACAAACAGCCTGAAAAATCATAATCATGAAGGCCACCGCTTTAGATGCCAGCGAAGCCAGTCAACGCCACTGGGACGTAATCATTATTGGCACCGGCATGGCAGGTTCAACCATAGGACTTGCCCTGGCACAGGCTGGCAAACAGGTATTATTCTGCGAAAAAGGCAAATCACTGCTGTATCCCGACACAGGACTGCGCGGTAATTTTGCCGAAACGTTTTTTCAACCACCCTCCATCCCTAAGGCGCAACACCGGGAAGCACTGAGTCAGGCTGGGCGTTATGCCGACGAAATCGAAGATAAAACCCTGCCACAAAGTCGCCACAGCATACCCTTCATTGGCAGTGGCACTGGCGGCTCAAGTGCGCTCTACGGTGCCGCCATGGAGCGATTTTTTCCCGCCGATTTCAGCCCAAAAAAGAATCACCCAGAGGCAAAAGATTCAACACTGCCCGAGCAATGGCCACTCAGTTACGCTGACATGCAACCCTACTACGAACGCGCAGAACGGCTCTTTCGTCTGCGAGGCAGCACAGACGCTTGCCACCCCCCAGGCCTGCAAACCTCACACTTTTTAACACCACCGCCACTATGCTCGACGACACAGGAACTAAACGAATTTTTCACTGATAACGGCCTCCATCCTTACCGCCTGCCCCAAGCCTGTGAATTTGTACCGGGCTGCCAGGGCTGTCAGGGGTTTCTCTGTCCTAACAATTGTAAAAACGACAGCGTCCGCATCAGCCTGCTACCGGCACTTGAAAAACACAACGCCTGCTTGCTGGATGAGTGTGAAGTGATAAAACTTGAGTCTGACCAGAATACCGTGACCGGAGTTTTATGCAGGCAACATAACAAAAACCTCACACTACGAGGCACCACCATCATCCTCGCCGCTGGCGCCCTGGAAACACCCCGGCTTTTGCTCAACTCGAACACAAAACAATGGCCTAATGGTTTGGCCAATGATTCCGGCCTGGTAGGGCGGAACCTTATGCGTCACTATATTGATCTTTACGCACTGCTGCCCCGCTCTCGGAAAGACCACCCGGGCAACCTCAAAGAACTGGCATTCAACGACTTTTATCAATTTAATGGCCATAAGTTCGGCACAGTACAATCATTTGGTGCGCTGCCGCCATCATCCGTTATCGTTGACGGCATGGAAAAAGACCTTCAAAACGAGGGCCGCAATGGCTTGGCAAGATTATTCAAGATAGGCAAACCACTCATTCGTCCGGTGTTAAAACACATCTTCAAGCGCCGGGTGCTGTTTGCCTCAATAATGGAAGACCTCCCCTATCTGGACAATCGAGTAACACTCAGCAACACAACAAATAACCGGCTGTCTATCCAATACAAAATCCGCCCCCATGAACAAAACAGGGTTCGGTTATTTCGAGATCAACTGGCTAAAACTTTTTCAGCCAATCGCTTCATGTTAATAAAACAGGCCGAAAACAATGAACGGATTGCACATGCCTGTGGCACATGCCGCTTTGGCTTGGCACCGGAAAATAGTGTCCTGGACATAAACAATCGGGCTCATGGACTGGAAAACCTTTATATTGTCGATTCGTCTTTCTTTCCGTCCAGTGCAGGCACCAACCCCTCACTCACGCTTGCCGCCAATGCCTTGCGAGTAGCGGAACAGATAGCCTGAGGATAAACTGAAAAGCTGAACCGGCAATTGCATTGCCCCGCGGCAACAAAAGGACTTTGTTATGAGCAATACGCAAGCGACATCACATCTACATTGCCAGGTTTGCGGCTACAGCACAGACGAACCAGACGCTCGTGATCTTGGTGAAGTAAGAGGCAATACCGAGCGCTACCGCCAAACCCTGTTCAAACTCTGGATGTGCCCAAAATGCCAGACAATAATCAGTATCGAGCCGGTAGATTTCCACGACATCTACACTAACTACCCGCTCAACAAACGCCAACTGGATGTATTTGCCCGGGGCACACTCAACAACCTGCTCGGCCGCCTCAACCGCGCTGGCATGGACACAGAAAATACAATCCTGGATTATGGCTGTGGCAATGGCATCTTTGTTGATTACTTAAAAGAACGCGGCTATCAAGATGTGATTGGTTATGACCCCTATGTGCCCGAGTTTGCGCAGCTACCAGCCGAAAATGCACCGTACGATGTCATTGTGAATAACGACACCCTCGAACATTGTGATGACATCCACTCGATGATGAAACAATGCCTTGGTCTGCTCAAGTCCGGCGGATTGTTATATCTGGGCACTGCCGAATCTGACCCCGTTGAAATGTCAGACCTGGAGCCACACATCATGCGCCTACATCAGCCCCATCACCGGATTATCCTGACAGAAAAATCCCTGCATAACTTTGTCAGCCAATTTGATGTGGATATCATCACCAGCTATCGACGCTCATACCACGACACACTTAGACCATTTGCAAACTATCGATTTCTCGATGAACTGAATAAAACGGTGGGACACAATCTCGACCTGGCCCTGGATTCTGCGGCCACCACCCGTGTATTTCTCCGCTCACCACGACTCTGGTTTTATGCCCTGTTTGGTTACTGGTTTCCGTCAGCATACGAACCAGCGGTCGTATTACGCAAACGCTAAACCTGGATTCCGCACTTGACCGCTCCATTCTAATGCTAAGGTGTTGTTATGAAAGAAATTAACCTCGAACTGCTGCTTCACCTGCTGATTGAACCATGCCACGCCCAACTACAGATTCCAGGTTAAAGAGGAAGAACAATGCCCAGCCCTAAAAAACCAACGGTTCTTTTTGTTGCAGAGGCAGTCACTCTTGCTCACTTTGCCAGAATTATTTCACTGGCAAAATCTCTCGACCCGTCAAAATACAACATTGTTATCGCTTCTGACCCTCGTTATCTCGAACTGGAACAACCACAGCCCTTCAGCTTTCAACCGATCTATTCCATCCCCTCATCAAGCTTTACCGACGCCCTCGCCAAGGGAAAGCCCGTTTATGATGCCAACACACTTACTCAATATGTTGAAGACGATCTGCAATTACTCGACAAAATAAAACCTGACCTGGTGGTGGGTGACTTCCGGCTATCGCTTTCCATCAGTGCGCCGCTGGCAAAGGTGCCATACGCAGCAGTAGTTAACGCCTATTGGAGTCAATTTGCCGATATTATTTACCCGATACCCGACCTGACACTAACAAAAATACTGGGGGTCAAACTGGCGCAAACACTATTCAACGCCGTCAGGCCCCTGGTGTTTGCGATGCACGCCAGACCACTCAACAAGGCACGTCAAAGGTTTGGCCTGCCAGCCCTAAAATATGATCTGCGCACAGCATACACAGCAGCAGATTTCACCCTGTACACAGACATTCCCGACGCAGTACCAATGCTGCCAACGCCCAGCAGCCACTACCATCTTGGCCCTGTGCTTTGGTCCACCAACACAGCCTTACCCGACTGGTGGGACAAACTGCCCACTGACAAACCCATCGTGTTTATCACCCTTGGCAGTTCCGGGCAAGCAGCGCTCCTGCCAATGATATTACAAGCATTGGCAGAGCTTTCCCTGACCATCATTACCGCCACAGCCGGTAACATCCGGCTCACTGAGCTGCCAGACAATGTCTTTTCTCATGATTATTTACCACTTGATATCGTCTGCCAACGATCACAAATTGTGATTAGCAACGGCGGCAGTATGACCACCTACCAGGCCTTTAGCAGTGGTGTGCCCGTAATAGGCATTGCCGGCAATATGGATCAACTCCTGAACATGCAAGCCATAGAACATATGGGGGCAGGCATTACACTCCGCGCTGGCGGAATCACTCAAGCCAGTATCAAAACAGCCATGAACAACCTGTTACACACCCCTTCATACACCCAAGCGGCAAAACAGATCACTGAAATTTTATATCAATACAACCCTGCACAACGCTTCCGCAAGATTGTGGCAACCATATTGAAACTAGACGAATCAACCTGAACAGCTTGCCCAGTCGTAGCGCCTTCACCCAACAGCTGATGTTGAGCTTATGCATTCCCACGCTGGAGCGTGAGGAACGAGAAATCGCTTTACACAATTTTATTCTGGGTCATTTCCGACAGACGAAAAAAAACGCGACCCCAATAATGAGGCCACGCTTTGAGAATAAACAGACGCTAAATTAAGCAGTCAAGTTTACTTTTCTGTTACGACGAGTTCTTGCTGCGAAACCACCCGCCAGCAAACCAGCGCCGATCAAACCCAATACTGAAGGTTCTGGAACAGTGATAGCTTCAAGTCTCATATCCAATGTACCAGAGTTGCCTCCAGGAGAGATAACTGCCTGCAGTGCACCAAGGTTAGCGAAGTCAACTGCACCTGAACTACCACAAGTAATAGACAAGATACCGCTAGGAATGTCTACCAAGCCACAGTTGCCAAAATCAGCGTAAGAGATAACAGCGCTACCTGAACCTGCTGTTGATAACAAGCTTGCTTTAGTCCACGTGTTAGCATCAGTATAAGCTTCAATAACGAAGTTGAAACCCAAGTCAGCGCTTACAACATCGATTACAAAGGAATTCAGAACACCGCCAAAGGTTAGGTCATAATTGCCTAAACCAGTAACATCCAAGGCTATATCATGATCCGCGCCATCCCACTGCACAATACCCATGCCTGTTGCGCCAGCATCCACACTAAAGAAAAAATTGTCTGCAGCAACACCGATTGAGGCATTCTGAGATATTCCGCCTGCCGCTGAAGTAATTGTTTCAACATAGAGGTCACGAGAACCACCGAGGATGTCGTCACCGGCAGTATCTACCCAGTTTGAAAGACCAATGCCATCAGCTTCGATCGTATCGGCTAAAAATGTCTGAGATGTACTAAACAAATCAATAACCCCTGCACTTGCAGCAGAGCTGGCAACAAGCAAGGCTGATGCTGCCAATAATTTCATTTCATGTTTCATTTGTGTGTCTCCCTAAAAAAACTAAAAACAGATAACCTGCCCATTACAATGCGATATCCGTGCCAATATTATTTTCAGGATAAATAACAAACAGTTACAAACAAACCACGCAACCAACAACACCGTCAGACAGAAAAAATGTAAAATATTCCGACACTCAACTAAAACCACACCCAATATAAATAGCACCAGAAGAATTGAAGCCTCCAGCAAATAAACCACGACGATTTGACGCCCAACCAACAAGCAGGTTGTTAATAGTGACCTTACACCTCCATATCAACACACCGCTGGCAGACATCAAAAGCAGCACCTTATTTTAGCCCAATTGGCGGTTTGTACTGACAACCGTGCTCGGGCATCATGTATTTCACCTATATATAGTATATATTTACATTCAGACATACCAAATTTGGTTCTTAGGCGTACGCATAACTCAAGCAACCAGCCACTACTGGTCAGCATCCTTTGCGACAACATGACGCTTGCTTGGCATACCTAAAATATTAGGACTAGAACATGATTACCAGCAAATTTACCCGCCTCCTCTTGATCGTTGCACTGATCTCAGGCTGTAGCGCCAATCTAACAGACAAAGAATTGCTTGATAGCAGCAAAGATCATCTTGACAAAGGTGAGCTGCGAGCGGCGGCTATTCAACTAAAATCTGTTCTACAACAAAGTCCCGACAACATGGAAGCCCGCTGGCTGCTGGGCAAGGTCCACATGGAAGTAGGCAACCAGGCTTACGCCGAAAAAGAGTTCCGACGCGCCCAAGAGCTGGGAGTGGCCGACGAAGCGGTGCTACCACTACTTGCCCTCACCCTGGCGTCGCAAGGCAAGCTTAAAGATGTACTGGATATCCAGACCACTGGTTTATCCGCCACTGCACGGGCTCAGATCCTGGCGGCACAAGCGGCAACACTGATCGCCCAGAACAAACCTGAGCACGCCGGGGAAAAGATCACCCAAGCGCTTTCACTTGCCCCTGATTCAGCGCCAGTCTTGACTGAACAGGCCAGGCTACTGACAACACAAGACAAGCTTACACAGGCTCGTGAGCAACTGGAAAATCTGCTGACGCAGAACAGTAGCTATGCACCAGCGTGGAGCCTGCTGGGAGAAGTGCACCGCCGTGATCAACAACCAGAAAAAGCCGAAACTGCCTTCAATAGAGCTATTGAACTTCGGTTAAATAACTTTGCAGACCTCCTTAAACGGACAATGGTGCGCATTGAATTAGAAAAATATGATGCCGCCCAGGCCGATATTGATATTCTCCAGCGCAGGTTGCCACAATATTCCGAGACCCTCTACGCTCAGGGGCTGGTACATTTTTACCAACAGCGCTATCCCCAGGCACAAACTGCCTTTGAGGCAGCTCTCAAAGGCAACAAAGGATACCAGCAGGCACAATTTTATCTCGGTGCCACCTACGATCTGCTTGGCCAGCATGAGCAAGCCGAACACTATATTTCCCGGTTCGTCGCCGCCAACCCAAGAAACATTATCGCTCGCAAGGTATTAGCGCAAATCCGACTACAGGCAGGCAGTTTTTCTGAAGTGGAACAACTACTATTACCTGTTATCCGAACAGATGAAAAAGATGCCGCCTCACTCAAGATGCTGGCATCCGCCTATATGCAACTAGGCAGGGGCGATGAAGGTGTTGTCTTGTTCAAAAAAATCACTTCACTGCAACCAGAATCCGCCATCGCCCACCTCGACCTGGCCTCAGCACTGCTTGTCAATGGTGATGAAAGCAACGGTCTGAAACAATTAGAAGCTGCTCAAACACTCGACCCCAAGACCCGGAAATTCACAGATGAAATACTCATCCGCCATTACCTGCTACGCAAGGAGTTCGACAAGGCCTTTACAACAGCTGACAGCTACCGGTTGCGCAATCCAGAGCTAACCAAACCCTACCGACTGCTGGGATTGATACACCTGGCGAAGCAGGAACCTCAAGCAGCCAAAATAAATTTCGAAAAGGCCCGGGAACTGGCCCCTGGCGACCTCATTGCCAATCAAAACCTCGCACTTTTGGCATTACAAGACAGTGATTTAGTGGCGGCGCGGCAACGCTATGAAGAAATTCTGGCACACAACGCCGGCCACCTGGACACGCTAATGAAATTATCAATGATTGATGAGCGCGAGGGTAAAAACGAGGATATGGTTAAGCACCTGCAACAAGCTATTTCTGCACATCCCAACGCCGTCCAACCACGTACCTCGCTGGCCCGCCACCACTTAGCCATGGGGACACCAGAGCAGGTCACAGTGGCACTTGGCGATCTACAGCAGACTCAGATCCATAACCCATTGGTACTCAACGTCCTGGGACGCTCACAACTGGCACAGCGTGCCGCGACAGATGCAAAGGTTACCTTTGACAGACTGGTCGCACTGCAACCAGAGTCTGCTCAGGCCCACTATCTTTTAGCACTCGCTCACGCTCAACTTGGCAACATACAAAAGCTGGAGACGGAACTCAAAAAAACCATTGCGCTTGAAAGCAAACACCTGCCTGCGCGACTGGCACTGGCACGACTATCCTTGCTACAACAGAACACTGGTGAGGCTAAACAGCAATTGCTCATACTCAAACGAAACGCCCCTGACAATCCAGACGTAATGATCCTTGAAGCGACACTGGCACGGGCAACGGGCAAACAAGACAAGGCACTGGATATCTACACCGAAGTATTTGAAAACGTCTCGAGCAATACCGCCATGCTGGCGCTTGCCCAGCAGAAATGGGGAATGAACGATAAAGAAGGCACTGTTGTCCTGCTTGAACAGTGGTTAGAAGAGCACCCAAAAGATATCTCTGCGCGTTTACGACTGGCCCAGGCACTCTCTTACATGGCCCGGATGACGGATGCCGCCGAGCAATATGAGATGGTTTTAACACAGACAGGCAATAACCTTACTGCCCTTAACAATCTGGCCTGGCAATTAATCGACACCAACCCCAGGCAGGCACTGAAATACGCTGAAAAAGCAGAGTCGCTTGCCCCGGGCTCAGCAGAAATCAGCGACACCCTGGCCATGGCATTAATGAAGAATGAAGAGTTTGAGCGCGCCTTACGCATTAACGAACGGGCATTGGATAAATTTTCTGGCAACCCATTATTGTCATATCACAGAGCACAAATCCTGGAGGCTGCCGGACGCAGCTCTGAAGCTCGTTCACAGCTTGTTTCACTGTTGCGTAACACACAATCGTTCGCGGAACGCAAAGAAGCCGAGCAAATGCTAAACCGGTTAAATGCGGGGACTAAACCATAAAAACATTCAAGTCTGACACAGGGGCATTAGCCAATACGCGGCTCCTTGCAACTTGGCACAAAAAATTAGGATACGCGTGTTTAAACTTTCTCTACTCAGTTTTCATTCGTTAAATATCTTATTCCTCGCCTCGACCCCACTGGACTGAATATTGCCCCAGGCTTGGCAGATCAACGATAAGAGAAAAACGTGAAGAAGCTGACTCAATGGTTGTTACTGATCTGCGTTATCACGCTCAGTAGTTGCCAACTGGATACAGAGCAAGTACGGCAAGGCAACCTTCTCGACTCGGCACAGCAATGGGAGCGTTTTTCCTGGAAAAAAAATGGCCGCATGACATTCGAGAATGGTGTGCATAGCGGCAGCAGTTCAAGTTATCGAATCTTTACGAATAAAAAAAACGACCTTCGTTTTATAAAAAAAATAAAGGTTTATGCCGGACGTTACTACCGGTTCAGCGCCAAGATTAAAACAAAGAATGTTAAAGGCGATATAGGTGCCAACTTATCGCTATACGGCACATACAATCACAGCCAGCTTACTCTGAAAGGCAGCAATGACTGGACACCTGTCGAACAGGTTTTTCGCGCCCTTGAAGATGACGAAGTTAAATTCGCACTCAGGCTCGGCTACTGGAATGCAACCGCCACAGGAACCGCCTGGTTCGATGATGTGCGCCTAGAAGAGCTGGCCGAATGGCCTGGCGCCTATGAACCGATCATAAAATCGCCCCCCGAACCAAAACGATCAAGCGCGCCACTGCGGCTCTTTAATTTTCTGTTTTTTCTGCCGTTCTTAGGCGCTTATCTCATCGTTCTCAGAAAAAAAACACTCGCCCCGCCCCCGCCTAACACTCAACCCCAACCCGGCCAGCCCCGGGAATTCTGGCTCTTGCTTGGCGCCGCACTCATTGCCCGGTTTGCCTTTGCCGCCTATATGGGGTTTACCCCTCAGCTGGTGGAATATAAAGCCCTGGCCTTATCGCTTGCCGAGCCATTTAATCTAAATATTTTTCCCCAGCTATTGAATACAGAGCTTCCCAGCCCGCTGTGGCTGTATTGGCTAAGCATTGTTGGCTATATCGTTAAAGTCAATATGTTAGAGGCTACAGCCTTGTTTACCGTGTTACTGAAATTACCGGGGATTATTGCTGAAATTGGTCTGATCTATTTATTGCTGACACATCTTTCAAGATTCATTCCGGCAAAAGGTGGCTACTGGCAAGCCTGTTTTATTGCCTTGAACCCGGCTTTTATCATGGTGACGGCGTTTTGGGGAGAGCCCATTGCCATTTGCGTGCTCTTCATATTGAGCGCTATTTTTCTGGCCCACCGTTCAAGGCCATCGCAGGCCGCCATGGCATTTGCGGCAGCAATAGCGTGCAACCTGCTCAGCCTTATCATCCTGCCAGTGTTGGCCCTGCTGTTGTACCGACGGACATCATGGTCTCCCCTGCTCAGGTTTATTGTTGTCACCGTGGCAGTGCTGACCGCACTCTATCTGCCACTATTAAGCATGATCAGCGCAGTTGCTGAATCCCCCGTTCAAGTGCTGTTAGCCTCACCCCTGAATAATCCGGCCATTGCCATTTATGGCCTGTGCATGGTGACGGTCATGCTGCTGGCGCGCTGGCAGCCCGTCAAATGGCTGAATGGCAATGGTATGGAATCATATTTTGCCTTGTCTTATTTCGCCGCCCTGCTTGCCGCCGTGCTGCTGCCATGGTCAAAGGATCTCAGTCTATATCTTGCATTGACCTGCCTTGTGCCACTGTTAACACAGAGCCGTCATTATCGATGGAACTTTCTTTTTATCAGCCTCTTGCTGCTGCTTAAACCCGTTTATCTATTTTCCCATTATGTTCTGATCAATGACGGCGTACCCGACGATTCCATGCTGCCCTATGTGGCTGTTGCAACACTGCTGTTTTTAATTGTTTTAGATAGCCTCTGGTGGGCTTCCCGGCGTTTTCCTTTATCCAGCCACCTCAACCGCATCAAGACACAGTTTGCTGTTAACTGGTTTGACCATGATCACACAGCGGACAAAATATTCGTTATGACAAAATGGGACTATGCCGCCATCACTGCCATCTGGCTTGCGGCATTGTCACTGCTGCTGTTCAATATTGGTGAACAACAATACCCAACCACAGGCCAATCCTATTCAAAGACCGGCGATACATTCGAACTTGAGTTCAACAGCCCCCAGGCACTCCACCAGGTAAGGGCCTATACCGGGGCAAAAGGCGGCGGCATAGTGCGCTTCGAATCCTGGACAGGCAGCACCTGGAAACCATTGTGGAAAAAAGGCAATGGTGTGCTGCGTTACCGGGGCAAAAAACAGTATTACAGTGCCTTTAAAGTGCTGAGAAAAACCCTCCACCGCGCACCACTGGTTGAGCGACTTCGCATTACCATTTCAGGTCATGACTTTGATCTCAATGAGCTGGCCCTGATGGGCACGGCTGGCAAGCCTATCCTGCCAGCCAGGGTTATGTCGCGGCAAGGCAAGCAAATAACCTCACGCCCCCAGGAACACCCGCTCTTCAACGAGCAGGATCAGATTACAGAGCAAACAGGCTATCAAGCCAGAACCGTTTGGGATGAGGTCACAATGGCCCGCTCTGCCAACGAACTGATCAATGGCGTGGAGCCATACGAAAAGGCGCACCCACCGTTAGGCAAAACCCTGATTGGCCTTGGCATCCGACTATTTGACATGACCCCTTTTGGCTGGCGTTTTGCGGATGCACTGGCAGTAGCCTTGCTGCCTGTGTTGCTGTTCATCGGTGGCCGCTGGCTCACAGGTAAACGTATCGGTGCTTATGTGGCTGCCGTGCTGACAATGTTTGAGCTGATGTTCTTTATTCATGGCCGCTGGGCCAATATTGATACTTTTCTGGTGTTGTTTATCACTGCCTGCCTGCTGGCCTTATATCGATGGTATTCGCTGGGTCAGGGACAATTCAGACGTGGCAATCTAAACTGGTTTTTGCCGGCAGGCCTGCTATTCGGACTGGCGGCATCGGTAAAATGGAACGCCCTGTTCGTAGGCTTTGCCCTGTTTATTTTGCTGGTGGGTGCCAAGGTGTCGGCCTTTACAACGGCATTAACAGCACAGCGCTCAGGCTCTGTTGACGCCGTCAGCCGATTCTGGCGGCGCGATTTATTGCCCAGCGTGGCCTACTGGGTAATCGGCTTTTTGTTATTACCCGCACTGGTTTATTATTTCTCTCATCTTGAATTCATTCACACCGCACCAGGAAGCCCAGGCGTCTGGTCTGCTGAAGGTCTGCGCGTTTTCATTGAGCAGCAATCGTATGCCTGGCATTACCACGCCGACCGCGACACCACACATTCAGGCAGCTCTTTATTCTTTTCCTGGCCAGTCATGTGGAAGCCCATGTGGATGTATTCACCGGGAGGTGTGGCCGATGGAATGCATGCCAGCCTGAACTTAATCGGCAACCCCGCCATCTGGTGGTCGGGTTTTATCGTAATGATTGGCATTGGCTGGACAGCATTGCGTGGCAACAACAAGGTTGCCCTGTTTCTTGCCGGTCTCTATTTTCTGCAATTCATACCCTGGTTACTGGTCACACGCACCAGTTTTATCTATCACTACTACCCCTTTCTGCCGTTGCTGATTCTTGGTATCGCCTATGCCGCATCCCGGCTCAACTACCACAAATGGCTACCACGTATCGCATTGGCCACATACTTACTGTTAGTGATTGCAACCTTTGCCCTCTATTACCCCTTGGTGACAGCAACGCCGGTGCCTGAAACCTATATCGAAAATCTGCGGCTATTTGATACTTGGTCAGTTTTATAATGCGAGGGACCAGCCTATAAAACCGTTAGGGTTGTCTGCTCGATCAGCGCCTCATCGACTCGTGAGTCTATCGACGTAAAGTTGAACGAGGTTTCATAGATTGTTCGTTCTGTATATACCGTCACCACCGCCAGCCAATCCATTTTTTTGTATCCGCAATAACTCAACTGCCCTTTTATTTGAAACTCATGAGGTTTAACTTCGCGCATGGTTTGTGGCAGCAAACCATGAGAATGAGTCACCCCTTTGAAAGTCACCGTTACCCTCTCTGCCTTGATGCCTGTAATTTTGGCCGACACATCAAAGTCATCGGCAATTGATACCAGGGTTGGCATCATTACGCTTAGACGGCTGCTTTCATCCAAATCGACAACACAAGGCTTATACGGGCTTAAGCAGCTGTCAACACTGTGTATGACTTTGGTATGTCTTTCAGCAAAAAAATACTGCGCTGCATTTTCGTTGCCCATGATTGTGACGGGCATGCTGCTAAAAACAAAAACCATAATAATACCCAGAAATGAAAGATCCCTTGTGGTACCTGGCTGGGTAATGCTATTCAGAAATGTGTTGGAATTTTTCATGCGATTTTCCATTTATGTCCGGCACCAGACATCAACAATATTAGTGCAATAGCGAGAATTGGTGCGTGTCCCGCTAACTCTGTCATTGCCTCAGCATTTGAACTTTGGATCATAAATGCCAGATTGGATGTAATCATAAAGGCAAGCAATACCAGGGTATTAATGCGTGTCAGCAAGCCCAGCATAAAGATAACGCCAATCAGTAATTCAACCAGCCCCGCAGACAATATAAAAAGCTCATTGGTATAACTTGTCATTCCAATTGTCTGCATGAAGTTCCAGTCATTGAGGGCAAGAAAACGCAGGCCAATATCAGGATTTAGCAGTTTTTCCGAGAATGCCAGTATGATCAGGGTGAACCCGGTTATAACTCTTAGCACAGGAACAGCGTAGGCCTGCTGACATTCATCTTTACTGTTCGACAGAATTAAATATGCAGCAATACCAATAATATTTATGTAATCCAACACCTCGAGCAACCCCACCTGTGTTGCAAGAATGACATAGATAAGTATCAGGGTGCTTGCTGCACTTTTAGGAAACAGATTGAATATCAACATCAAGGCAACAATCGCCTGAACATATTGCAACAACACCATAATGCGACTCGAAACAAGATAGTGAGCAGCAATTATTGACTCATTGTAAGAGGCATATAAAAGGGATAAACCGATTAAGACCGAAAAAGCGCGAACGATATATTTTTTTGCACCAGGAGGCGGCTGTATTACAAATGTCAGATTTTTATTTATCCAGATAGCGATGCCAATCATCAGACAACAAAGCAGCACGCCGATAAAAATCTCATTGTAGTATGCGGAATAATAATCGCCGAGATTAATTCTATGATCATCAACAGCAAACCATTTCAAATGGGCTGATGCACTCTGACTAAAACTGATGAGTGCAAGAAAAAATGTACCTGTTAAAAACTTCATCGTTACGACCTTCCCCATCGCACCGACCAATAAGAAGTCTTATGCTTCCTTGCGCTTTGTCGGTACTAAAAAATGCCTGCTCCCCAGCTGGCAGTCACTATAGCGGCCATGACCGTCTATAAATCCAAGACTCCAAGTGACGCAGTCTATTATAGAAACATTCTAAATACATCTTTTAGGGAAGCTAAAAAAATTATCGACATTTCATTCTGAAAACAGGTGATTGCGTATGAGGTTTAACAACCTATCTAAAAAACACTGTTTTTAGAAACGTTCTTAAATCATCAACAGACCTTAAGACTTCCGCACCACCTGCGTTACATAGGCGGTGACTATCCCGCTAATACCGCGTTTTAACAGACTGTCCATGGCTGTGATGAAACTGTCGATATGCTCACGCTCTATGGTTAGGGCGGGTTCAAGACGTATGACATTACGATTGTATTCGGTAAAGGCCACCAGAATATCGTACTGTTTAAGCAGCAGCGCACCAATGAAGCCACACAAACTGCCTTTGAGTTTCTCATCCAGCACGGCAACCATTTGCCGAACCCCGATTGGCAGGGTCTGGCTAAAGTCATTAAATTCAAGCCCGATCATCAAGCCCTGACCACGCACCTCTTTAATGAGTTTTGGGTATTTTGTCTGCAATAGATTTAATTGCTCAAGCAGATAGGCACCTTGCGTAGCAGCGTTGTCGATTAGCTTTTCATCGTAAAGAATATTCAGCGCTTCGATAGAGGTGCAGCAGGCCTCGCCGATACCGCCAAAGGTTGCCGGGCCGTGGATTAATGCCGTCTTTGGTGTGCCGTAAGCTTTCATATAGAGCGGTCGCCGGGCAATCATTGCGCCCATGGCGGTCTTGCCACCACCAAGGGCTTTGGCCAGCGTCACCATGTCCGGAACCACACCGGCATGTTCAAAGGCAAAGAACCGGCCGGTGCGACCCACACCACACTGCACCTCATCAGCAATCCACAACACGCGATAGACATCACAAAGCCGGCGAACCTCTTGCCAATATTCAGGCGTGGCTGTAACGATACCTGCCCCTCCCTGAACGGTTTCAAGAATCAAAATACCGATAGAGCTATCCTGTTTCAGGGCAGCCTCCAGCGCTGCGGCATCACCAAAGGGGATACGCACCCGATTATCGAGCAATTTATATGTAGATTGATAAAAGCTGGAATCTGTCACTGACAATGCACCACGGCTTTTACCGTGAAAAGAGTTCTCAGCATAGGCAATGGTTGCCCGCTGAGGCCCCTGCACACTCTCTGCCAGCTTGAGCGCTGCTTCTACTGCTTCAGAGCCTGTTGAACCAAGAAAGACCATATCAAGATCGGCAGGTGCGATTGCAGCCAGATTATTGGCCAATGTGGCTGCGTACTGTGACATGAAAGCCATGGCAATTTCGTGGCGCAGCTCATCTTGAAATTGCTTGCGCATGGACAGGATACGCGGATGATTATGCCCCAGGGCGACGGAACCAAAACCACCGAAAAAATCGAGTATCTTGCGGCCAGTCTTGTCCGTGTAAAACATGCCTTGTGCGGAATCCACCAATACTTTGTCAAAACCTAACAGTTTCAGAAAATGAAGCTGGCCCGGATTCAGATGCTGGCAAAACAGATCGGCAGTTTCCGCAGCCGTCAGGTTTTTTGCATCGGACACGCTTAACAAATTCGGAGGGGTAATCGGCTTAGGTAGATTGCTCATTGATTATTGTTTCCGTCGCAGTTCATGATCGTTATGATTTTTTGTGCCCAGCATGGGCTGTTTTGGTGTTTCTTATACGGAGCCGTCTGGCGAGGTCTGACATCATACGTTGCTCCGGATCAATCTCATTTAGCAGCTCGCGCATTTTATCAATTTTCGGGTACATGCGTTCAAACGCCTGCGGAGACAGACAGGCATCTTTGGCAAGATAGACACGACCACCATGATCCAGCGTGATAGATTCAAGTTGTGCCAGCAGGTTTTTCGTGTCAGAGCGACGAGGAAAATCCAGAGCCAGCGTGTAACCACGCTTAGGAAAGGACAATAAGCCCTGCCCCTCATCACCCAGTGTTTTGAGTACGGCCAGAAATGATGCCGCACGCGATTGTGAGATTGCCTCAAGCAGGCGACGTATGCCGATGGGGCTGGCGGCATCATCAAGTACACATTGAAACTGGTAGAAGCCGCGCCGACCGTAAATTCGATTCCACTGCAGAATCGCATCCAGAGGATATAGAAAATGCTCCATCGGCAATAAACGTTTTCGTCCCTGTGGAGAAATACGATGGTAGTAACAATGATTGAAAGCACGCACAGATAAAGCGTTTAATGCAAAGCCGGGCAAATCCATCGGTATCGTCAAACGTCTTTGCGATTGCACAGGAATGATTGCATCTGCCAGCTCAGCGGTTTCGAGTATGCCGCGACCGAGATTAGCCCCCTGTGCCATTGAGTCTATCCAGCCCACAGAATAAGTTGCATGATTGCGTGCAGTTTCAAAAGCGGTGAAGAAGTCATCCAGATTTTTTATGCGCTGCTCTTTTAACGCAACCGCATTTGTCGTCACAGCTTTCATTCTGAAACAGATAGCCAGCATCACCCCGGTCAGGCCGACGCCACCGATGGTAGCGGCAAACAACTCAGGTTGAATATCCCGAGAGATACGCACCGTCTCACCCGATGGCACTAACAAATCAAGCCACAACACATGATCACCAAAGCTGCCGCTATGGTCATGATTTTTTCCGTGTACATCATTGGCCACCGCGCCACCAATGGAGGCAAAACCTGTACCGGGACTGACAGGAACTAAAAAGCCCTGAGGTAACAGCTCGCGCAGTAAGTCATTAAAAGTGACGCCCGGGCCACAGACAATCTCAGCGGAGGCTGGATCAAAACTATAAATTTGATCAAGGCGATTGGTGATGAGAGTTTGACCGCCATCATTCAAGGCGGCATCGCCATAACTGCGGCCATTGCCATAGACAATAATGCCATGATCTGCCGCGCTGCGGATCGCTTCTGCCGCGCCTGTATTTTGCGCCGGTGTGCAGGCCGTAACATTGGCGCGAGAAGTTCGCCCCCAACCACTGAGTGTCGCCTCCTGCCAATCCAGTTTCATAAGGCTTTATGTAGCTGCATTTAGAGGCCTGCCCAGAGAATAGCCAGGGTAATCAGGGCCAACCAGCGACTGCGTACATCTTGAATGGCAAACACCACGGGGTCTTCATTCATCTAGCCACGACGAGCCAGCAGCCAGGCCCTGCTGATCCAATATAGCAATATAGGACACAGCATCCAGACCGCCTCAGGATAAGTGTAGAGCAACCGGATCTCACTGCTATTGATGTAAAAGGCTAATACCAAAACGGCCATGTAACCACTGCTGCTACCAAACTGAGACAGGATGTCCAAATCACCTACCCGGTAGCCACGACCATGCAGAAGCTGATCGTTATCCTCTGGCTGCGCCAGTAGTTCTGAATATCGTTTAACCAGTGCAAGACTTAGAAACAGGAACATGGCAAAGGCCAGCAACCAAAATGAATACTCCACACCAACAGCAGCAGTGCCGGCGATAATACGCAAGGTATACAGCGCCGCAAGCACCAGCACATCGACCAGCGCAGCCTGTTTAAACCAGAGCGAATAAGCCAGTGTAATCAGAAAATAAAACGTTAAGACCAACAAAAACTCAACCGGCAGCGCAAGTGCAATCGTAAAACCAAGCAGCAAGAGTGCCGGGATTAACAAGCTAGCCTGTTTGATAGACAACACACCCGCAGCCAGCGGACGATGGCGTTTGCTGGAATGGCGCCGGTCGGCAGGCAGATCCAACAGATCATTGAGAAGATAAATACTGGAAGCACATAGACCAAAGGCAAAAAAGGCCAGACCGGCCTGTAGCAGCAAGCCTAGATCATTGACCTGATGGGACAAAGCCAAGGGCACAAAAATCAATAAATTCTTGACCCATTGGTGTAAACGCAGAGCCTTGAAATAGGTCAGCAGACCAACCGGCGGGCCTGGGAATATTTCTTTTATCCTGCCCAGTTTCCCAGCCTGTTCCTGAACACCAGCCTCAGCCGCCACCAATATGATTCCATCGGCATGCCGCCAGACGTCCAAATCAACCTTGGCATTACCGGCATAGTCGAAACCGCGCTCACCAAAGCTGTCAATCAGACGCTGGCATTTGCGGCGCCCGGACAAGTTGCTTTGGTTATCACTGGCAATAACCGCATCAAACAGCCCCAGATGTAAGGCAATTTGTTCTGCATATTTGATGTTAGAGGCAGTGGCAAGCACAAGACTTCGCCCCATCGTCTTCTGCTTCCTTAAATAATCCAGAAACGTTTCATGGTAAGGCAGATGCTCAACATCCAGCTCTACCCGATCGGCAATCTGTTGTTTGAAATAGGCCTTACCCTTGAGTAACCATAAAGGCAGGAACAGGACATAGATAAAGTTCTGTTTCAGTAGTGCAAAGATAGATTCAAGCAATACATCGGTACGCACCAGCGTACCGTCCAGATCCACGCACAAAGGCAACGTCGGAGTAGCATCTATATCAGGGTTTGCCATAGAGATATTCGACTTATAGCCAGATCAGGCGATTGTTAGCAAAAAATGCGGCAGGCAAAGCCAAAGCGATACTGATTGCAGCCGCACGCCTGCATACAAAGTTAATCCACCATTCATCCATGCCAGCCTCACTTATCTCATTTGGCGAAGGAGTTATATGCCTCGAGTAACATATCGAAATCGCCGTATTCCGGTGTCCAGTCCAACACAGACTCAGTGTGGCTGATGTCAACGATATAGTCTTCATCGGCAATCTCAAACTGTTCTGGAACCAGTGGCGATAAATTAACCTTATCGAGCAGCCTCAAGGTATGCTTGATCAGGCTGGCCGGGGTGCTGACTAGAATTGAGCGGGAGCCAGCTTCACTGATCAGGCCATTCAAAAGTTCACGAACCGTGGGCGCATCCTTTGAGCCCAGGTTAAATTCGCTATTGGGAATGCCTTTTTCCCAGGCACGAACCGCTGAGCTGGCACAATCAAACACCGAGATCATTTGATAGTGATTACTGCCATTGCCTATCAAAGGCACTGGCAGACCATGCTTAATGAATCGAAACAAATGTAAAAGAATACCCAACCGCCCCGGGCCAATAATCAACCGAGGACGAAAAATTGAAACGTTTAGACCTTCGCTGCGTTTCGCAATGCAGTAGTCTTCACAGTGACGTTTGCTATCGGCATATTCACCAATAGGATTTCTCGGATGGTCGTGCATAATTGGCTGTTCCGTCAAAATCTTACCGTAGACCATGTCTGTACTGAATTGCAGCAGATTATTACAACCTTTCTGAAACATCGTATCGACGACATTTTTTGCGCCCTCATAGTCAACAGAAAAGAAATAATCATGGCGCTGCTTACGCGGCATTACAGGGTGCAGCATTCTGGCAGCCATGTTGTAAACCACATCATCAGGTTCTATAGGTGCGCTGGCCAATGCCTGTTTATCTGTTATATCCAGATGCACAAACTGGGCCTCGGGATAGATTGGCAAATCACTTTTTTGAATATCACAAACAACGACTTCCTCGCCGAGCGCCAGCAAGTCACGCGCTGTATAGCGACCAACAAACCCATCACCACCAATGATTACATGTTTCACAGGTTCAACTCCCTAGCTATGCGCAATAAATACAGTGCCGACACAAATCAGTGCCACCCCGGCCATGCGGTAATAATTTATGTCTTCCCCAAACATAAGATATCCCGCGATCAGCACCAGAATGTAAGAAATACTCAAAAAAGGATAAGCAAAACTGAGCTCTACTCTGGACAAAACCATTAAATGCAACCCCATGCTAAACACTAAGGTAAGCAAACCAGTAATGATGTAAAGATTAAGGGCTACACGCGGAAACACGCTAATGAGCGAAGAGCTGGAAAAATCAAAATGGCCTATGGTCAACATGCCTTTTTTAAGCAGGATTTGCGATAACGCATTGGTGCTGACAACAGCGAGAATCAATGGGATGTATTTCTGCATACGCCCTCCTTGTTATATGTGCAGTTATTTTTGGACTGTTTAAGCGACTATTCAAAATACCTAGACAGGGATAAGGCTTCATTCAAACCTTTCCACGCACACCTATTAAGCTAATTACTGTCGATAAAACCACGCGAATCATATCGCGCTAACAGCCATCTCGAGTATAAAGGAACAGCCTCGGCATAAGAATATTTCTATGTCAGCGCCATGATATTTGTCGACATCTTTGAGAAATACTCAATCAACCAGTCAATCCCGATAAAAATACAAAAAAAAAGGGCGATGCTTTGAGGCATCGCCCTGAGGTGACCTATAACACTTAGTTAATCACCTTATATTTTACTAACTCCAGCCATCAGACCAACTGTGTTTTTTATTCTTCTTACTCTTTTTGTCTTTTTTGTCTTTTTTATCTTTTTTATCTTTTTTGCTCTTTTTATCCTTTTTGTCTGAACTGCTATCACCGTCTGAACTGCTATCGCTGTCGGAATCACCATCAGTGTCAGATTCACAGACCCCACCATCGGAATCGCTGTCACCGTCAGAGCTGCTATCGCCGTCTGAACTACTATCACTGTCGTGACTCATACCCCAACCACCAGACCAGCCGTGACCGCTATCGCCATCTGAGCTCGAGTCACCGTCGGAGCTTGAATCACCATCCGAATCTGAATCGCAACCCTGCTCAGGTTCAGTCGGTATAACGGTCACAGTCGCGGTATCAGTGGCACTGCATAACTCGCCAGTCACCAAGTTACCTGTCACCAAGGCAACATTAATAGTTGTCTCATTGATGCAGGCAGCTTCAGCCACAGTCACCGATGCATAACTAGCCAAGGTTGTCTCTGGCAGAGCAATCTGCCCCAGCTTGTCATCAGACAACATCAAGTTAGTTACACCGCCGCCATTGTTACTAATAACATAGGTGTAAACAACTTCTTGGTTGGCTGGGCATGCGCCAGAGCCACTGCTATCACCGTCGGAACTGCTATCACCGTCCGAGCTGCTGTCACCATCAGAACTGCTGTCACCATCGGAACTGCTGTCACCGTCGGAACTGCTGTCACCATCGGAACTGCTGTCACCATCGGAACTGCTGTCACCATCGGAACTGCTGTCACCATCGGAACTGCTGTCACCGTCCGAGCTGCTGTCACCATCAATATAGATTGTGTCATTAGAGACGCTCTTGACGACACTTAGATCGCAATTGCCAGTACCGAAATAATGGCTTGGATCATTCGCGCTGACACCAGGGCCAAACGGTGGTGTACCAGTTACAGTACCAATGTTAGCGTACTGTCCTTCGATAGCCGTTCCACTGGCGGTACAGGTCATGCTTTCATTGACAGCCAACATGGCCTGAGGGCAGGTTACGATAACCCCCTGGTCATCACTGACCATCACATTCGTCAACATAACATTGCCTGTATTGGTCACCACATAAGTCCACTCAACCAAACCACCCACTGTAATAAATGGCCCGGTAGGCAGATCAGCATCCTGGCCGTTAGTGGCCTTCTCAATCATGATTGCAGGGGCAGGTGGTAAATAGATTCCCGCATCCACATCCAGATAGGTGTCGTTGGATACCAAGGTGACACAAGTGGTCATACCCGCCTGCTCAGCATCACTGTCTACGGTTTCGTCAGTTCCCTGATTAGCAGGACTAAAGACCCAATCTGTCAGATTGATGAATTCAACCATGTAACCGCCAGGCATCAAGCCTTGAAACAGATAGTTGCCATTGGCATCTGTGGCCGTTGAAGCAAGCAGATTGTTTACACAATCGTACAGATTAACAACGATTCCACTTACACCGGACTCATTACCATCCTGAATACCGTTCTGATTCAGATCATTCCAGACCCGGTCACCCAAACTGGCCTTTCGGAAAAGACCTGCATCAATGGTTCGATTAACCTCAGCCACAGCAAGCGTGACGCATTCACTATTCATACTTGTGTCAATATTGCTGTCAGTGGCGGTATCGCCTCCCTGATAACGTGGGCTAACATTATAACCAAAAGGCATGTCTACGTTGACGACATAACCGCCTGGAGCCAGATTGTCGAACAGATAATCGCCATTGTTACCGGTGATTGTGCTGCCGACTGAAACGCCTTGGCAGGTGAGCAGATTAACAGTAACACCAGCAATACCCGGTTCGCCCATATCCTGAACACCATTGGCATTCAGGTCTTCCCAGACGTAATCACCAAGCATGGCAGTGGTGGGAATGAACATACCTGCATCAATATCGGTACGGTTTTCACCGGAGCTTAACGTGACACAAGTGGTCTGTCCGTTGCCATCAGCATCGCTGTCCAGATCAGCAAACAAACCCTGTCCCTGTGGACTCAAGGTATACATATTGGGAGTCACAAACTCAACAATATAACTACCAGGAAGCAGACCAACGAATTCATAAAAACCATTCGCTGCTGTCACAGTGGTGGCACGAACATTACCGATACAATCCAGCAATCTGACAGTGACGCCATCCATGCCTGACTCACCTGCATCCTGAATGCCATCCTGGTTCAAATCGTTCCAAACAAAATCACCGATTGAAGCTGGATTATACAGCCCTGCATCAACGGTATTATTGTTATCACCTGCCATTAACTGAACACAGTCTGTTTGACCAGTGACCGGGTTGGCATCACTGTCCACGGCATCGTCTGTCCCTGCATCCATTTGGCTAAGTGCATAGCCCATAGGTGCAACAAACTCTACATAGTAGCTACCAGCAGCCAGGTTGGTGAATTGATAGAAACCATCTATATCAGTCAGCATAGTACTTTCAATCGCCGTGCTACCACAGGTGTATAACCTTACTTCAACACCGGCAACACCAACCTCAACACCGTCCTGAACACCGTTTCCATTAATGTCTTCCCAGACATAATCGCCCAGTGAAGCGGGTATCGCTTTAGGCACCAGTCCAGCATCCCAAGTGGTGTCATTTTCACCCGAGGTAAGCGTAGTGCAATTGGTACGACCGGTCAGCTGATCAGCATCGCTGTCAATAGCGTCATCGACACCTGCATCTGCCTGACTGAAATCAAAACCAACAGGTTTGATAAACTCAACAAAATAATTACCAGGCGCCAGATTAGTGAACTGGTAGAGACCCGCAGCATCAGTAAGCATAGTGGCTTCAGGCACAGCACTACCACAGGTGTACAACCTTACTTCGACACCCGCAACACCTGTTTCAACACCATCTTGAATACCGTTACCGTTGGTGTCTTCCCAGACATAATCACCCAACGAAGCGGGTAACTGCTCTTCAACCAAACCGGCATCCCATGTGGAATCATTTTCACCCGGGCTAAGCGTCGTACAATCAGCGCGGCCGCTCAACTGATTAGCATCGCTGTCGGCAGTATCATCAGCACCTTGATTTTGACTGGTAAAAACAAAACCAGCAGGAGCAACGAACTCAACAAAGTAATCGTTTGGAATCAGGTTGATGAATTGATAAAAACCGCTGTTATCAGTGAACGTTGTCGCTTCAGCTGTAGCACTACCACAGACGTATAAATTTACCTCTACACCTGCAAAACCAAACTCTGTTCCGTCTTGAATACCATTGCCGTTAGTATCGTCCCAAACATAGTCACCCAGAGAAGCCGGGCCTGGTGTGGGAATAAAACCTGCATCCCAGCTGTTATCAACTTCACCAGCAATCAGATCGGTACAAGCTGTCAGACCACTGAAAGGGTCGGCATCGCTATCGACATTATCCTGTGTGTTGCCATTCGCATCTTGCAGGGTCGGGTTGTCATAGCCAGGGGGAGTGAGAAATTCTAGATAATAACTACCGGGCATTAAACTGGTGAATGAGTATGTACCGTTGGCATTTGTGTTGACAGTATCAACGAATGAACCGCCGCAGGTGTACAGATTAACTGTAGCGCCGGCAATACCAGGTTCGCTAGCATCTTGAATGCCATCGCTGTTATTGTCTTCCCAAACGTAATCGCCTATTGCAGCGAGTGTCTGTGTAGTGGTGATTTCTGACAATATAATATCAAGGTCGGGCTGCAATGCGTTTAAACGCATCTGAACGGCACCAAGATTACTAAAATCAACACCGCTACCGCCACAACTCACCGAAACAACATCGATCCCACCAAGGTTAATCGAACCACTGCCACAGCTATGAAACAAATCGAATGACAGGCTAACTGCTACTGGTGAACCCTGGAAAACCTGTGGGGACTGAATCTCTACTACTGAAAAATCAGCCGCATCAGTGTAGACCTCAACCGTGAAGTTAAAACCTGAAGGCAAATCAGCGAAATCAATCTGAAGTTCGATAGCACCAACAGTGCCTGCCTCAGTCAGGTCGACACCACCAAGCCCAGCGGGGTTAAGGCTGATACTCTGATCAGAGCCATCCCACTGCACCAATGCAGTACTAGTAGCCGAAGAGTCATTACTAAAATAGAGCTTGCCCGCAACGATAGTCAGGGTAGAGTTGAGCTGTGGGTCGATTGAACTAATCAAATCAACGCCTGCATCCCGCTGCCCCCCCAAAATGGTAGAGCCAACTGCAGAGGAATCAGAGACTGAAACACCATCAGACAATGAGTCCGTCATTGTTTGAAGCTCGACAAAATTATCGACAAATCCAGCCTGAGCTGTAGGACTCAAGGCAAGCAGCAACATCAATGCTGCGGTAAGTGAAGGTGTCCGGCGGTGTTGCCGCCAGCCTGAAAACAATCTATTCATACTCAACTCTCCTACATTCAAATAATTCTTATTTTTAATAACGAATTGAAATCATAACCGACTGAAAAACATCATAAAACACACACATCCTTGCCTGCATTCGATAAAGTATCCGTCACATAATGTCTATTCAGACACCACATCACACTGTCAGATTAACGACCTGGACATCAATTCTTAAGAGTAGGTTAAGCACTATTCATGCCAAATAATAAAACGCTTATAATCAATCAATTACAAACACGCATATTTCAAAGTGTAAATAATTCCGACAGTCTGATAATTGGTTGATAAAGATTTCCGAACCGGTTCATTTCACCGGCTTTTTGATGTGAAGATTGCTGTTTTTCCACACTTAAGCGGTCTTAGAACAGAGGCCGGCAGGGCATGCGACACAACTACATGTGCCGCATGTTATGCGGACTAACACTTTGTAAATCGGACAAACGGGTTAAGGTCAGGTTTCTTTACTTGCAGCCCATTTAAAGTCGCTGCAGCAAAGCCTCTGCCTCACCACGACCTTCAAATGCTTTAAAATCCCTTAACAGGCGATTTAGCTCTTTACCCGCCTCTTCTGTACGACCAGCCTTTTCTAAAGCAATCGCAAGGTGATAACTGATTTCAGGGATATGTGGCGCCTTAGCCCGCGCCTCCTGTAACAAAATCAAGCCTTCATTAACCTTGCCACTCTCTACATATATCCACCCCACCGTATCCATAACAGCGGGATTACCCGGTGCCAGAGCATTAACCTTTTTGGCATACTCTAACGCCCTCTTGTCATTTTCCTGCTGGTACAACCAGGCAACATTATTCAATGCAGCAACATTTTCATGCTGGTATTTCAGCACGATTAAATAGTGTTCAATTCCACTTTTGAACTTATCGGCTCTCTGATACCCCATGGCCAACATAAGCCGTACTGATACATCCTCAGGATTCGCTTTCAGCCATTGCTCCAGGGGCACCAAAGCATTATCCAAACCTAACTGGCTTCGAGTTCGATACAGCTTCACAACATTAGAAACTTTCATTTCTTTGGAAAAGGCTTTGGCATACGATTCTTCGGCCAGCTGCTTTTTGTTTTGAGCCAAATATTGATCACCCAAAAGCTCATAACCTACATAAACCTCAGGACTTTTAGTAATAATCTGGTCAGCCAGCTGTTTAGCTTCTCCATACTGTTTTGATTGAATATGTATTCGGGCCAGCATAATTTTAGCTGGAACAGAGTCCTTATTCAGCGTTAAGACTGACGTCAGCGTCTCAACCCCCCGCTCAAATTTTGAGGCTTTTATCTGCGCCTCTGCCAACAACATCAACGCCTGAATAGACTCAGGCCGTAAATTGACCAAACCCTGGAAGGTAGAAATTGCATTACTAAAACCCTCATTCGCAAGCTGCGCCTTACCCAGTATCACTTTTGCCAGCGGATGCTGAGGGTGGACATCAGCCGCCTCTCTTGCCACCGTGAGCGCCTTCATTGGCTCACCCTGAACCAAATAGGCATTTGCAAGCAATAGCATCGGTTCCAAAGATTTTGGATTTGCCTTGCCCGCTTTTTTGATCCAATTTAGGGCCGTATCTCTATCTCCTGCAGCGTCAGCCACACGGGCCAAAGCCAGCATCGCCCCCAGATGAGAAGCATCAACCTTTAGCAGTTGTTGATAATAATTTTTCGCCTGCTCTGATTTACCATCCTCTATAGCCAGTTGCGCTAGCCCCATATAGGCCGCAGCGAATTTGAAATCTATTTCCAGCGCCTTCTCAAACTGCCGCTTAGCCTCGGCACTTTTGCCTGCGTTGGCATAACTCACCCCAAGTATATTTAAAGCCACCGGGCTATCCGGCTGCTTTTTCACCAACGCCTGTGCTGCTGCAATCGCCTTATCAAACTGCTTAGTTCTTATGTGACTATAGACCAACAACATATCCGCCATGGCAAGCCCCTGATCAAGATCTATTGCCATTTCGAGATTACTGACTGCCGCCTCATTCTCTCCCGCAACCAATCGGCCAAGTGCTAACTGGGCACGAATTGACGCCATATCCGGCGCCAACTCAGCTGCTTTCTGTAAGTTTTCGGTGCCCTTCTCATTGTCACCAATATGTAAATATGCCGTTCCCAATAACGCCAACAATTGAGCATCAGAACTATCATGACTGAGCACATCCAAGGTCTCTATCACCTGCTGTGGCTGCTTGAGTTTAAGATAAACCGAGGCCAAAACTTTACGTCCCTGCACATGATCCGGCGCAGCCGCAATAAAACGACTGAGATGATATTCGGCCTGCTCAAACTCGCCCAGCTGATAACTTGCCATTCCCAGCAGCAGCAGACTCTGTATATGGTCTGGCACAACCTTTAATACCTTGTTCAAAGCATCTTTAGCCTTGCCCGGCTCGCCCGCCTGAAAATAGACAACCGCTTGAAAATAATTTGCAATGGGGTGCTGGGGGGCAAGTTTAAGAATCAGCTCCAAATCTTTTGCTGCCGAATCAAATTGCTGCAAGGCCACTTCAGCCATCGCCTTACCCAGTGAGGCCAGCAGATTCTGAGGCTGTAGCTGACTGACCTGAGAAAACACAGCCAATGCTTCTGCATGTTTGGCTTGGCGCCGAAGCAGCTCCCCCTTAACAATCAACGCATCCACATCTTCCGCATTCGCTGCCAACACCTGATCCACATATTTTTCTGCCAGGGTATTGTCATTTGCGTTTACAGCCAGCCTGGCCTTGCCCAACAACGCAGTGGGAAAACCAGACACCAGAATCAAAGCCGCTTCATAAGCATCCGCAGCATCCTCAAATGATTTCTGAAGCAACAGGGCATTACCATGCACAACCATCACCCTGGCACGCGCCTCAACTGGGGCATTATCAGCAAGTCTGACTTCTGACAATGCTTCTTGAGACTTGCCTTGCATCAGATAAGCCCGCCCCAGTAGAGGCATGCCTTTTTCTGCCTTTAGTCCAAACTCCAAGGCTTTGCGCAACTCTTTTTCTGCCGAAGCCCCATCTCCAAGCTCAACATAGGCCTTACCAAGCAACAGTCGAGCCTCAGCATGACGTGGCTCCTGCTGCAACGCATTTTTAAGCTCGATAACTGCTGACTTATATTCCTGTTGAGAGACATAATCTCTGGCTTTACCGAGATAAACATCGACATCCGCAGATAAAGCAAGCGCAGGTATCAACCACAATACCAACCAGCTGAACAAAAGACTGAAACTAAGACTTTTCATTTTAAACCCCAATTGCAATTGACCAATTTTCGCCTATCAAAACACCGCATCCAAATAATTATTTCAAACCATACTTGCTCAGCAGATCATATAAAGTCGGCCGACTCACACCAAGCACCTCAGCCGCTTGTGAAATATTGTTATCAAACATATTGATAACCTTAACGATCGCTGCCCTTTCAGCCTGATCCCTAACCTCACGCAGATTCAAAGGAGTTGCACCTTGGGCATCCACAGTTTCAAGTTCCAGGTCTTCAGCATTAATGCTATTACCTTCAGCCATAATCACCGCCCGCTTGACACGATTTTCCATCTCACGCACATTTCCTGGCCAGGCATAGTTTTGAATGGCCACCGCCCCATCCTCTGTAAACCCCTTGAAATTACGACGATGCTCCTCAGCAAAACGTTCCAGGATAATCTTGGCCAACAACAAAGAGTCACCATCACGCTCACGCAGCGGGGGAATATTAATGGTAATTTCACTCACGCGGTAATAAAGGTCTTCACGGAAATGCCCTTCGTTTACCTGCTGCATCAGATTTTGGTTAGTCGCACAGATCACCCGCACATCCACAGGAATTTCGCTTCGGCCGCCCAAGCGCTCGATAACCCGCTCTTGCAGGAAACGCAGCAATTTAACTTGTAGCGACTGCGGAATATCGCCGATCTCATCCAAAAATAAGGTTCCGCCATCGGCGTATTCAATCTTGCCTTTAGTCTGTTTGGTTGCACCGGTAAAAGCCCCCTTCTCATAACCAAACAGTTCGCTTTCCAGCAATGTTTCTGGAATTGCACCACAGTTGATTGCGATAAACGGCTGTTTTGCCCTATCACTCAGGCTATGCAATGCGCGTGAAATAACCTCTTTCCCTGTACCACTCTCACCTAATAGCAGGGTTGTCACCCCTGTCGGCGCAACCTTTTCAATCGTGCGACACACTTTGAGCATTTGAGGACTCGACGCAATCAATCCATGAATCTTTGATGCCCCCGTCTGCATCATGAGCTTACGGTTTTCCTGCTCCAATTCATAAAGGTAATAGGCGCGCTCAACCAGCATCCCTAACACATCGGGATCAACAGGCTTTTGATAAAAGTCATAAGCCCCTTTAGCAATGGCCTTAACCGCATTTTCACGCTCATCATTGCCAGTCACCACAATCACCTTGGTGGATGGCGCCAGCGCCAAAATCTCTTCCAAAGCCGCCAACCCCTCAGAGGCATTTTCCGGATCAGGCGGCAGCCCCAGGTCCAACAGCACAACCGCAGGTTCATGTCGTCGCAATAGATTAATCGCTTCAGGACGGTCGCTGGCAATTAAAACTTCGTAACCTTCAAAACACCAGCGCATCTGACTCTGCAAACCAGGGTCATCCTCAACCACCAGTATCTTTTTTTGTTCTTGCTTGGAACGACTCAATGTTTACTTCCCCGCCTGTTCAAAACTTCCCGTCGGATATCAACCCGAAACCGTCGGGATATAAAGTTGAAATACAGTACCCACACCCAATTTACTCTTGACCCGTACCTCACCACCCAACTCACGCACGAACTCGCGACATTCGTAGGCACCTATTCCCATGCCGGCATTACCCTTGGTCGTATCAAACGGGCGAAACAGACGTTCGCGAATGAATTGTTCGTCCATTCCGGTACCACTGTCCCTAATTTCGATCACAGCATTTTGACCGTTTGAAGTCAATTTCAAGATTACCTCACCATCCGCACTGGTTGCTTCCTGGGCATTTTGCAGCACATGTTCAATCACGGCAGCCAGCCGGTCCTGTTCGGCCAGCACACTTAGGTTCACATCGGCATTCGCCAGCATTGGCACAGGCCTTTTTTCCGAACATTGTCGAATAACAGCATCAATGATCGGCTGCAGTTTAATGGCGGTGGAACTCTGCTGTGAGGCACGGCCCTGACGTAACTGCGCCAACATTTTCTGCATTTTGTTAACCGAGTTTTCCACTGTTGCAAAGGCATCATCAACGAATTCCTGCCGGTGACCAAACTTTTTTGAATTGGCGACCACCAATGATAATTGACCAATCACATTTTTAAGATCATGTACCACATAGGCCGACAACCTGTTAAAGGCTTCAAACTGGCGCGCATTCGCCAGTTCCGTACTCGCCTGTGACAAGGCCAGATAACTGGCTGCCTGAGTCGCAACTGTCTTTAGCAGATCACGGTCTTCCCAGTTGATCTGTCTGACTGCACGGGGCTGTAGCAGCAACATCAATCCTGTCAGACGTTTATTTTGGAATAACGGAATCACCAGCCAGGCACGTTCGATTGCAGCCAACCACTCGGGCAATACCAGCCCCTCATAAATCTCAGGGGTATCGTTAAATTCATTCAGATCAAACAGCCACTCTTTTTGCTGCAGATAGACAACAAAGGGGTCGTCAGCAGCAATCATCGAGACACCTGTCGCATTCGACTCTACGCTCAATTCAAACCGAGCCGTATCATTATCATAAACCCACAACACACCGCCTGGACTATCCACTATCTCCGCCATCGCTTGCAATACATGCTCACCCAGGCCCGGGCCTGGTTCTTCATTGGCCAGCGCACCGATGAACTTCAACCATTCATCACGATAATCATATTTATAGTTAAAAAAATGTTTGCTTAGAAAGACCCGCATCCGCGCCCGCATCTGCCCCGAAAACATCAAGGCGAATAACAGCAAACCAGATCCAAACAAAAAGGTTACCTGAGCCAGGCTCCCCCAGTTACCACCAAAGTAACGAATGGCATAACCGCCCAATGCCATCAACAATAGATAAAAACCGGCACCCAAAACTGCTGCACTGTGAAATACCGCCCGGCGAGAAACAAAAATTTCCAATGACCACTGGGGATTACGGGCTGCAGATACTGCAATCAGCGGTACCACCAATAAATGAATAAAACCACGTGCATCCCATAACTGAGGGTCCAGACTCTGAAACAACACCGCATTGGAATATAGATAAAAGTCATAGGCAAACAAACTGCCGAGACCTAAACAGAGGTATTTAATCGCCCAACGCTGCTGGGGTGGCGTATTGCGAAACAGTTGCTCAATCAACACCAGCCCCGTAAGCGCCAGCACCAAATGGCCAACCAGACGCGGATCATAACCTAACAGTGCCAATAGCGACTGCCCTGCCAACCAGGCGGTCAAATGCAGCAAGAGTAACACCAGCCAGACAACAATAATCGCGTAACCCAAGCCCCTAAATCGCGCATCAACTAAATCAGATTGTTCCCTGTCAATAGCAAGCACTTTATAAAGGAACAACAACACCGCGCCATTCCGCAACAACTCCAACATAATATGGACAATAGAAAGCGGAAAATCATTGCTCAGTGAGTACGACAATGTGGCGGCCCAAACAGCAGACAACAGGCAGACAGCCAGCAACAAACCGCCCTGTATGCGGCCACGCCAGCTGGTTAATAACAATAACACCAGAATTAGATAACACAGTGCCGCAAGGGCATAGCCCCAGGCACCTGGATTCAATGTAAAATTGATTTCACTCATGAGAACATAGGGAACCAGTGACTGATAGTGGACTCGGCCAAGGTCTTAACGGGCACCGGCACCAAAAATCACTACTTCGACGGTCTGAAACATAATCAGACAATCAAGAAACAGGCTGTAATTCTTGACGTAATACAGGTCATATTGCAGTTTTTCGCGGGCATCGTCATCCGAAGCACCGTAGGGATAACGCACTTGCGCCCACCCAGTAATGCCCGGTTTAACCCGATGACGCTCAGCATAGTAAGGAATACTCTCCGCCAGCTGCTCAACAAACTCAGGCCTTTCCGGACGTGGGCCAATAAAGCTCATATCCCCCTTTAAGACATTGAATATCTGAGGCAGTTCATCAATTCGGCTGCGTCGCAAAAATTTACCGATACGCGTTACACGACTGTCATTCTTCTGCGCCCACTGGGGCGCGCCATCCTTCTCTGCATCGACCACCATACTGCGAAATTTCAACACCTGAAACAGACGCCAGTTCTGACCAACCCTAACCTGCTTATAAAGAACCGGGCCCTTAAAACCATTTTCAACAAAAATAGCAATTGCCGCTAACAACATAACCGGCCAAGCCAAAAATAAAATCAGGCTGCTCGCTAGAATATCAAAACCACGTTTCGCCATTAATTGAAAACCAGCGTGACGAAAACCATCTGAAAAGATAAACCAGCTCGGGTGCAAGGTCTCCAAACGTACTTTGCCCGTCTCACGCTCAAAAAAACAGAGCGCCTCAGTGACATCAATCCCACTCATTTTGCAGTCAAGAAGATCATCAACTGGAAACGATTTACGCCTGTCTTCCAGGACAACCACAATCTCCTGAACACTATGCGCCTGAGCGTAATCAATCAACGGCACATCAAGGTGAATAACACTGTTTTCCGGCATGACATCGTGTTCACCGGCCACATGAACATAACCGAGAATCCTGAAACTAAACTGATCACTCTTGCGCCGCAGCATTTTAAACTGCTCTGCACGCTTCCCAGCACCTAACACCAAAATGTTACGTTTGAGTGCCGCACGACCAATGCTATTGAAAAATATTAATCTGATTACAACAACCCCAGCCACTGCAATTGCAAATGACCAGGCAAATGCACCTCGTCCAAGAAATAAGTATGGAAACAAATAAAACAAAAGGCTCATGACCGCAAGCGCAATAACCATGCTTGCCACCAATCTAAGCACCATGCCATTCATCCCCTCGCGATAAAGGTTTTTATATAACCCCATCGCCGTCATAGAGACAAAAATAACGGAACTGAACAACAACGCTTTCGGCCACAGCGGCAACAGCTCAGTATCAATATCAACACCCCAGAAGCGTATTTCAGCCCCCATATAGATGGCCGAATAAAACAGCACTAACTCAATCAACACCAAAAAAACAAACGAGGCGGGAACAAAATGTCTGAAGAGTCTTATCATAATAATTATCTGGTCATCACTATCAAGTCAGATGAATTAAGAGTGGCTGAGCAATATGTCTTGCCGATCATAAATGATTATCCAGCCCCTTACTCTTAAGCCCCCAGGCAAACAGAGAAAAGATTCGTTGATTGGCCTTGCGTAGTCTTTGCACAACCATTGACAGCAACTCCTTCATAATGGGATAACCGCATTCAGGGTGATTATCCAGAAAAGAAAACAAGTTATCCGCCTTGATCACCGCCAACTCGACGTCAGTTAGACTGACAACTGTAGCCGAGCGTGGGGAATCATCAAACATTGCCATCTCACCAAAGATATCGCCCTTAATAAGTTCACCAAAGCCAGGTTGAATTTTGCGTTGTTCATCCAGGTCGACTTTACCTAAAACACGCAGATCCCCCGTTAATACCAAATAAATCTCAGTGCTGTGGTCACCCTCTGAAAAAATAATTGAACCTGCTGGCTGACAAACACGTCGCCACAACTTATCTTCTTCAAAACCAGGGTTATCTAATAAAGCAAATAATAGCGAAGACACTTACCCCCCTCATCAAAAACAGCCTTCAAAATTCAGGCAATCAGTATACCCTTTTGAAATTGCAAAACAAAAACATGAAATTGATTACTGACTAAAAGGTCAAGCTTTGGTATCTTTTCAAGCTTATAATCCTTCACCACCAAGATTGATCACGGGATCCCAAGAATGTCACAGTATCTTACTCGGATGATATTGGCATTTTCACTGACACCCTATCCAAATTGAGGGTGTCGGTAATAATGCACTTTAGCATTTGAACTCACAGCAAAAGAAGCACATAAGTCCGACAACATAAATAAAGTCGTTTTCAATTATTTATGCCATTGGCCGTTGTATAACTGAATTTTATAACTAACGAGAACTGGGGAATTTAATGTTTACTCTCGACAATGTCAAAATAGGGATGATTGGCCTGGGTTATGTTGGCCTGCCGCTGGCGGTTGAATTCGGCAAAAAAATGCCTGTCATCGGCCTCGACATCAACCAGCCTCGCATTGACGAATTAAAGGCAGGCAAGGACAGCTCATTGGAAGTAGAGTCTGAAGAACTCCTCAGTGCAACTCAGCTTAGCTACACCAGTAATCCTGACGATCTGAAAGATTGCAACATCTTCATTGTCACCGTGCCTACACCGATCGACAATCACAAACGCCCCGACCTGAGCCCCTTAATTGGCGCCAGTCAGATGTTAGGCAAACTGATAAAAAAAGATGATGTCGTCATATTTGAATCCACTGTTTATCCTGGCGCTACCGAAGAGGTCTGCATCCCCATCATAGAGACCCAATCAGGCCTCACATACAACAAAGATTTTTTTGCAGGCTACAGCCCTGAGCGTATTAACCCTGGCGACAAGGAACACCGCGTCATCAACATCCTTAAAGTCACCTCTGGTTCAACCCCTGAAATTGCAGACTTTGTTGATGCACTATACCTGGAAGTCATTGAGGCAGGCACCTACAAGGCCAGCAGCATTCGTGTCGCAGAGGCCGCCAAGGTAATAGAAAACACTCAGCGCGATGTTAATATAGCCCTGATCAACGAACTGGCGCTAATATTTAATCGCCTCGACATCGATACCGAAGAAGTACTCAAAGCTGCTGGCACCAAGTGGAATTTCCTACCCTTTCGCCCCGGCCTGGTGGGCGGTCACTGCATCGGCGTTGACCCCTACTATCTGACACACAAGGCGCAAGAGATCGGCTATCACCCGGAAATGATCCTCGCTGGCCGTCGCGTCAACGACGGCATGGGGGCCTACGCCACCCAGCAGGTGATCAAGCTAATGACCAAAAAACGCATCCCCGTCGTTGATGCCAAAATTCTGATCATGGGCCTGACCTTCAAGGAAGATTGTCCTGACCTGCGCAATACCCGCGTCGTAGATATCATCAGTGAATTTGAGGACTACCATTGCCAAATCGATATATATGACCCATGGGTCAGTGTCGCCGAAGCCGAACACGAGTACAATCTCACCCCCATGACTGAAACACCGGCCAACAACCAGTATGACGCCATTATCCTGGCCGTCAGCCATCGTCAATTCAAACAGATGGGCCTCGATAAAATCAAGGCGCTGGGCAAGACAAACTCAGTCATTTATGACATCAAGTATCTATTTCCTGCTGATGCTGTTGACGGTCGCTTGTAGTAGACAAGGATATTTGCAATGAAAGTTTTAATTACCGGCACCGCTGGATTTATCGGCTCTAATGTCGCCCACAGACTGCTTGATCGTAACGATGAAGTGGTTGGTTTAGACAACCTGAATGACTACTATGATGTCAATCTTAAAAAAGACAGGCTGTCACGACTAACGGTTAGAGAAGGTTTTACCGACATTCGCATGGATTTGGAAGACCGTGACGGCATCGCTAAACTGTTTAGCGAACACAAACCTGACAGAGTTGTGCATTTAGCTGCCCAGGCAGGTGTACGCTACTCACTGATCAACCCACACGCCTACATCGACAGCAATATCCAGGGCACCACCAATATTCTCGAAGGCTGCCGCCATAATAAAGTAGAACATCTGGTCTATGCTTCTAGCAGCTCAGTCTATGGCGCCAACACCAAAATGCCATTTTCTGTCCATGACAATGTTGACCATCCTGTGAGTCTCTATGCCGCGTCAAAAAAGGCAAATGAACTGATGGCACACACCTATAGCCATCTCTATCAGCTACCAACCACCGGCTTGCGTTTTTTTACCGTCTACGGTCCTTGGGGCCGCCCCGATATGGCCCTGTTTCTGTTTACCAAAGCTATTCTTGAAGGCAAGCCCATTGATGTCTTTAACTATGGTAAATGCCGCCGTGATTTCACCTACATTGATGATATTGTTGAAGGTGTCATCCGTACCCTGGACAATATTGCCAGCCCCAACCCCGACTGGACAGGTGATAATCCAGATACAGGCACAAGCTATGCTCCTTTCAAAATCTACAATATTGGCAATAATCAACCTGTGGAACTACTACGGTTTATTGAAATCATTGAAGAATGCCTGGACATGAAGGCTGAGACAAATCTGCTGCCCCTGCAGCCTGGCGATGTACCGGCCACCTATGCCAATGTTGATGATTTAATAAATGATGTCGGCTTTAAACCTGCCATGCCGATTGAAGATGGCATCGCTAACTTTGTCAGCTGGTATCGAGACTATTACAAGGTTTGACACGAGAATCTTGGCATGATTTAGACTAATTGCATTGCCAGCGAGGAAATAAAATGAAAATTACAGTCGTAGGTTCCGGCTATGTTGGGCTATCAAATGCGGTATTGTTAGCACAGCATAACGAAGTCGTTTGTCTGGACGTAATGCAAGAGAAAGTTGACCTGATTAACAATAAAAAGTCCCCCATCTCAGATGTAGAGATTGAGGATTTTCTGGCCAATAAAGAGTTAAATTTAACCGCAACACTGGATAAAGAACAGGCATACAAAAATTCTGATTTTGTCATCATCTCAACCCCTACTGATTACGATCCAGAAACCAACTATTTTAATACGTCAACGGTAGAATCGGTCATTGAAGATGTCATCAAATTAAACCCATCGACGCTGATGGTGATTAAATCAACGGTTCCAGTGGGCTACACCGAAAGAATCAAACAAACATATAGCAAAGCCAATATTATTTTTTCACCCGAGTTTCTGAGAGAAGGAAAAGCCCTGTACGACAACCTACACCCTTCTCGCATTGTTGTAGGAGAAATATCTGAGCACGCAGAGAAGTTTGGTGAACTGCTGGCACAGGGAGCCGTAAAAGAAGATGTAACCGTTCTGTACACCAACTCAACAGAAGCCGAAGCCATCAAACTGTTTTCCAACACCTATCTAGCGATGCGCGTTGCCTACTTTAACGAGCTGGATACCTATGCGGCTAGCCACGGCTTGGATTCAAGGCAGATTATCGAAGGCGTCGGTCTGGACCCGCGTATTGGCACACACTACAACAACCCATCTTTTGGCTATGGCGGTTATTGCCTGCCCAAAGATACCAAACAGCTGCTGGCAAACTATCAGGATGTTCCTAATAACATCATAGAGGCTATTGTAAACTCCAACACTACACGTAAAGATTTCATCGCCGACTCCATTATCAAGAAAAAACCACGCATCGTCGGCGTTTACCGCCTGATCATGAAAAGTGGCTCAGATAATTTCCGCGCCTCTTCTATCCTTGGCATCATGAAGCGCATCAAGGCAAAAGGCATTGAAGTCGTTGTCTACGAACCAGGATTAACCGGTTCAGAATTTTATAATTCAAAGGTAATTACAGACTTGGATAAATTCAAAGCCATGTCGGATGTCATTGTTTCCAATCGCATGAGCCAAAACTTAAAAGACGTTCAAGACAAGGTTTATACACGCGACCTTTTTGGGACTGACTAGACATCAAAAGAACTCTCGCACCATTAACATCAAAGCCGCTGTCAAAAGCGGCTTTTTTTATTTCTACTATGCAATAAAAAAGGGCGGTATAAAACCGCCCTTTTTTTGCTCTACTTAAGTTTTAAACTTATTTGTAGAAATCGATCATAGTCTCAAGAGACTTGGCTTTGATCTTAGATGCATGACCAGCTGCACCAAATGCTTCGTAACGATCTTTACAGATTTGAGCCATCGCGTTAGTAGCAGCCTTATAAAACTTACGAGGGTCGAAGTTAGACTTATTCTCCATCAGATGCTTACGAACCGCACCGGTTGAAGCCATACGCAGATCAGTATCGATATTTACCTTACGCACACCAGACTTGATGCCTTCAACGATTTCACTCACTGGCACACCGTAGGTTTGAGCCATCTCACCACCATACTCATTAATGACATCTAACCACTCCTGAGGCACAGATGAAGAACCATGCATAACTAGGTGAGTATTAGGAATAACAGCATGAATTTCTTTGATGCGATCAATACGCAACACGTCACCAGTTGGTTTGCTGGAGAATTTGTAAGCACCGTGAGAAGTACCAATGGCAATAGCCAACGCATCGCAATTAGTCTGCTCAACAAATCTTTTAGCTTCCTGTGGATCAGTCAGCAGCATATCCATGTCCAGCTGACCTTCTGCACCATGACCGTCTTCTTCACCCATCATGCCAGTTTCCAGAGACCCCAAGCAACCCAGCTCGCCTTCAACAGAAACACCACAAGCATGCGCCAATTCAGCAACTTGCTTGGTCACAGCAACGTTGTATTCAAACGAAGATGGAGTTTTTCCATCAGCTTCCAAAGAACCATCCATCATGACTGATGAGAAACCAGACTGAATAGAACGGAAACATACATCAGGAGACGCCCCATGATCCTGGTGCATACAAATTGGAATATGTGGATACTGTTCAACAGCAGCCGTAATCAGGTGACGCAGAAAAGGTTCGCCTGCGTAATTGCGAGCACCTGCAGAACCCTGCATGATAACAGGCGCATCAACGGCATCAGCCGCTTGCATGATGGCATGAACCTGTTCCATATTATTTACATTGAAAGCTGGCAGACCGAAGTCATTTTCAGCCGCATAATCCAGCAATTGACGCATTGAAATTAGAGCCATTGTAATCTCCTCAAACTTAAGATTGTTGTTACGAAACTATTTAAAAAAACTCTTATCACACTTCTATCGGTGAAGGCCCGTGCATGTCACCAACACGAACAATCTTCATCGCATTAGTACCACCCATTTCACCCATTAAATCACCCTTGGTAATAATCACAAGATCACCATCACGCACAGCACCACGACGAACTAACTCATCCACGGCTTCTTTATTGATAGTGGCATGATCTGTTGAAGTAACGGCAAAACTTACCGGGCAAACACCACGATACAAAGTTACCTTACGACGGGTTTCAACGTGTGGTGTCATGGAGTAAATGGGAATACCTGAGCTGATTCGTGACATCCATAATGGCGTCGCCCCAGACTCAGTCAAGCAGGCAATCGCCTTCACGCCCAGATGATTGGCAGCATACATGGCCGACATAGCAATGGCCTCATCAACACGACTAAACTGAGTGTGGATGCGATGATCAGAACTACTGGCCAGCTCTTCCTTTTCTGCGCTGATACAAATACGCCCCATAGCTGCAACAGCTTTGGCCGGGTACTTACCCGCTGCAGTTTCTGCAGATAACATCACAGCATCAGTACCATCCAGCACCGCATTAGCGACATCAAACACCTCAGCACGTGTCGGAATAGGATTCTCGATCATGCTTTCCATCATCTGGGTCGCCGTAATAACCACACGATTCATCTGGCGAGCAATCTTGATCAATTTCTTTTGTACAGCAGGCAATTCAGCATCACCAATCTCAACGCCTAAGTCACCTCGCGCCACCATGATAGCATCAGAGGCAGCGACTATTTCTTCGATATCATCAATAGCTTCAGCACGTTCAATCTTGGCAACAATTCCTGCTTGACTACCTGCCTCACGCAAAAGCTCACGAGCGAGATGTACATCGGCGGCACAGCGAGGAAACGAAATAGCAACATAATCTGCCTTCATATCTGCAGCCGTTATTATGTCTGCTTTATCCTTATCCGTCAGAGCCTCAGCCGACAAGCCACCACCCATGCGGTTGATACCCTTGTTGTTTGATAGTATCCCTGCAACCTGAACCTTACAAATAATTTCTTGCCCTGCGACCTCTTCAACCCATAACACGATACGACCGTCATCCAACAATAGAGTGTCGCCGCGGTTAACGTCATTTGGTAGTTCTTTATAGGTTAAACCAACGCGTTCCTGATCTCCATCTTCCTTGCCACAGGCCGCATCGAGAATAAATTTATCACCTTCAACCAGCTCAATCTTGCCATCTTTAAAACGATCAATACGAATCTTAGGCCCTTGAAGGTCAGCTAGCACCCCCACCTGGCGGCCATGAGCCCTGGCGCGATTACGAACAGCCTCAGTTCGCTTAATATGATCCTCAGCAGAGCCATGCGAGAAATTCGCGCGCACTACGTCTACACCCGCCTGAATCAAATCATCTAGAATCTTCGGGTCATCTGTAGCAGGACCTAAGGTAGCAACAATTTTTGTGCGTCTAAACATATGTGTGGATTAATACCTAATAATCATTATTGTCATTATAAGTCAAAACCTCCGGGGCCGAACCCCGGGGCATTAATATTATTTACTAGCAGCACGCTCTTCAAGAATTTCTACGGCTGGTAGCTTCTTACCTTCCAGAAACTCCAAAAAAGCACCACCACCAGTAGAAATGTAAGACACCTTATCAGCAATTCCATACTTATCAACTGCCGCAAGGGTATCACCACCACCAGCAATTGAGAAAGCATCTGAATCGGCTATCGCCATCGCAATTGCCTTGGTTCCTTCACCAAACTGATCAAACTCAAACACGCCAACAGGGCCGTTCCAGACAATGGTACCTGCAGATTTCAGCACTTCAGCCAAAGCCTTGGAACTCTCCGGCCCAATATCAAAAATCATATCGTCGTCCTTAACATCTGAAGCAGACATCAATTCAGCAGCAGCAGTTTCAGAAAACTCTTTTGCGCAAACAACATCTGTTGGAACAGGAATGTCCGCACCACGCGCCTGAGCATCCGTACTCAGCTTCTCACATGTACCAATCAAGTCAGCTTCATAAAGAGACTTGCCAACATTATGGCCAGCCGCAGCTATGAAGGTATTAGCAATACCGCCACCAACAATCAACTGATCAACAACCTTAGACAGCGATTCTAATACCGTCAACTTGGTTGAAACCTTAGAGCCACCAACAATAGCAACCATTGGTCGCGCAGGATTATCCAGCGCTTTACCAAGGGCCTCCAGCTCACCAGCCAACAAAGGACCAGCACATGCAGCAGGTGCAAACTTGGCTACGCCATGAGTAGAACCTTGCGCACGATGCGCAGTGCCAAAGGCATCCATGACAAACACATCACACAGCGCCGCATATTTCTTGGCTAAGACATCATCGTTTTTCTTCTCGCCGATATTAAAACGAACATTTTCAAGCATCGCGACTTCGCCCGATGCAACTGTTGCGCCTTCAAGATAATCTTTTACTAGTTTAACGTCTTTACCCAACAGCCCACCTAGGTGATTTGCAACAGGAGCCAACGAGAATTCCTCAGCATATTCACCCTCAGTAGGACGACCCAGGTGAGACATGATCATCACTGCAGCACCAGCCTCCAAGGCTTTTTGAATCGTTGGCAGCGAAGCACGAATACGCGCATCTGAAGTCACTTTACCGTCTTTAACCGGAACGTTAAGATCCTGACGAATCAGAACACGTTTCCCAGTCAGATCGAGGTCAGTCATTTTAATTACAGACATGAATACATCTCCAATATGTTTAAAAGAATTTTGTTAAAGCCCCATGTAAAAACAAGACCTTCAACAAATATCTCTGATAACTATAAAACTCAAAAAAAGATAAGGCACAGGAGCTACGCTCCCATGCCTTTTCCAGTTTTACTTAGTTTGCCGCAACGTGGCGAACAAAACGCATCATGTTACAAGTATAACCATATTCATTGTCATACCACGCAACCAGCTTAACGAAAGTACCATCAAGCGCAATACCGGCGCCAGCATCGAAGATAGAAGAGTAACCAACACCACGAAAATCGGTGGAAACTACTTTTTCATCAGTGTAAGCCAACGTTTCACCAATACCATCAGCCTGAGACGCCGCTTTAACAGCAGCACAGATTTCATCGTAAGAAGCTTCTTTATTCAATTCAACCGTCAGGTCGACAACAGAAACATCAGAAGTAGGAACGCGGAAAGCCATGCCAGTCAGTTTGCCATTCAATTCAGGCAGAACGATACCAACGGCCTTTGCTGCACCAGTCGAAGAAGGAATGATATTTTCCAGAATACCGCGACCACCACGCCAATCCTTCATAGAAGGACCATCAACAGTTTTCTGCGTCGCTGTTGCTGCGTGAACAGTCGTCATCAGACCACGTTTGATACCGAAGTTATCATTGATAACCTTAGCCAAAGGCGCCAAACAGTTAGTAGTACAAGAAGCCGCTGAACTGATTGCTTCGCCCGCATATTTCTCGTGGTTTACACCGTAAACAAACATGGGGGTAGCATCTTTAGAAGGTGCAGATTGAACAACCTTCTTGGCACCAGCATCGATATGTGCCTGACAAGACTCTTCAGTCAGGAAAAAGCCTGTACATTCCAGAATAATATCTGCTTCAACATCACCCCATTTCAGATCCGCTGGATTACGTTCAGCCGTCAGGCGAATAGTCTTGCCATTCACAATCAGGTTGCCATTTTCAACCGACACATCACCGTCGAAACGACCATGAACCGAGTCATATTTCAGCATGTAAGCCAGATAATCCGCATCCAGCAAATCGTTGATGGCAACGATTTCCATATCAGGAAAATCCTGCGCTACAGCGCGAAAAGCCATACGACCGATACGACCAAAACCATTAATACCAATTTTAAGTGCCATTTTTTTCTCCCTAAAATTTATCAGGCCAACCTAACCGGCTGACCTGATCAAAGCTCGAATTATTATTTACCCAAAACCTTGTTCGCTGTCGCCACAACATTTTCAACGGTAAAGCCGAATTCCTTGAACAGCTCGCCTGCTGGTGCAGATTCACCGAAGCTCTTCATTGCAACGATTCCGCCTTCCAGGCCAACATACTTGTACCAAGACTCGGCAACTCCTGCTTCTACGGCAACGCGCTTAACACCTGGAATCAGAACTGAATCTTTATAAGCTTGATCCTGCGTATCAAAAGCACAGGTAGATGGCATAGAGACAACACGGACCTTGGCATCCATCGCCGCAGCAGCATCAACCACCAAACCCACCTCTGAACCAGAGCCCATCAAAATGATATCCGGAGTACCTTCGCAGTCTTTCAGGACATAACCGCCCTTCTCAATATTCACCACCTGCTCAGGCGTGCGTTCCATTGGTGTCAGATTCTGACGAGAGAAAACCAACGCCGTCGGTGCATTACCACGCAACATGGCAACCTTCCACGAAACAGCAGACTCAACCGCATCACAACCACGCCATGTCTGGAAATTAGGAATCACACGCATGGTTGCCAACTGTTCAACGGGCTGATGCGTTGGACCGTCTTCCCCCAGACCGATAGAGTCATGGGTATAGACATAGATAGTGCCAATCTTCATCAAGGCAGACATACGCAACGCATTACGCATGAACTCCATAAACATGAAGAATGTCGCACCGTAGACCTTAAAACCACCATGCAGAACCATGCCGTTCATCATATGAGCCATACCGAACTCACGTACACCCCAAGAGATGTAGTTACCGTTGGCATTCTCTGCATTCACCTTAACGGTACCTGACCAGTTAGTCAGATTAGAACCCGTCAAATCGGCAGAGCCACCGAACATTTCAGGCAACAATGGTCCCATGGCTTCGATTGCATTTTGAGATGCCTTACGAGAAGCGATGTTAGGCATATCCGCCTGAGTTTTAGCGATAAACTTATCCATTTCCATGTCGAAATTAGCAGGCAGCTCACCCGCCATACGACGCAGAAACTCTGCTGCCTCAGCAGGAAATGCAGCTTTATAGGCATCAAATTTAGCATTCCAGGCTGCTTCATCTGTTGCACCCTGTGCCTTGTGATCCCAACCGGCGTAGACATCGGCAGGCACTTCAAATGGACCATGATCCCAGCCCAATGCGGCTTTGGTCAGATTGATCTCTTCATCACCCAATGGCGCACCGTGACAGGCGTGGCTACCAGACAGGTTTGGAGAACCAAAACCGATGGTTGTACGTGTACAGATCAGCGTAGGCTTATCAGAAATAGATTTAGCTTCTGTAATAGCCGCATTCACAGCTTCAGGATCATGACCATCAACGTTAGGAATGACATGCCAATCATAGGATTTGAAACGTCCTGGAACACCCTTTTCCATCCACTCGCCAATGTGGCCATCGATAGAAATGTCATTGTCATCCCAGAATGCAATCAGCTTACCCAAACCCAGAGTGCCTGCCAGTGCACAAGACTCATGCGACAGACCTTCCATCAAACAACCGTCACCCATAAATACATAAGTGTGGTGATCAACAATTTCATGGTCAGGCTTGTTGAACTGTGCCGCCAGGGTGCGCTCGGCGATTGCCATACCAACAGCATTAGTAATGCCCTGTCCCAGAGGCCCCGTTGTTGTCTCAATCCCGTCAGCATAACCATATTCAGGATGACCGGCAGTTTTGGAATGTAACTGACGGAAGTTTTTGATGTCTTCGATGCTCAGGTCGTAACCAGACAGATGCAGAAGTGAATACATCAGCATCGACCCATGACCATTCGACAACACAAAACGATCACGATCAGCCCACTTGGCATTAGTCGGATTATATTTCATGTGGCTGTTCCACAGGACTTCAGCGATATCCGCCATCCCCATAGGGGCACCTGGGTGACCAGATTTTGCTTTCTGAACTGCATCCATGCTCAAGGCACGAACCGCGTTTGCGAGCTCTTTACGAGAGGTCATTAAACTCTCCTCAACTTAGGTTAATTAAAATAAAAAACAACAAGTTACATCAAAAAATCGTGATCGCTCAAGACCCTGGGCCGAGCAAGAAAGGCGGCAATCTTACCACAAAACCCTTCCACCAACACTAACAGCAGCAAAAAACCAAAAACCACACTTAAAAATCAATAACTTACAAATACACGCTTCCACCAAACGAATACACGCCCGCGCAGATAATAGAAAAAATAAGCCAGAATTTATTATTATAATCACAAGCCATGTCGGCCCGACATCTTGTGAATACTATCTTCCAATTCACAAAAACTCGCAACCTTATCAACAACCTCAATGCACTGAGGCATATTTACCCTCCTAAAGTTTCTCTATAGAATGTCGCCTACTACGCATGGGATAGCGTTAAACACACAGCCACTGGAGCAATATTTACAATGTCAAACAGCCACTTATTTACGTCCGAGTCAGTTTCCGAAGGACACCCGGACAAAGTTGCCGACCAGATTTCCGATGCCGTGCTCGACGCCATCTTCGAACAAGACCCCAAAGCACGCGTTGCCTGTGAAACCATGGTCAACACAGGCATCGTTGTTCTAGCGGGCGAAATCACCACCTCAGCCTGGGTGGACATGCAGGCTGTGGTACGCCAGACCATCAAAGAAATCGGTTACAACAGCTCTGAAATGGGCTTTGACTGGGAGTCCTGCGCCGTCATCACCTCTATAGATAAACAATCAGCTGATATCGCCCAGGGTGTGGATGAGTTTGACAACCACGAACAAGGCGCTGGCGACCAGGGCCTGATGTTTGGTTATGCATCAAACGAGACCGACGTACTGATGCCCGCACCAATCCACTACGCCCATAAGCTGGTCAAGCGCCAGGCTGAAGTGCGCAAAAACGGCACACTGTCGTGGTTGCGCCCAGACGCCAAGAGCCAGGTCACCTTCCGCTACGAAGATGGCAAACCGGTTGGCATTGAAGCCGTTGTACTGTCTACCCAGCACGGCCCGGAGATTGAAACCACGGCACTGCGTGAAGCAGTCATGGATGACATTATCAAACCTATGCGCACGGACGAATGGCTCAACACCGACACCCAGTACCACATC
>JAJRTX010000329.1 GCA_021545665.1 Zetaproteobacteria bacterium
AAATGGACAAACCTGGCATCCTCAATGCCCCGTATCTCGTTTTCAGAAACTGGAAAAATAACCTTTTCGGAGATCCGTCGGTCTTTCCTGAATTTCAATTCGTAATTGGACCTGGAGAGCCAGCCTATTTTATCAATGGTTTCATGCAGCAATGGATGGGGTGCGGAGTATTGTTCCTGTTCCTGTTGTATGGATCGGCTTAAATCATCAAAACTGAAATGATCGGGAACTCGTTGCATGATCCGTTTAGAAATATCGTTGAGTGCCTGCATATCTTCCAGTTTAAGGCTGAAGGTGTTGTTATCGTAGGTCGGATTTTTGATGACCTCGGGCGTTTCTACATAGTGGCTTACTTTATCGAAACGGAGTTCATTGTCTCGATCAATGATACCACTTCTGAACTCGATGGACGATATATGTCCTTCGCCAGTGGAGCGGAAACTGAGTATGACCCGTTTTTCCCCATTTTCCACATCCTGTTGATTTGGGTGGTCTACGATGGAAGGATTAAAAAAGGCAGATGCTTGTATAGCATATTCGTGGGTAAAATAGGCTCCGATAAGCGTGCGCCTTTCATCTGAAAGTTGAGTGTTGGACGGAAGATATTGTTTAACATCATCAAAATTTCTGTTGAATACCACCCATATATTTTTGTGCCTTGCAGAAAAACTGGCAATAATGTCTTCCAGCGTGACGCTCACTTCATCCTCGGACAGATCAATGACACGCCTGATGATGTTTCGGATTCGATCCTCGCCGCCTGGCAGGTAAAACTTGGTAATCACCCTGCTAGGCTGAGAGGCAAACCGCTCCTTTCGCCTGATGATGTTCAGTGGTTTTGTTAGCTCATTCATAGGCTCTTATCCATTACTTGCATTCTATTATTCTCATAGTGGCGATCTGACCTTGTTACCGAGACACATCTGCACCAGCGTATCAATGTCGGCCGTCCCGACACACATAACGGAATCAGCACCACCCCAGTATATTTTGACACTACCATCCTCTTCAGGAACCGCACCACAGGTAAAGACCACATTGGAAACATAGCCAGTAATCTCCCAAGGGTCTTCAGGTTGCAGTATCCAGTCATCGGACACTCCGATAATGATTGAAGGATCATCAAGATCGTGCAGGGCAACGCCAAGCCTATAGACCGCACCCGCCATAGTCTCGAATACGCCGTGATAGATATGCAGCCAGCCCTTATCTGTAGCAAAAGGAGTGGCGCCAGGACCTATTTTCATCTCATCCCAGTGATAGGTAACAGGCTTCATGATCACCTTCGAGTCTCCCCAGTGAATCAGATCGGGAGAATAGGATATCCAAATCGCCCATGGCGATATTTCCGAATGAGGGCGGTCGAGGCGGACATAGCGTCCGTCAATCTTCTTTGGAAAGATGACAACATTACGCATATCGGCTGGGGAGATCATAGTCATCCGTTCAATTGATTTAAAATCAGCCGTTTTTGCCAGTGCAATTCTCACGCCATGTCGTGAATAGGCGCTGTAGGTGAGCAGATAGCCTTCCCCTTGCATAGCGCAGATACGCAGGTCTTCCACGCCGAACGCTTCATATTCGGCGAATGCGCCTTCACTTGTCGGTGTAATGAAGGGCTCGGCACAGGCAGTAAAAGAGAAACCATCGTCACTCTCCGCCTTGCCAATAATTGATCTTCCGTTTCTCAGGTGCGACCTGAAAAGCATGATGTATCTTCCCTCATGCTTCACGACACCCGCATTATGCACCGTTTCCACGGGGTAAGGGATGTCATGCTTAGTCAATATCGGATTGTGTTCGTAGCGTTTAATTACAGCGTCCAAAATCATCCTCCAGCCGCTCAATATCGTCTTCACCGAAATAGTCGCCACGCGACACTTCTATGAAGGCCATATTCTCCTTACCCTGATTCTCCATTCTGTGGATAGCACCTTGGGGAATATCCATTGAGTCCCCCGCTTTAAGGACAAGCTTACTGTCATTTAGGGTAGCAATGCCTTCACCGTAAATGACGTGCCAGTGTTCGGAACGTCTCTGGTGCCGCTGCAAACTAAGTCGCTTTCCAGGATAGACCACGATGCGCTTTACTTTGTGATCAGAAGCATCAGCGAAAATATCAAAGTAACCCCAAGGTCTATGATCCTCACGCTTTGTTTTTTCAATAATCTTTTCGTAAACCTTGATGTAATCATCAACCATCCGTTCAACGGAAAAGTGGTTTTCTATCCATTTCCGACAATCGCCTCTGTTGATCTCGCCGAGTCGACCAACGGCATCCGTAGCCTCTTCTACCGTGGATACGAGGTATCCATTGATACCATTGCGTATTAATTCGGGCATGCTTCCTTTATTAAAGGCAATGACCGGCGTACCGCAAGCCATCGCTTCGATTACAGAAAGACCAAAAGGTTCATTAAAACTGATTGGGTGTAACAATGCCCTGGCTTCATTTAACAGCTCATCCCTTTTCTTTGGACCAACGCTGCCGACATAGGTAATGCCATCGTGAAGGTGAGGCGCAACTTCGCGCTCGTAATAGTCTTTATCCTGAATAATGCCGGCCATGATAAGTCTGCTATCAGTACGCCGAGCAATCTCTATCGCCTCTTTCGCACCTTTGTCTGGATGAATGCGTCCGAAGAAGAGCAGGTAATCGCCTTGCGGCTCGGCATTGAAGGTAAATTCATCCAGATTGATGCCGTGATGAATGGTGCTGATATAATCAAGGCTGGCAGCCTTATCTTCCTCGCTGATGGCAACATAAAAGGCTCTGTCATTGTATTTTTCATAGACGGGCAGGATATGGGGAGAAGAGAAGCCATGAATCGTGGTGACAATGGGTGTATTAACCAGTCCACTATAGGTCAGCGGGAGAAAATCGAAATGGTTATGGATGACATCAAAATTACTAGCTCTGTCAAATAGTTCAGAGATATGCAGTGCTTCCATGACTTTCGGATCTTCTTTCGCCCCCTCTTCATAGCCTTTTTTACAGACAGCATGGAGATGCCCCCTAGTGATGGAGTCTCCCGTGGCAAAGAGGGTAACTTCAACGCCTCTGGCAACAAGTCCTTCCGTGAGCAGGGAAACAACACGCTCCCATGGACCATAATGGCGCGGAGGAGTACGCCAGGCAACAGGGGAAAGCATGGCAATATGCATATTATCTTCTCCGTAACACTATATTGAGCCCTTGTATCCGACATTGTTTATGAAAAATGAGGAAGGAATCTCATTGGTATGATAGGTTAGAGAAGTCGATATTTCAAATTAAACCGTAACTATTAAGTTTCTAGCAATGCGGAGGTTATCATTGATGTCCGTGGTATAGAGGATCAAGGAGGATAGACGCTAAATGGTAGCTGGGTTGGGCAGCTTCAAGGAAATCTATTAAAGCTTATGCCAAGCTAAATGTGATGGCTGAAGAGCTATGTTACATTGACTAATGTAGCCGACTATGAACATAGAGCACGGGATACCCAACAGGGAGCAGATTCTCAGGCTGACTTCTTAGCTTTTAGCGATCTCACGATCCAGTTCACCGCTTTGCAGTTTTGCATGATATTCTTTCAAGGCATCGGAAACATTCCTCCGCAACAGGTACAGGGCAAGAAAATTCGGAAAGGCCATGGACAGGATTAGCAAATCACTGAAATCGAGAATATTTCCAGCACTGATTACCGATGCCAGCACCACAAATATCACAAAAATCACCTTGAAAACCATGGAGTAACGTTCGCCAAAAATATAGGTCCAACAACGCTCGCCATAGTATGACCAGGAAATCATCGTACTGTAGGCAAACAGCACGACCGATATAGATAAAACCATAGGAAACCAGGAAATCACAGTACCAAACGCAACAGATGTTAATGCCGCACCTTTGCTGTCTGCAACCAGCACAGCATATTCGGGTGCGTTATAAACACCGGTAAGAATGATCACCAACGCCGTCATGGTGCAAATAATAATGGTATCAATGAAGGGCTCATACAGGGCCACAAAACCCTGGCGAACAGGATATTTGACCGATGCGGCAGAATGCGCAATGGCAGCAGAACCAATGCCCGCTTCACTGGAAAATGCAGCACGTTTAAAACCCTGCACCAGCACACCTATCATGCCGCCACCCATCGCAGTCGGATTAAATGCCTCACTGACAATCATAGTCAGTGCAGCCGGCACTTCGGCGATATAGGTGATGATAATCCACAGGCAGGCAGCCAGATAGATCAGCACCATAACCGGCACTATCGCTTCAGCGGTATGCGCAATGCGGCGGATACCGCCGATAATCACTATGCCGACTGCTGTTGCCATGACCAGGCCATAAGCAATGGGATACTCTTTAAAAAAGCTCACTTCATTTTGTACTGCACCCATCGACTGGCTGACCTGAAACAGATTACCCGCGCCTAACGAACCACCGATACACAAAATGGCGAATAGAATGGCGAGAATTCTTCCTGTTCCTGCCATACCCTTTTCAGCAAAACCTTTGGATAAATACTCCATGGCACCACCGAGCACACGGCCATCGGGTCGAAATTCGCGGTACATCTGTCCCAACGTCACTTCGGTAAATTTTGCAGTCATGCCGAAAAAACCAGCGATAATCATCCAGAAAGTTGCTCCCGGACCGCCAATACTCACAGCAATGGCTACACCGGCGATATTGCCCAGTCCCACTGTCGCAGACAGAGCGGTTGTCAAAGCCTGGAAGGATGTGACATCACCCTTGTCTTCGGGCAACTGATATTTACCACGTATAATCTGAAAGGCATGTCCCATCATACGGATATTGATAAAGCCAAAACGGAAAGTGAGGTAAACTGCCCCGACAATTAACCAGGCGACAATAAAAGGTAACACCGCTTCACCGGGCATAAGATCAAAAAAGAGCACTGAGGCCAGGTAGCCGTTCACAGTGCTAAAAAATGCATCTATACCATTACTGGCAGCGAAACCACTTTGCGGTAAAACCGTCAGCAATACTAAAAAAACTACCATTGCCTTTAAATATCTCATCAGATACCCCTTATCCCGAATCATTGGCGTAATCATGCCGGAAATATCAGATATGAAAAACTCTGTCTATCGTGATGTTTGAAGCTACATTCATAGTTTCGTTTACTTTGAACGACCGCGATACAAGCCATACTCACGGTTTTGTGTCTTGCTCTTCAAAGAACCAGCGCACATCGGACAAATCGTCGCGAATCGGCGCTGTCGGCAGATTTCGCACCACTTCCCGGCCATAGCTCTTTGAATAAAGCCGCGAATCCAGCAATGCCATCACGCCACGATCACTGGTGGAACGAATCAAGCGCCCTGCCCCCTGCCGTAACGCAGCAATCGCCTCGGGCAGTTGAATGTCAGAAAAGCCGCGACCACCTTTTTCTTCACAGCGTTTGATGCGTGCTTTCAGTAGCGGATCATTGGGGGGTGCAAAAGGCATTTTATCAATAATCACCAGGCTCAATGCTTCTCCAGGCACGTCCACGCCTTCCCAGAAGCTGCGCGTACCGCACAGCACAGAATGCGTATCGGTGCGAAAAGTATCGAGTATCGTATCCCTGCTGCCACTTTCACCCTGAATCAATACATTCCATGGCAGGCGCCGGGCCAGTTCCGGTCCCACCTGATTCAGCATGCCCCATGATGTAAACAGCACAAAAGCGCGCCCGCCTGAAGCACGGATCAGTGTTTCCATAGTATCGGTCAGTGCTTCGCGTCCGGGCTCAGTGCGTGGATCGGGCAGATGGCGCGGCAAATAAATCAATGCCTGGCGGTCATAATCAAAAGGCGAAGGATGAAAAACCTCCAGCGCATGATCCAGGCCAAGGCGATTCCTGGCATAATTAAATTTTTCGGATACCCGCAAAGTGGCCGAAAGCAGTACAAATGAGGCGGGTCGCTGCCACAGATGTTCGGCCAGCACCGGCCCGGTTTCAACCGGAGCAACTGTATATTTGCGAAACTCACCCTCGCCTTCAGTCCAACCGACAAAACCCTCCGCCGGTTCAGACACCATGAATATTTCACTGCTGATCAGGGCTGCCCGGTCTGCCAGCTTGGCCATGTCCTCACTGCGCTCACGACGCGATTCAGCCAGTTTGGCCGCCTCCGACCATGTTGCTTCCAGTTCATCCAGTCCGGGTCGCAAATAGGCATCCAGCACATCTCTGGCGTGTGCTATCATCTCTTTTTTCAGTGCAGGTTCATCACCCATTTCATCGAGCAAGGCCTGCATATCATTGAACCACTGGATAAAACGCATGCGGGTCAATTGCACGCCGAAATGATGGCAGGCCAGATCCGGCAAGGCATGCGCTTCATCGAGCACATAAGCATCGAAATTCGGCAACACTTCTCCGAAATCTCCCGACTTCAATGCTGCATCTGCCAGCAGCAGGCTATGGTTGGTGACTACAATATCGGCACTCTGTGCTTTCTGTCTCGCCTTCATCAACGGACAATGCTCAAACTCGCCACATTTCGATCCCGTGCACTGATCGGCTGTTGCCGTCACCATCTGGCCAATACCCTTGCTGAACACATCAAAGGGCAGACTCGCAAGATCACCGTCTCTAGTTTTATGCGACCAGTCCAGCACCTTGAGCATCGATTTTTGAGCCCACATTTCCAATTGTGGACTGCTGATAAAATGATTCAAACGTTGTGGACAATAATAATTGGAACGGCCTTTGAGCAAGGCGATTCTGCGCTGCACGCCCAGCGCCTTCTGCACCGCAGGCAGATCACGAAATACCAGCTGATCCTGCAAAGCACGTGTATGTGTTGAAATAAGTATTTTTTTCGACGCACGCAGCGATGGAATCAGATAGGCCAGTGTTTTGCCCGTTCCTGTTTCAGCCTCTGCCAGCAGGTTTGTCTCACCATCAAAAGCCTGGGCAATTTCCTCAGCCAGATTGATTTGCTGCTGGCGCCGTGAATAAGCAGCCAAACCCGTGACCAGCGGCGATTCATCAGCAAAGTCACGCCGGACAAGTCCGGCCAGATCACTCATTTGATCGCTAGCGGATGCAGGCAGGCATAACCCTGTTCATTGATTTGCCCATCGAAAGCGGCGCAATCCTGTGTAGCAAACGGGCAGCGCAACTGATAAGCACAACCGGAATCAGACATCCCCTCGCCTGTGCCTGTATTCAAGGCCACATCCATACGCTCAGCCGGATGATCAATCGGACGTGCATCGAGCAGGGCGCGGGTATAAGGATGGCGCGGATGATCAAACACCCCGGCAGCTTGACCATACTCAACAATGCGTCCGGCAAACATTACAGCTACCCGGTCAGAAACATATCTGACAACGGACAAATCATGTGAAATAAACAAATAAGCCAGACCTTTGGCGGCCTGTATCTCTTTCATCAAATTCAGAATCTGAGCCTGAACAGACACATCCAGCGCCGAAACAGGCTCATCCAGAACCAGCACTTTCGGCTCGACAATCAGGGCGCGGGCAATGCCGATACGCTGGCGTTGACCGCCGGAGAACTGATGTGGATAACGATCAAGACCGGAATCATCCAGTCCGCATAAAGCCAGTGTTTCAGCGACGCGCTGGCGACGCTGGCGGCGCGACAACTCAGGAAAATGCACACGCAATCCCTCAGCCACACTCTCCCAGATTTTCATACGCGGATTTAAGGAAGCAAACGGATCCTGAAAAACCATCTGAATATGGCTACGGCGACCCCGCAAAGCCGAACCGCCCATGGAACTGACATCTTCCTCAGCCCAGAGAATCTCACCATCACTGGCTTCCAGTAAACGCATGGCCAGACGCGCTGTGGTCGATTTTCCACTACCGGATTCGCCCACAATGGCCAAAGTCTCACCGGCATGCAATTTGAATGACACCCCGTCCACCGCCCGGTTATCTTTACCAATAGCGCGAAACATGCCTGCAGCGGAAAATGTTTTACTCAGACCCCTGACTTCCAGCATACTCATAGATCGACATCCCCGGATATGGACTCAACATGGATACAGCGAGCCGTATGACCCTCTTTCACCCATGCATCCGCTTTAATCACTGTATCACAATCCCGTTCAGTCTTTGGGCAACGCGGCGAAAAATGGCACCCTGTAGGCCACTGGCCCGGAGAAGGAACCTGCCCCGGGATCACCTGTAAAGACTCCCCTGCTTTGCATACTTCCGGCCTGCACCGCATCAATGCACGCGTATAGGGATGCGCAGGATGCTCAAAAATATCAGCCACTGAACCTGCCTCAACAATTTGCCCGGCATACATCACTGCCACATCATCACACATCTCAGCGACTAAGCCAAAATCATGTGTCACCAGCAGCAAGCCCAGATTGCGCTGTTGCTGCAAACCTCGAAGCAAGGCAATGATGCGCTTCTGCACAGAAACATCGAGCGCCGTGGTCGGTTCATCGGCAATAATAAAATCAGGATCGGCGGCCATCGCCATGGCAATCAACACGCGCTGCCGCATACCACCCGAAAGTGCATCAGGATACTGTTTCAACAGCATCCCGGCATCCTGCAAACCGACATCCTGCAACAATTCGATAGCCCGGGCCTGCGCCTGTTTTTTATCCAGTTTGAGATGCAATTGAATGACTTCACAAATCTGGCTACCGATTGAGAATACCGGATTCAGCGCCGTCATCGGCTCCTGAAACACCATAGATATTTTTCCACCGCGCATTTTGCGCAGCATCTCATCATGCATGGTGAATATGCTTTGACCATCAAGCAGAATATCACCGGATATTTTGTCTACGCCCTGATGTTCACCCAGCCTCAGTATGGCCTGAGCCGTCAGTGATTTGCCGCAACCGGACTCCCCCACCAGACC
>JAJRTX010000330.1 GCA_021545665.1 Zetaproteobacteria bacterium
GGCACACCGGTGACTATTCCGGCCGGGGCTATGGTGCTGATCACCCAGGAACTGGGGGGCACATATACAGTCAGTGTATCCGGTAATCTCGCCCGTATTGAAGGCAAGGATGCCGATGCGCTGGGACTTGGGGACAACCGCGAAGACGTTGAAGAAACAGTCGCCGGGAAAACAACGGAAGCGACCGGTCCCGTTGATGAGCAGGCCATCTGGGATGTGTTGAAATCATGTTATGACCCCGAAATTCCGGTCAATATCGTCGATCTTGGACTGGTCTATGATGTGCATGTCGTCGAGACCGATGAGGGCAAGCATCATGTCGATATTGTCATGACCCTGACTGCGCCCGGATGCGGCATGGGACCGTTTATTGTCGATGATGTGCGTGCCAAAACACTTTCGGTCGAGAACGTGAACGACGTGGAAGTGCAACTGGTTTTTGATCCTGTCTGGGATCGCTCCATGATGAGCGATGAGGCGCGTTTGCAGCTGGGCATGTTTTGATGGGAGATGCAGATGGCTGAATGGATTGATGTTGCACCTGTGAAGGAATTAACACCGGGTAACCGCAAAATTATTAATACCCCGTATTGCGAAATTGCCGTATTCAACCTCAGTGGCGATTTTTACGCTATTGAGGATGTATGCACCCACGACGGCGGTGAACTGGCCAGCGGCGAATGCGACGGCGATCAGATTATCTGTCCGCGCCACGGTGCCCGATTCTGCATTCGCGATGGCCGCGCCCTGACGCCACCTGCTTATGAGGATATCGATACCTTTCCCGTTCGTGTGAAAGGTGACATTGTGCAGGTTGATGTGGCAGATTGATGACCAGACTTGCTTTCACAGCAAAAAACTAATTCGGGGACTGTTTTTCATCCGGGATTAGGGCAGACCATGTGGTCCGCCGCACATACAAACCGATCACTCTTCGTCGTTACAATGTTCAGATAGTCTGAAATATCAACCCTCTGTCATTCAAGCCCAAACCAGAAAAGAAGTAAAACTCCACAGTTATTGCTGTTAGCTTAGCCGTATGGAGTTTAAATGGCTTACATCCGTGAAGAAGCGCCTTCATGACCGCCCGGATAATGAGCATGAACAGGCTATTATTCGACTTGTTTTTGTAGCAATTGTATTTTGTTGGTTCTTCATATTTGATCATACGACTGCTTACACGGTAAGTGCAGTATATATGTTCTTGTCGGGTTTGCTGTTCTTATGGATTTACATTTTTCCTGCCACCAGCCATTTACGCAGGGTCATTGGTATCGCGGGTGATGTAGCGGCCCTCTCGACAGTACTTATTTTGGCTGATGAGATGGCTGCTCCACTGCTGGCAATCTACTTATGGGTTATTACCGGAAATGGTTTTCGGTACGGTTCCAAGTATCTATATATTTCAATGTTGTTTTCCATCGTCGGGTTTATTGTGGCCTGTATTGTCAATCCCTTCTGGCAGACACATATCTGGTTCAGTGGCGCATTTCTAATCACACTTGTCATTGTCCCCCTCTATATGGGGCGTTTGATAAAGCAGCTTCACCATGCGATACAGAATGCTGAAGCTGCCAATCAGGCGAAATCCCGGTTTATTGCCAATATGAGCCATGAACTCCGTACTCCACTTAATGGTATTATCGGCATGAATGACCTGGCATTGAGTACCGACCTTAATGCGGAACAAAAACGTTTTGCATTTGTTATCAAGGAGTCGGCTTATCACCTGCTGGGTTTGATTGAGCGTCTTCTCGATATCTCCAAAATCGAAGCTGGTAAACTTGAGCTGGCCAAAGAGCCGTTTGATATATATCAGCTGATGCATGGTGTGACTGCTACCTTTGAGGGTCATGCTATTGATAAAGGCATCGCAGTGAATCTGCATATTGACCCCGAAGTGCCATTTGCTCTGGTCGGAGATCCCAAACAGCTGAAACAGATTCTACTCAATATCATTGGAAATGCGGTGAAATTTACCGAACACGGCAGTGTCAATGTCAGTGTCAGCATAAGCGAACAAAGCACGGATACTCGACTTGCTTTCAAAGTATCTGATACCGGCATTGGCATGTCCGAAGAAGCGCAGCAAAAAATATTCGAACGTTTTGCTCAGGCTGACAACACTATTACACGGCGTTTTGGCGGCACCGGGCTTGGTACCACCATAGCAAAAAACCTGACCGAAATGATGGGGGGGAGCATCAGCCTTTCCAGCATAGAGGGCGCAGGAAGCACATTTACCATTGCGATTCCCTTTGAACGGCAGGCAGAAAAACAGGCGGCGCGAGACCTTGCCAAAGTCAATATCTTGGTGCTGGGGCAAAAGCATCCGGACAACACCATGGAAACCATGCTCAAACGCTGGGGTGCGCACTACAGTGTCATCAACGACGAAAGGTTTCTTTTATCCAATCTGCTGGATGCCTGGTCAACGGGCCAGCCATACGATGTGCTCCTGATTAACCGCGATTCCCTGCAATGCGCCCCTGAATTGATTGCCCATGCCATTCGCGATAAAAATGCCCTGAAATGCGTGGACATGATCCTGATTGAATCTGATAAAAGACGATCCGTTGATTCTACCATGTTAGCGGCAGGATTCTCTTCCGTACTGTATCTGCCGGTACAGGAGTCATTGCTGTTCAATGCCCTGCATGCATCGAGTGTTATTCATCACTCTGCCGATGTTATTTCTCTCAACAATGTCCTGAAGCGGAAGGTAACACAAAAGCCGCTCAATATTTTACTGGCCGAAGACAACCCTGTGAATCAGGAAGTTGTATTCGAAATTCTTAAACGTGCCGGACATAACGTAGAGATCGTCAATGATGGTGAAGAGGCGCTCGATGCTCTGGCCGGAGATAAGGAGTACGATCTTATCCTTCTCGATATGAATATGCCGAAGGTAAGCGGACTCGATGTGCTTAAACAATTTCGCTTCATGGATACCAGTGCATCCACGCCTGTGCTGATGCTCAGCGCAGATGCCCTGGAAAAAACGGTACGTGAGTGCATTGATGCTGGAGCCAATGATTATCTGACAAAACCTGTTCGGGCCACTGATCTTCTGGATAAGATTGCTGAATATTCAGGCAACCTGAAAACAATGGAAGAAAGCGCTATTAAAGACGGTTCTCAACACTCGGAAAGTGCGGAAGAGGCCATTGATGAGGTGGTTATCAGTGAGCTGTTCAACTTGATCCGTTCAACAGAGAAGCGAGAAAGCCTGTGCCATACGTTTGAGCGCTCGGGAGTTGAACATCTGGAAAAGATTGGCCTGGCGGCAGAACAGAACAATGTTCGTGATTACATGATGATTATCCA
>JAJRTX010000331.1 GCA_021545665.1 Zetaproteobacteria bacterium
AAGATGCATGCAGGACATTTCCGGGGCAAGTCTGTGTCGGCATAGATGCCAAAGCAGGCATGGTGGCGGTGCATGGCTGGGATGATGTCACCGATGTAAAGGCAGTTGATCTGGCGCGGAAATTCGAGAATGCTGGCGTGGCTGCAATCATTTACACTGATATTTCCCGTGATGGCATGCTGACCGGCCCGAATATCGAAGAGACAGTGAATCTGGCCCGTGCCATCGCTATCCCGGTGATTGTTTCCGGCGGTGTGGCAAAAATGGAGGATGTTATCGCCTGTGCCGCGCATGTGCATGATGGCATTTGCGGTGCGATTACCGGTCGCGCAATATATGAAAACACCATCGATTTTGCTGCCGCCATGAAGGTGTTGAAATGATTATTTGTTCACCACGAAGGACACGAAGAGCACGAAGTTTCTTGTTTTTCCTTCGTGATCTCTGTGCTCTTCGCTGTGAAAAAAGATGTTAAGCAAACGGATTATTCCCTGTCTGGATGTGGCCCACGGGCGTGTGGTCAAGGGGGTACAGTTTGTTGATATTATTGATGCCGGTGATCCGGTGGAAGCAGCCATAAAATATGATGAACAGGGTGCGGATGAACTGACTTTTCTGGATATCCGGGCCAGTCACGAGAGCCGCGATACACTGTATCATATGGTCACTGAGGTGGCTGAACATGTATTTATGCCGCTCACCGTCGGTGGCGGCGTCAAGGCGGTTGCTGATATTGAGAACCTGCTGCATGCAGGTGCTGATAAAGTTTCAATCAATACCGCTGCAATTTTCAACCCTGAACTGGTACAGGAGGCAGCCAAACGATTTGGCTCATCGACTATCGTTGTGGCGATCGATGCCAAGAGCGTTGGTGATCACTGGGAGTGTTTTACCCACGGTGGTCGTAAGCCGACCGGTATTAATGCGGTGGACTGGGCCAGGCGGATGTCCGATTACGGGGCGGGTGAGATACTGCTGACCAGCATGGATGCCGATGGCACAAAAAATGGTTATGATATCCCGCTGACCCGCGCTGTGTCCGATGCAATTACTGCCAATGTTGTGGCCTCAGGCGGCGTGGGCACATTGGTCCATCTGGCTGAAGGCTTGAGTGAAGGCAAGGCTGATGCCGTGTTGGCCGCTTCAATTTTCCATTTTGGCACATACACCATTCGTGAAACGAAGGAATATCTGGCTGCTCAGGGTATTCCCGTTCGCCTGCAATGAGTTCTCGTCTCTCACCCGTCACGCCTTACAGCTGAATATGGAATGGGCACAGCAGTTCATTGAGCAGTATGGTTACTGGGCTGTATTTATATGGACATTTATTGAAGGGGAGACTGTCTTCATCGCAGCTGCAGCACTGGCTTCTGCAGGGATGTTGGAGCCGTGGAAAGTGATCGTGGTAGCAGCAATCGGTGCCTATGTCGGCCATTTGGTTTTCTTTGCTCTGGGTCACTGGCGAGGCATGGCTATTATCAACGGTATTCCTTTTTTGAAACGGCATTATACCAAAGCCAATATAGTACTGGATCGCTATGCTCACTGGTCCATTTTTATTTTCCAGTATCTTTATGGTACGCGCCTTGTGGCCGCAATTTTATTCGGTTGTTCGACTGTCAGTTTCAGCCGTTTTGCCTTTCTGCAAATCATCAATTGTATAACCTGGGCTCTTGTTATTTATACTATTGGTCATCTGCTTGGCGTAGCTGGTATGGCTATCTTGCACCGATTCGGCATCACCGGACTTATCATTATATTATCTATTGCTGCTGTCGTGGGTTTATGGGGCTATTCCCGCTACGGCCATCATCATGTAAGTAAATATTTGGGTAGGGATGACTGAATCCGGGGAATCATAGTCTGACAGTATATGAAATATCAGGATGACTTTTGTTTGTTTCGCATATGAAAATATCTATACCTGTAGTCTAAACTACTATTAGATAGATCTTCTTCGAAAAGATTTAACCTGTATCAGGCTTCTTTACTCTACATAGCTTTGGCAATGATTTATAAGACCGAGATTGCGAGTCGATTCATTAAGTTATGAAATCACTCTTAACGAGGATTCAGGATACTACATGATTGAACTTTCACTCTTGTGAATGTTTATTCAGAGTATCCTTTGGATCAAATTAGTCATCGAAGCCGGAGGCGTGATTTTCGAAGCGGGTGTAGCGGCTGATGAAAGTCAGCTTGATGTTGCCGATAGGGCCGTTTCTTTGTTTGGCAACGATAATTTCCGCTAAGCCCTCATTTTCCGGCTTTTTGTTATAAACCTCATCGCGGTAGATGAACATGATGATATCGGCATCTTGTTCGATAGCACCTGATTCGCGCAGGTCGGCCATCATGGGGCGTTTGTCGGCACGTGCTTCCAGTGAGCGGTTAAGCTGGGAGAGGGCGATCACCGGAACATTCAGTTCCTTGGCCAGACCTTTGAGTGAGCGAGTGATCTCACTGAGTTCCTGTGCTCTGTTGTCGGAATCTGTGCGTCCAGACATCAGTTGCAGATAGTCGATGACCACCAGATCAAGATGTTTGGCTTCGCGTTTGAGGCGGCGGCATTTGGAACGCAGTTCGAGTACGGAAATAGCTGGCGTGTCATCCACATGAATGGCTGATTCAGCCAAAGAGCCACTGGCTGCGGCCAGTTTGCGCCAGTCCTCTGCGGAAAAGCGACCAGTGCGCAGATGTTGCATGTCCACACGTGCTTCGCTGGCCAGCATACGCATGGCAATCTGCTGGCTGGACATTTCCAGTGAAAAAATGGCAACCACACCCACATCATCGCTGCGCATGGAAGCATTCTGTGACAGATTCATGGCAAAGGCGGTTTTACCCATGCTGGGTCGACCGGCAATAATAACCAGATCGCCGCGTTGCATACCTGAAGTCAGCACATCAAGGTGTTCAAAGCCTGTGGGGATGCCGGTAATAACTTTTTTCTCGGCATATCGTGCTTCCAGTTCCTGATAGCTTTCCAGCATCAGGTCGCTCATCTTCTTAAATGTTGGACGCGAGCGGTTGTAGTTCTCGGCTACTGAGAGAATATTCTTTTCGGCCAGGTCAAGATGCTCATTGACTTCGCGTGCTGTTTCTTCATAAACATCACGAGAAACTATACTACATACGCCAAGCAGTTCACGTAGCACTGAGCGTTCGCGTACAATGTCGGCATAATGCCTGACGTTGGCCGAAGTGGGTACTGCACTGACCAGATCAGCCAGATAGGCTTCACCACCGCAAGCGGTAAGATCATCGCGGCGTTCGAGCTGATCCTTGATGGTCAGCGCATCAACTGGCTGACCACGTCCGGCAAGTTCCTGAATTACATAAAACACCCTGGCATTGGCTTCGACATAGAAGTGCTCAGGATGCAACGAGCCTTCCAGTCGTTCGAGAGCCTCAGGGTCAAGCATGATTCCCCCCAGCACTGCCCGCTCTGCATCATATGCATGTGGCGGAATACGCTCTCTGAGCGTATCAGTGCGCAGGGGAATGGCCTGACTCACTGAGAGTTACTCAATTGCTTTCTGATTCAACCTTGATGCTAAGATCAGCAGTCACATCCGGGTGCAGACGCACGCGGAAATTATGCTCGCCCACTGTCTTGATCTGGCTATCAAGTAGAATATTTCGGCGCGCAATAGCCTGGCCATTTTCATTCAATAGGTCAGCCAGCTCATGGGTGCCGACTGAGCCATACAGATGTTTGCCGTCCGAAGTAGCGCGTATTACTTCAAGCGTCAGTTCGGTTAATTTCGCAGCCTCTGTCTGGGCTATGCTCAGTGCATCCATCTGCCTGGCCTCAAGCTGAACTCGCTGGCGTTCGAACACCTTGCGGTTGCCTTCATTGGCCAGTGAAGCCTTGCCTTGTGGAATGAGAAAGTTGCGCCCATAACCCGAGCGAACAGAGACTTCATCACCTACATTGCCCAAACCTTCCACGCGTTCCAATAGAATCAATTGCATTTTATCCTCCAACTTCCGGAATTCTCCGGCGATAATCAAACCATATATCCAGCAGGCCAATGATCACAAACGGAATAATCATTGCAGACCAGATGAACAACATCAAATACATCAGGTTGATCCCCAGGATCAAACCTTTTGCTCTCAACCAGCTATGGCTGACGGCAATGCCCTGAGTCCCCAGCAAACCACCCAGCAGGATGGCTGCATTGATAGCAATATATTGTATATCACCAGCACCCAGATTAATCAGCGTAAGCAGGCCTATAAAAGTATAGGCCAGTGATTTGCCGAAGCGTAATTTCAGTAAATCACTTTTACTACCTTGATAAAAACCATATTTCACGGCGATATTACGTGCAAACACTATATCGCCCCACCAGACAAACCATAGTCCCAGCGCGACTATGCCAGGGAAAAAATCTATAGTCATCTGCCGTACCTGCTCAATCACTAAAGCAGCCTCAGGATCATTAACCGGCATTTGTGTGAGTAAACCATCAAAAACCGGTGCCAATGATGATGTAATAAATTCACGAAGCCCCATATCCTGAATGGAAGCTCCAGCCATTATACTGATCAGTACCACTCCACCCAGTGTAAATGCCAGATACTGGGCACTTCGGCGCATACCGTCGGCACGCATTTCAGCCATAGCGGCCAGCATGGGCAATAACCCGTATACTGTCAGTACAATCAGTCCTGGCAGTATGGTAAAACCAGTCAGCACTGTGATTCCCAAGCTGGCTATGGCTGCAACCTGTACGGTAAAGGTTATTCCCCCGCCAAAAGTAATCAGCGCAACCAGTCCCGGCACAAGTATATGCAGTCCGAGGCCAAATGTTGATGCCAGCATGATCAGCATGCCTGGCAGCCCTTGTAGCAAAGCAGGGAGCCAGAATGCCGCCATTAACATTAATACCATCAGTGTTGCACAAGACAGTTGGTGTGCCAGAACAAATGCAACGGCTGCTGGCATCATAGCTGGCTGCTTTACTTCATTTGTCATGGCGGTCCACTTTATATTCAATCGAATATGGTGAATGCCGAATCAGCCCGCATAAATCAGTTACTGTGACAGGCAAATAAATAACCCCGTCTCTTTACCGTTTTGCACTTAATCGTGGTGTAGCGGCGTAAATGCCAATAAAGCCAGCACTCGGGCTCGCTTGATTGCTGTAGTCAGACGGCGTTGGTGGGTTGCACAGGTTCCTGTCACGCGTGAAGGTAATATTTTATAACGTTCTGTCACAAAACTACGCAGTATATCCGGGTCTTTATGGTCGATATTAAGACTCTTGTCTGCACAGAATTTACAAAATTTACGGCGACGTTGAAAGCGTCCGCCACCACTACGGCGTTGACCACCTGCCGGACGTTGTGGACGGTCACCTGAAGGACGTTGCGGACGGTCACCTGAAGGGCGTTGCGGACGGTCACCTGAAGGGCGTTGCGGACGGTCACCTGAAGGGCGTTGTTGAACTGGTGCAGCAGCCGTTGTTGTTTTCTCTTCACTCATTTTTTTCTCCTCAATCTCTCATATAAAACAGTCTGTTATTCGGATGCGGGCTCCAGCTGGTTGCATGTATCTACCCACACTTCAACCTGTCCCCAGCATGGTTTGCCATCTCTGCTGTAATATCTTCGTCGCAGGCAGCCTTCCAACATCAGGTGTTGATTTTCCAGTGCCAGAAGCGCTTTGGCAGTTTTACCTTCAGCTCGTAATGGCATGGGCTGTTCATTCTGAATCCTTGCAGCAACCGGGCCAAGTTTGGGTCGTGTAGTAGCCAATTCTGCGATCAGAGCAAGACCACCATCCGGAGTCCAGCGTTGGCGCACATTTTGCAACCGGCCCGATATGCGGACGCGGTTAAATTCAGGTGCTTGCTGTGGCTCCATCTGTTTCCGTAGCCTTTTCCGGAGGGACATCAGCCGTTGCCGTTTCATTAGCTGCCACAGTTCCAGTCTCATCTGTATTAGTTTCTACAGAGGATTCTGCTGTTTTTTCAGTCGATTCTTCTGTTTTGGCAGGTCTGACCCGGCGCATCAGTGGGGAAGGTTTATCTGAAAGTTCAGTCAGTCTGGTTGTTAGTGTTCGAATAACGCGCTCTTCCAGACTGATGGCACGTTCCAGCGTCCGAAGTGCTTCAGGTTCTCCATCGGTGACAAGTAGGATATAATTACCACGTTTGCGGTTAGCTATGGAATAGGCTAATGGACGGGAACCCCAATTTTCGCGTTTGACTATGCGGCCACCGACTTTCTCCACTTTAGCGACCAGATCATCTGTCAGCTTTTCGGTGTTTTCCTGAGAGATATCAGGATTAACGATAAAAATAGTTTCGTAATACACGGCGCTCCTCTTGGTGTACGTAGGTCGTACGCCCCGGTACGTATAAGCGCGTCCGGAGCAAGGTATTTATTTCCACGTATCTATTATTAATATGTGGAGGCGCGGCATAGTAAGGATGCAATGCTCATGTTGCAAGTTATGTTTGCCTGTTGTGTCCAATATCAGTGGGAGTTTTATTATATAAGGAAACTTGAGAGCCAATTGCAAAACTCTCGGGCGGAGATCGACTTCCCCACTCCGGCCTGTTTGATTCGGGGCATTGCCCCTTACCTTGCGGGCGGCCTGAAGCCCTTCTAAACGGCTTGCGGCCTTTTTGTCCGGGTTGGCAGTTGGCAGTACCATGTCCCTTATTCCATCCCGGAAATGGACTAGAAACGGGATCTCCGCTCATCCACCCAGTTTGCAATTGGCTCTTGATACTATAAATTAACAGCAAGTATTCATTGCTGCTTTATTTATGGTGATTGAATAAATAATGACAATAAACTTATAAATCGTAAGGATTATGGCTATGAAGAGTATATTGATTCTGGGTTGTGGTTATGTGGGTGAAAATGTAGCTAAAGCCTGCCTTGCCAGAGGTGCCAGTGTGGTGGGTAGCACGCGTTGTGAGCAGCGGGCAAAGGAGCTTGAGGCTCTGGGAATTAAAGCGGTGCTTGCTGATTCTCCGGATATGTTGTCCAGTGAAATGCTCGCTTCTTGCGATACTGTTCTTGATTCAATTCCGCTTGAGCGTTCAGGGCAGAATCTCCGGGCAGGACAAGTGGACTGGGTACCTAAACTGGCGCATAGGTTACAGCAAGTAAAATGGGTAGGTTATCTTTCTTCGACTGGAGTTTATGGTGATGCCGGTGGTGCCTGGGTGGATGAATCGTGGCTATGCAAACCGGGCAGCCTCAGGGGTGAACAGCGTTTGGCCGCTGAGGATGCATGGCTGAATTCCAGCCTGCCTGTCGAGGTGTTTCGTCTTGCCGGCATTTATGGGCCGAGCAGAAACATCATTGCGCGTCTGAAAGCAGGGCAATATAAGGTTGTGGAATGGAAACCACCACATTTTTCCAATCGTATTCATGTTGATGATATTGTGACGGCGCTGCTGGCAGCAATGGACAAGCCGAGGGCAGGGCGAATTATGAATTTGACGGATGATGATCCCTTGCCACATATTGAGTATGTAAGCGAACTGGCCCGGATTATCGGAGCTCCTGAACCAGTGAAATTGACGCCGGAAGAAGGTGATGTTCAGTTGTCTGCTGCGGCACTGGCTTTTTTTAGCGATAATAAGAGAATTTCAAACCGTTTGCTGCATGAAGAATTGTTACCTGAGCTACAATACATTAGTTTCCGAGAGGGTTTTGGCAGTATGATTAACCCATGAATGTCAATACTAGGAATGATGTGCAATATCAATTGTGTCGGCTGGTATATCAGTATGAATATTGAAGAGTTTAACACCGTCACTGAACAGATTCTGAATGATTTACCTGAGGAATTCCGCCTTGCAATGGAAAATGTGGTCATAGTCACTGAAGACTTTCCCACCACCGAGACCCTGCATGAAATGCATATACTGTCACCTTTTGAGCTTCTTGGTTCATATGAAGGCAGGCCAGTGACTGAACGGGAAACTATGTCTTCCGGAGTTTTACCGGATATGATTCATTTGTATCGAAAACCGATTCTTGCTACCTGTGCAGAAACCAGTGAAAGCATAGATCACTGTATAAGACGTGTGTTGGTTCATGAAGTTGGCCATTATTTTGGCTATTCAGATTCAGAAATGGATACGATAGAATTTTCGGCGCCATCAGCTACTATTTGAGCTGGTGGCGATCATAAGCTGTGTGGAATGAGGGTAGTATGGCAATTGCACGGCGCGATAACTGGCATTAGAAATGGAGCAGTCATGAATAAAAGTGCCATTTACGTGCGCTTTTCATAAGCTGGTGATATTATTGCGTATAACAAAAAAGGAGTTCTCTGTGGGTATTCTGGAAGGGAAAAAAGGTTTGATTCTTGGCGTGGCTAATGACAGATCCATTGCTTGGGGTGTAGCCAAGGCGGCTAAGCGTGAAGGTGCGATGCTGGGTATGAATTATCTCGGTGAGATGATGGAAAAGCGGGTTCGACCTCTGGCTGAAAGCGTAAGTGCTGAGATCATTGAGCCGATGGATGTTACTGATAATGCCAGTATTGATGCTTTTTTCAGCAAGGTGAAAGAGCAATGGGGAGGACTGGATTTTATCGTTCATTCGATTGCATTTGCCAATAAGGAATCCCTGCGTGAACCTTTTTCTACCACTTCGCGGGAAGATTTTCATCTTGCTCTGGATGTTTCTGCATATTCATTTATTGCCTGCGCACAGCGTGCGGCACCACTGATGAGAGATGGTGGAAGCATGGTAACAATGACCTATCTGGGAGCTGAGCGAGCGATTCCCGGTTATGGTGTTATGGGGGTGGCCAAAGCTGCGCTTGAGTCATCTACACGCTATCTGGCGCAGGACCTTGGAACGGTTGGAATCCGGGTAAATGCCCTGTCTTCAGGGCCAATTCGAACTCTGGCAGCCTCCGCAGTTGGGGATTTTAAGAAGTTGATGGAAAAAAGTGCGCGTGGAGCGATGCTCAGGCGTAATGTTTCACAGGATGAAGTTGGTAACACCTGTGCCTATCTGCTATCTGATTTGTCATCAGGGGTCTCGGGTGAAGTGCACTATGTTGATGCCGGATTCCATGTTGGTGCAGGCGATCCGGGTATCGAATAAAGCGTGTACTATCTTGTAAATTTGTACGCCATCAGAGTTGCTCCATGGAGTCAGGTCAAGGAACGCTTTGTAGATAATGACATGTCTCTGGCCAGGGGACTATAGTGTCTGGTTCATCTTTCGGACAAATATTTCGCTTTTCTACAGCAGGCGAGTCTCATGGCGCTGCCTTGGTTGCCATTGTTGAAGGCTGTCCTGCTGGCGTTGAACTATGTGAAGCAGATATCCAGCCAGATCTGGATCGTCGCAAGCCGGGCCAGTCCAGATATACCACCCAGAGGCACGAAGCTGATGAGGTTGAAATTCTTTCAGGTGTATTTGAAGGGAGAACAACCGGTTGTCCGATAGGTTTATTGATTCGCAATACGGATCAGCGTAGCAAAGATTATACTGATATCAAAGATAAGTTCCGACCTGGCCATGCAGACATTACCTATTTTGAAAAATACGGCCTGCGTGATTATCGTGGTGGGGGCCGTTCTTCAGCGCGAGAAACAGCAGTACGCGTTGCAGCCGGAGCGGTGGCAAAAAAAATGCTGTTTGAGGACGGTATTTCAGTAATTGGCTGGGTTGATCAGATTGGCCCGGTGAAGGTGGGTGCTGATTATTTCGATGCAGATGAAATTCATAACAATCCGTTCTTCTGTCCGGATGCCGGTGCGGCGCAGAAGATGGCAGATTTTATGGATGCTTTGCGTAAACAGGGCGATTCAATTGGTGCCAGTGTGAGTGTTGAGGCTCATGGGACTATTCCCGGTCTGGGTGAACCCGTGTTTGATCGTCTCGATGCCGATATTGCCAAGTCATTGATGAGTATTCCAGCAGTGAAGGGCGTAGAGATTGGAGATGGTTTTTCCTGTATTGAGGCCAGAGGATCTGAGTTTGGTGATGCTATTCGTGCCGATGGTTTCCAGAGTAATCATGCTGGTGGCATACTTGGTGGCATTTCCAACGGTGATACCATTCGAGCCCGTCTTGCACTCAAACCGACATCATCCATTTTAAAACCGAGACTTACTGTCGACATCCATGGTAATGAAACCGACATTGTGACCAAGGGGCGCCATGATCCCTGTGTGGGCATTCGTGCAGTCCCTATTGCTGAAGCGATGCTGGCACTGGTGCTGGCGGATCATCTGTTAAGACATCGTTCCAGTAGAATCTGACAGGCTCCTTGTTGGGCTGATTTCTCTTTACTATCTGATACCTTCCACTTATTTGTTGCTTATGCTTATCCATGCCCCAGTCAGGCCAGTGCGGGCTTTGAGTTCATCAAGATGAGTGTTTGCCTCGGCTTTACTGTTATATCGACCACCACGCAGTCGATACCAGATTCGATTTTTTATGGTGACCTGATAAATTTCACTCTTGACCCCCAGTTTTGAAATTCGACCCTGTTCTGCGGCTGCTTCAACTTCAGAATAATGTGATGACAGATAAATCACATACACTTTTTTCTGCAACTCTGGCTGAGCGGAAGAGTCGTTATTGACTTCGACTTGCTTCATTTCATCCGGAGATTGCTGCGGCTCAGTTTTTGCATCCGCAACAGGCATGGTTGGCTGATCCGGCATAGTGCCTGCAGGGGGGGGATCTTCCAGACGAATCCTGGGTTTCAGAGGTACTTCTTCAGTTTCATCATCTTTGGCATCGAAATCGTCTTCTTCCCAGTCATCGTCGTTATTTTCCAATGCTGGTGGATTACCATCATAAATTCGGTAAGTGCGGTTCTGCACATAGGCTTCACGCGTAAATACATAGGGATCAAGAGCCAGTTCGTCGCGCATGTCTGATGCTTCCAGTAGACGGGCACGCTTATCAACATATTTGAGCGCTGCTACTGGAATGGTGATATATGGTGCCACGACAAGTGAGGCCCAGAACAGTGGGTCAGTGGCTGTAGAAACCAGAAAATCAGGTGTCTGGCGAACCGAGTTCGGTCCCATCAGCGGATAAATGATATATGCGCCCTGAGAAAATCCCCATACTGCCAATGTTTGGCCGAAATCTTCTTCATGTTTTGCAAAGCCCATCGGTGAGGCGACATCTACCAGTCCACCAACACCGAGAATGGTGTTAATCAAAAAGCGGATAAGATCTTCGGAACCCTGCTGTCCCTTACCCTGCAGGAAATCATTCAGAATAGTATTCCCGGCAGTGGCATTTTCATAAAAATTAGAAACTGCCGTGCGTACAGGTTTTGGTATTGCGGTGGTGTAGCCCCGTGCCAGAGGTTTGATTGTCGCCCGGTCAATATTGTCGTTGATTTTGTCTGTAACCCGGTTGGCAGATTGAATCGGATCATTGTTATTTTGCGTAGTGGCACAGGCAGAGAGCATGACAGCCAGAAATAAGACAAGCATGGGTAAAGTGTGATTCCTGTTCATATTAGACGAATTATGCCGTAGTCGACAATAAATGCACAGGCTGTCGTGCATTTTAAACCCTGTTACGGGCATGGGTTTGGCTGGCTCCGGTGAATATCTTCAATGCCTGAAATGCACTCATCTGATAATTCTAACTCAATGCTGGCAATATTGGATGATAATTGATTCTCGTTTGTTGCTCCGATGATTGCTGATGTGACAAAAGGTTGATGTTGGATAAATGCCAGCGCCATTTGCGCCGGATCAAGAGCGTATTCTCTGGCCAGATTGACATAAGCTGCCGTTGCCTTCTCAGCCTGATCATTGGAGTAACGCGTATAGTGTTCAAACAGTGCCAGTCTGGAGCCGGATGGTCTCAATCCATTCAGGTATTTACCCGATAATACAGCAAAGGCCAGAGGTGAATAAGCCAGCAGCCCAATCTGCTCGCGACAGGCGATTTCAGCCAGACCCACTTCAAAACTCCGATTGAGCAGATTGTATGGATTCTGAATCGAGCAGATTCTGGACATGCCTGAAGTCTCGGCAGCTTTGAGATATTGCATCAAACCCCAGGGCGTTTCATTGGAGATGCCAATGTGCCTTACTTTGCCCGCCTTCACCAGATCATCCAGTGCTGCCAGTGTTTCTTCAATTGGCGTGCTCTCATCATGTGCCTGGTGTTGATAACCGAGCTTGCCGAAGTAATTGGTGTTGCGATCCGGCCAGTGGGTTTGATAAAGGTCGATATGGTCTGTTTGCAGGCGGCGCAGTGAATGTTCGCAGGCTGTGATGATATTCTTTCTATCCAGCAGTGCTTCACCATTTCTTATATGGGGAACCCATGCGGTCGGGCCGCAGACTTTGCTGGTAAGAATGATTTTCTCCCGGTTTCCTGTCTGTTGCAGCCAGTTGCCGATGATGGTTTCAGTTCTTCCATAGGTTTCTGTTTTGGGTGGGATGGCATAGAGCTCGGCGGTATCGAAAAAATTAACACCTTCAGCCAGAGCATAATCCATTTGCCAAAAAGCTTCGGCCTGCGTGTTCTGTTCACCCCATGTCATTGTGCCCAGACATATTTTACTGACCCGTAAATCGGTTCTGCCCAGTGAATTATATTGCATAGGGAGTTTTCACAAAAGAATTGGCATATAAGAGGCTATTCCACTGTGAGTTCATTTGAATGATGGGCAAATACCACCGCTGCAGGCCGGGGCGGGTGAACAGGGAGTTGTGCCACATGGCGTATCCGGGCTACCTGAACTGATGGCATAAGCAGAAATCAGTTTTTGCAGATGGCTGCTGCCGCAAAGTATGCAATTTACCGCGTCATCACTGCGCCGGACCAGTGTTTCAAAGCGGCTTCCGCAATCATCACAGTTATATTCGTAAATAGGCATTAGTCCGCCTGGAAATCAATTGCAGCATGACTGCCATCACAATACGGTTTGTTTTTTGAAGCGCCGCAACGGCAGAGGGCAATATTATTGTCGATTCTTGCTGTTTCTCCGCCAGCTTTGCATATCTGGTGCGGCCCCTCCAGAAGTAGCGGCCCGTTTTTTATGGTTTTGATGTTTAGTTTGCCGCTGGCAAGTTCAGCATCCGGATTGAATACCGGTACGTCCCCGGCATCTTCGAAACCAGTTTGCTTATGGGCGCCATCGCACCAGGGTTTGTTTTGTGAAGCGCCGCAGCGGCAAAGAGTAGCACGATAAGAATCCTGTTCTTCATCATTAAGCGTGAAATCTGCGACCACGGAAACGGGGCCATTTACTTCAACCGTAATTGTGTTCCAGGCCGGTTTTTTCTCAGCCAGGCCGTTCTTCAGATCGAATGTGAGGGCACCGGAAGGGCAGGTCTCAATCAATGCCGCCAGTGCATCCGCTTCGGCCTGATCGGGGAAAATCCATGGTCCTTTGACACCGGCGCGGAACACCTCGGGCAATCCGCGCACGCAGTTGCCGCTGTGAATGCAGCGCCGCGCATCAAAGTGAACGGTAATATCTTTTCCTTCAGATGTTTGTTTCTTACTCATGCCCTCTCCTTTCCGGATCAATCAACATATGGGCCATGTTGATAAATCGGCTCCTCATGCGGCAGGCCGAAACACCACATGAGTTGTGCGCCCTCATCGCTTTCAATCTGAGCTGATATCTCATCCTCAATACTGACAGCCTGACCACTGCCGAGCGGTATCGCATTGATGCTGGCCTGACCATGCACAGCATAGATCAGACCACGGTGTTTTGCAGCAATTTTGCGTTTTATTCGACTGCCCGCATCCAGTTTGATATCCAGATATTCCACCTTCGTATGCAGTGTGATGGCTTCTTTTTGACCAACAATGGTACGAATATGGACACCATTAATATTTGATTCAGGAATTTTATCAGCCTGTAACTGCTGATAATCAGCATTAATTCGTTTCAGTCGCTGCGGCAGATTGATCCACAATTGAATGCCTGCCGCATGCCCGTCAGGGAATTCGGAATGTACAATACCCCGTCCCGCCGTAAATCTTTGCGCTCCTCCGGCCTGAACCATGCCTTTGTTGCCGAGATTGTCAGCATGGTTCATAGCACCGGCAAAAATATAGGTGATAGCTTCAAAACCACGATGTGGGTGATCGGGAAAACCACCACTGCTGATGTCAAAATGATCCCACAATACGAACGGGTCGTAGTGTTGCATGCCATGTACCGGCATCAGCCGTTTGACGGTGACGCCATCGCCTTCGGGCACGGTAATTGCAGGATGAATGGTGATGCTCATGGCGAACCTCTCTGTTCTGACATTGGTCGGTTATACTTTATGAATCTTCAAAACCTGAATATTTAATCCCTGACAAGCGCGATATGTCATAATGCCATGTAGCAAGGTCATTTTTCACAAATTTATTCAAATGATCATGACCACAGGCACGAGCCATGACCTGCATCAGTTCCACAGAGGCATCAAAGAAGTTTTGTAGCTGTAGTGCGGATTTTTCTATATCCAGTCGACGTCGCAATTCAGGTTTCTGAGTTGCAATACCTGCCGGGCAGTTGTTGGTATGACACATTCTGGCCGCAATACATCCGATGGCCTGCATGGCGCTGTTTGCAATTGCAACGCCATCTGCGCCCAAAGCCAATGCCTTCACAAAATCAATCGGCATACGCAAGCCACCCGTAATAATCAGGGTGACTCGGCCACTTGCGTTCTGCTTGTCCAGATGTCGACGGGCTCTGGCCAATGCTGGAATGGTTGGGACGCTGATATGGTCTCTGAAAATTTCGGGTGCAGCACCTGTGCCGCCACCGCGGCCATCCAATATGATGTAATCAGCACTGGCATCCAGAGCGAACTGGATATCACGTTCAATGTGGTTGGCGCTTAATTTGAATCCCACTGGAATGCCACCGCTTACTTCTCTGACTCGATCAGCAAAGCGTCTGAAATCCGATGTTGATGTGAGATCCCTGAATGTTGGTGGAGAAACAGCGGGCTCCCCTGCGGGGATGTTCCTGACCTGTGAGATTTTACCCCTGTTTTTATTGCCGGGAAGATGCCCACCAGTACCCGTTTTAGCGCCTTGCCCGCCTTTAAAATGAAAAGCCTGAACCTTTTTAAGCAGATGCTCATGAAAACCAAACTGAGCGCTGGCCAGTTCATAAAAATAGCGGGAATTTTCTGCCTGCTCTTCAGGCAACATACCACCTTCACCGGAACAAATACCTGTTCCAGCCAGCTCTGCACCTCTGGCCAGCGCCACCTTGGCCTCCTCGGACAGGGAACCGAAACTCATGTCCGATACAAACAGGGGGTGTGTTAATATCAGTGGTTTTTTGGCTTCCGGCCCGATAATTAATTCACTGCCAACGCTCTGATCTTCCAACAGTGGTTTGCTTGCCATTTGAGCGGTCATGATTTGCAGATCATCCCAATGCGGCAGTTGATGGCGAGGAACGCCCATGGATGTCATCGGGCCATGATGTCCGAGTTTTGATAAGCCTTCTCTGGCGAGTTGGTGAATCAATGCCACCGTTGGTTCTTCCGGAGTAGGTACGGCAGTCGGCAAGCCGCTGTCTTTTGCTTTTACGCCGGGGCCTTCCTTGCCAACCTGTTTATCAGAAAACTGTTTATGCGAGCCATCACAAAAAGGTGCGTTATGCGTGTGCTTGCAAGCGCACAACCAGGCTTCCTGTTCCTCGTCAGAAACAATGACTCGCGGGGTAAACGATGTGCCGATATGTGAACCATCACAAAATGGCTGGCTTTTTGATCTGCCACAGGTGCAGAAATGGTATTCCTGCCCTTTGGAGAGATTTACCCTGGCTGGTTTGTTGTCTGCAATGATGGGATTGCTCATGCTGAAAATCTCCTGCGGTCATGCGGGGTACTGAAATTCTGCTCAGGGCCTTTGGGTACAATGCGGGTCGGGTTGATCGACTCGTGGCTATAGTAGTAATGGTTTTTGATGTGTTCGAAATTCACCGTTTCAGGCACGCCCGGCTGTTGATACAGATCGCGCAGGTAGTTCGATAGATTTGGCATATCGGTTATCTGGTTGCGGTTGCATTTGAAGTGGCCGACATACACAGCATCGAATCGGATCAGGGTTGTGAACAGTCGCCAGTCAGCTTCGGTGATTTGATTGCCGACCAGATAACGCTGGGTGGATAACCTTGCATCCACCGTATCGAGTGCTGAGAACAGATTATCGAAGGCCTCTTCATATGGCTCTTGTGTTGTAGCAAATCCGCATTTATAGACGCCGTTGTTGATGTTGGCATAAACAAAGGCATTGATCTCATCAATTTCTGCACGCAAAGCTTCGGGATAATAGTCATCTGTGTTGCAGGTCAGTTCATTAAAGGCTGAGTTGAAGATTCGGATAATCTCAGCCGATTCGTTGCAAACGATGCTTTGCTGTTGCCTGTCCCAAAGGATCGGCACAGTTACCCGCCCCGTGTAAGCGGGATCGGCCTTATTATAGAGCTGAAAAACGTGGTTGAATCCGTATAGCGGTTCCGGTTCAGCGAATTGCCAGCCCATCTCCAGCATATGTGGCTGTACGATGGTGACCGGAATGATGGCTTCCAGCTCTTTCAGTTTGCGAAAGATTAATGAGCGATGCGCCCACGGGCAGGCCAGCGACACATAGAGATGATAACGGTCTTTTTCGGCAGGAAAGCCACCCTGTCCGAATTTACAATGGAATTTTGACTTGGCGCGATGAAAACGACCATCTTTCGAAGCCCAACGGCCATCGTCACTTTCCCAAACGCCATCAATCAGCATGCCCATCAGCTTGTTTCCAGTGCCGGGTAATCGGTGTAACCGTGTCCATCTCCGCCGTAAAAAGTGGCCATATCGGCTTTATTCAGTAGTGCATTGATGCGGAAGCGCTGTGGAAGATCCGGATTGGCCAGGAACGGTACGCCGAAAGCGATCAGATCGGCAGCGCCGGAATGAATAGCCTCCGAAGCACGGGCATGATCATAACCGCCGTTGGCAATATAGAGTCCGTCAAACCGTTCTCGCAGCTGGCGGCTATCGAAGTTGGCCGCAGATTCACCTGTCATGTCCACTTCGACAACATGCAGATAGGCCAGCCCCAGACCTGAAAGTGCAGTGGCTACATAATTGAATGTGGCTTGTGTATTGGAGTCAGACATGTCGTTGAAAGCGTTAACCGGAGAGATGCGAACGCCAACCTTATGATGGCCGATCTCATTGCCAACAGCGGCTACGATCTCCATTAGCAGGCGTGTACGATTCTCCAGTGAACCACCATAGTTGTCTGTGCGTTGATTGCTGCCGTCGCGAATGAACTGGTCAATCAGATAACCGTTGGCCGCATGAATTTCAACACCGTCAAAACCGGCATCATTACCTTTTACTGCTGCATGGCGATATTGCTCAACAATGCCGGGAATTTCGGATACTTCCAGCGCACGTGGTTTGACAAAAACCTTCATGCCTTCATAGGTGATAGCTTCGCCAGCGGGCTGAATGGCTGAAGGGGCGACCGGCAATTTACCGCCATGAAAATCAGGGTGGGAGATGCGTCCGCAATGCCACAGCTGGACAAAGATGGAGCCGCCCCCGGCATGCACAGCATCGGTGACCTGTTTCCAGCCATCGGCCTGCTGCTGGTTATAGATACCCGGCGTGGCCGGATAACCGACAGCCAAATCAGAAATCTGGCTTCCTTCGCTGATGATCAATCCTGCCGTGGCGCGCTGGCTGTAATATTCGGCCATGAGCACATTGGCGATGCCGCCGGGGGCGCGGTTGCGCGTTAAAGGCGCCATCACCATGCGGTTATTTAATGGCTGGCCACCCATTTCTATGTTGGAAAATAAGTTGTGATTCATTTTAACTCCTTTGTCTTTTTCTTTAATATGCAAAACAGCGCTTTCGGGTTCCAGTCCATAGTACTTTCGAATACTGAATTGTGGCTCTCGATCAATTCAAAAGTACCTGAGAATATCTTCTTAATATCGCTAGCCTCAAAGCGATTCGGCGGGCCTTCTTCACTTTTTTCCTGTTTATGAAATGTTTTTAGCAGCAGATAACCGTTCTGAGCCAGCAGCTTTGCCACAGATATCAGATAATCCTGCTGCTGTTCCGGTTCAAGCACATGAAAACAGCCGCGATCCATGATCAGTCCAAAACTGCCTTCAAGTCTGCTTTCCAGCACATCATCACAAACGAAGTCGACTGCTAAACTTTCTTTTTTTGTACGTTGTTGCGCCTTACGAACAGCCGAAGGTGATATGTCCGTGCCTGTAGATGTAAATCCAAGCCGGGCCAGTTCAATAGCCTGTGTGCCCGGACCTGTACCTAGATCCAGTGCAGTGGTGGGTGTGATAGCCAGCCTGCGAATAGCATCGGCAACATCGACATCCAGATCAGGGCAGAACCAGGGCATGGTTTCAACATTATCCTCCCGGTATTGCTCTTCCCATGGTCGTTTTATACGCTCATTTGTCATTGCATAGACTCACAGGAAATCATGCGAGCTGTTGCAATAGGGTTGATTGCTGGACTTGTCGCAGGCACACTGGTAACAGGTTCCGGGTTCGAGAACTGCGGGTTCTCTAACTGTAATCACTGCTTCATTCATAGCTATACTCCTTATTTAACAGGCCCAACAGGATGGCCGGGGGATGTATGGAGGGGGGGGGCGGCCAATTCGGTTTATTTGCGCACGCCTTCGAAGGAGAAATACAATTCCACATTTTCTGCAAGCGGGCCGAGTTTGGCTGCTTTGACCATATTATAATCGGACAGGTGCAAGGTTGCGCTGCCTTCAAAACCGCGCCGGTAGCCTCCCCATGGGTCTTTGCCGACGCCAATCTGGTTGACATCTATGGTCACTTCTTTGGTAATGCCGCGCAGTGTGAGCTTGCCTTTCAACACGCCCTTGCCATTGCCCAGATCCTCATAACTGGTGCTGATAAAGCTGGCTTTCGGAAATTTGGCGACATCGAAATAACCGGCGCCGCGCAGATGTTTGTCACGCAGGGCGTGATTGCTGTCGAGGCTGGCTACATCAATATCGATATTGATGCTGTTGTTGGCCGGGTTGGCCTCATCAACGTGGAAGGAACCATTAAAAGTATTGAAGTTGCCGATCAGCCAGCTGTAACCCAGGTGTTTGATCTTGAACTGGATAAAAGCGTGCTGGTCTTTGATATCAATATCGTAGTCCTCTGCGGCTTGGGCCGGAAAGGCAAAAGCCATTGTCAGTATCAGTGCTGTGAATAGCTGTTTCATTTTCATTTCGTTTCTCCTTTGTTTTTTTGGGATATTCCCAACATACGCAGTAACGTGATGTCTTTATCAATAAAATGGTGTTTTAAAGCGGCACCGGCATGGGCCGCAGCCAGTCCGATCACGGCCCATGCCACATATAGATGAATCTGTCCGATCAGATCCGCTTCAGTTTTGGTGAAGGAATAGCTCGCAGGCACCGTGAACCAGCCGAACACATCAATGCCCACACCTTCAGCGGTGGGGATTAAATAACCGGTAATGGTGATGGCAAACAGCAACAGGTAGTGCAAGCGGTGAACCACGAGTGCTACAAACTGTTCCCATGCCGCGCCCATCAGATTCGGACGTTTGTTGCTTAGCCGCCAGCCAAAGCGGAAGATCAGTGCAAACAGCAGCAGCATGCCGATGGCTTTATGAATATAAGGCGCATCGTGATACCAGCTGTCATAATAACCCAACTCCACCATCCACAGCCCAAGCCCGAACATGGCGAAGATGACAACAGCCATCAGCCAGTGCATGGCGATGGATACGAGCCCGTATGATGTGGATGAATTGCGTAACACTGACTGCCTCCGTTGCTTCCGATGGACAAATTATCGACTTTAAATGATTTATAAAAAGCATAAATAAATAATAGACTTGATTAATAAATTGAATCATTTAGTTTTTTTTGATGACGTTGGAGCAGTTACGCACCTTATGCGCCGTGGTCGAGAAGGGTGGTTTTCATGCTGCCTCCGAAGTGCTATTCCGCAGCCAGTCGGCCATCAGTATCGCCATCAAGAATCTGGAACAGGAGTTATGCCTTTTGCTGTTCAATCGCGAGGCCTACCGTCCGGTTCTAACATCGCAAGGTCAGGTGCTTTACGGCAAAGCCAAAAGCATTCTGTCTCGCAGCGATGAGTTCTCCAGTATTGCCCGTCACTTCGCCGAAGGAGAGGAAACCGAGGTTTCAATTGCGCTGAGCGCCATCGCTCCGGTGGAGCAGGTGCTGGATGTGATCAAGCAGATTTTCGAAACGGCTCCCGCCACGCGCATGAGCCTGCAAATCGAAAATATGGGCGGCACGCTGGAGCGATTATTGGAAAAGGAAGTCGATTTCGCCATTGCCGAGCGATTCATGCCGGTTGATCATACCGAGGAAGTGCGCCTGACCTCCACCGAAATGGTGGCTGTGATCTCCGCTGATTTCCCGCTGGCAACCCGGTTTCCGGCCATCACCGTTGCCGATCTGGAAGCGAATGTGCAGGTGGTGGTGCGAGACACCAGCCGCAATCAGCCCAAACAGAGTGCCGGTGTTCTGGAAGGCGCATCGCAATGGCTGGTCAATGATTTCGATATGAAAAAGCGCATGATCCTCTCAGGCTCCGCCTGGGGACGCATGCCGCGCCACCGTGTCGCCGAGGAACTGGAAAACGGAAAACTCCTGCAACTTTCCGGCAAAGAACTCGAACCGCTACAGGTAGATATGTACCTCTTCCGCCGCATGGGCGAACCCATGGGCCCCATCGGCGAACGCCTCTGGCAGTTGCTTCAGCAATGTAAGTATTGACGAAATATGTCAATTATTATTCAGATTAGGATTATCAGCTGTTACAAGCGGCGACAAAATTCCACTGCGGATTCAATAGAATAATCCTTACGCAATTCCAGTAAATCCTGATCGCCACTGATCAGGTAGTCCGCACCCGATGCGATGAAAGCCGCCAAACCCGGGGCATCGTCCTCGTCACGGGGAATAACCGCATCTACCCCCTGAATATCGACAATTTCAGCACGGAATCGGAGCAACTCAATAAAATGATCAATTTCTTCATCCGACCATGTTAATCGTTTGCGAATTTTCGGATAAGCCAGCACAACTTTCATGAGTTTGAACGAACTGCTGTGAGAGCCTCCTGAAGTTCATCCTGCAACACATCCTCAGGGGCATCCTTGGCTTGTGCCGCCATGTTATCACACAATGCATCAAACTTATTTTGCATCAATCGAATCTTTTCAAACAAGGCGATATCAACAATCGCCGCAACAGGGTTACCGCTTTTTTGAATCACGATGGAATCATGACGACAAGTCACTTCATTCAATAACTCACCCAGATTATTGCGCACTGTCATAGCCGATGCTTCTCGAATCATGGCTTACCTCTCAATATAATTGAGGTAATTATGGTGATTTAGTGCAAGTGTTCATCTGGTTCAGACATCTGCGAACAAGTGACTGAACCTGAAGTTCCTAAAAGAATATATATCACCGATTTCTGCGATTTGAATCGTTGGAAAAATTCAATCTAACTTGCCTGTGTGTGCATCAATACT
>JAJRTX010000332.1 GCA_021545665.1 Zetaproteobacteria bacterium
ATGATCCCTTGTTTATCAAGGCCATGCGCAACGATACGGGCAACTCGACAGCTTGTCTCAGGTCGTGTTATTCTTGAATGCGTATTTATACAATCATAACCGTGTGTATTATAAAGGAAATTCGCCAATTCTTTACATGCCTGGATGAAATATCAGGTGATATCATTTCCTTCAGTCAGCTAGTAGATACAATAATCCCTGTTATGTTATCTGCAAATCACAGATTTATTTGGTTTCAGCTCCTGTCGGGTATGTAGTGTATTTTTCAGAGCAGTTCTTTACAGGATTTAGTCTTTGCTGGTGAGGCTTGAGTTGAGACAAGGAGTTTAATCAGAGAATGAACCCGTTTTTTTTTGGTGATACTAATAAGCAGCTTTATGGTGTATATCATCCCCCCGCATCGCAACAATACCGTGATGAAGCGATATTGATTTGCTATCCGATTGGTGAGGAGTACATACGCACGCATCGCGTTTTGGTTCAGTTAACCGGCATGTTGACCAGGCTGGGTTTTCATGTTCTGCGGTTTGATTATTTTGGTTCGGGTAACTCGTCCGGTAATACGGGTGAAGGGGATGTCGCCCAATGGCTACAGGATACCATGACTGCACTGACAGAGTTAAAAGACATGTCTGCAGTTTCCAGGCTCTCGGTTATTGGAATTCGATTTGGCGCTGTACTCGCAGCCCTGGCAACCGCTGAAACAAAAATAAATAAACTTGTGTTATGGGATCCGGTAATTGAGGGAAAAGTATACGTGCAGAGTATGCAGCATATGGAGCGAGCATTGCTGGAGCAACACCGACACAGGATCAACCAGCCTGTTGAGGCAATGTCTCATTCCAGTAATGAATACTTTGGATTCCTTTTTCCCGATGCCGTGCTGGAATCTATTTCTGATGTCAATCTGCATACCAGTTCAATTCAGGCAGACAAAATTAGTTTGACGGTTTCTGATGAAAAACCGTTGTACAAGAGCTTGCTGGATACCATGGTTGAAAATAAATTATCTGTCGAATACAACTATATCCCGAGTGAAGACGTCTGGCATGATGTGGATTCTTTAAAGCTTGCCCTTATCTCACCTGTGCTGTTACAGAGTATTGCAGCGTTTATGGATAACGGGGGTTAAAATGGAAAAAGTTTATACCTTTGGTGAAGGGAATTCACTGGTTGGGGTGTTAACTGAATCGGATGCTGGCGGGAAGTCAGCAAATCGGCCAACTGTGATAATACTAAATTCGGGCCTGATCCATCACGTAGGGCCTCACAGGGTGACAGTGGAAATGGCCAGAGAGATAGCTGGCCAGGGTTACACTGTTCTAAGGTTTGACCTGTCAGCGATAGGAGACAGCTTGCCAAGAAAATCCAATCCTAGTTATCAGCTGCGTGCTATTGGGGAAATCAAGGAGGCAATGGATTTTCTTGGCAAGCAGAAAAAATCAGAAAAATTTATAGTTATTGGCCTGTGTACCGGTGCGGATAACGCGCACAGAATTACAGTAGCAGACAAGCGAGTGGTTGGTTGTGTTTTTCTGGGTGGGTACGCATATCCGACAACATATACTCATATATTGAAATTACGTGAAAAAACTAAAAAAATAATGCGTAAGTTTTTTATAGCCGAAAAGTGGGCCGGCTTCATAAAAAAATGTATCCATAAAGTACTTCCGGGAAAACATGGGGAAAGGGATAGCATGCAGGCGGACGACAGCTATTTCTGGAAGTTACCCGACAAAGATGCGGTGCAGCGTGAGTATTCAGAATTAATTAGCCGAAATGTGCGCATGTTGTTTTTGTTTACGGCATCTGAATTATCAGTAATAAACTATACTGACCAGATAAGGGACAGCTTTCGTTCTTTGGACTTTGGCGACCTACTGGACGTCGAGTTATACAGATATTCAGATCATACCTATACTTTTTTATCACAGCGAAAATTAATGATAGACCGTGTTAAGGAATGGCTGGATAAATCCTATAGATAGCGAGACATAAAATGATCTCATATTGCAGGTATTCGCCATGAGTATTTTTTCTATTAAATCCTGATCGGTGTTTATAGCTATTTCAGGCTAATGATCAAGACCAGGTTGATTTGGGTAAAAGTGATAAATATAAATATATCAAATTTAATCAGTGTTCAGTAATAAATAATCATAACGACACATAAAACCCAATTAGTGGTAAATAAAATACATGTTATTACACGGTTTATTTGAACAGCAGGCTGAGCGCACTCCTGATCTGGCCGCGGTCCTCTACGAGGATACAAGTCTTACTTATGCAGAACTAAACAAGCAGTCCACCCGGTTGTCGATGTACCTGCGTGGGCAGGGTGTTACCCGGGGTAGTCTGGTTGCTTTATACATGCATCGTGCACCTGACATGGTCATAGCGCTTCTCGCAGTATTAAAGGCGGGTGCTGCATATATTCCGCTTGATACGGAATACCCGAAAGAAAGATTATCCTTGATGCTGGAGGATGCGCTCCCGGTATGTATTCTTACACAGGCTGCACTGGAAGCTGATCTGTCTTCCTTTGAGCCTGCTCGCATTTGCGTAGATCGTGACTGGTCGGATATTGAGTTATCTACCGGAATGTTAGCTGTCACAAGCGAACCAGATGATCTTGCTTATGTGATTTATACATCAGGTTCGACAGGCGCACCCAAAGGTGTAATGAACACCCATCAGGGAATATGTAACCGCCTGCAATGGATGCAGGAGCATTTCCGGTGAAGCGCGGCTGATCGGGTCTTGCAAAAACCACCCTATAGTTTTGATGTGTCGGTCTGGGAGTTTTTCTGGCCGATTATGTCCGGCGCCAGCATGGTAATAGCGCGGCCTGACGGTCACAAGGACAGTGCCTACATGGCTCGGTTGATAGAGCGTGAATCCGTTACTATTATCCACTTTGTCCCGTCTATGCTAAGGCTCTTTCTTGATGAACCGGAGTTGTCTGACAGCTGCCAGTCATTGCGCCACGTGATATGTAGTGGTGAGGCCTTATTGCCTGATTTACGTGACAGGTTTTTCAGCAAGTTGAACGTTAGGTTGCATAATTTATATGGTCCGACGGAAGCGGCTGTAGACGTGACCTGGTGGGAGTGCCTGCCGGAGAAGAGAGAAGATCCAATACCCATTGGCTGGCCTGTTGCCAATACTGATATTCAGATACTTGATGAAACCTTACAACCGGTAGCTGATGGTGAAAGGGGAGAAATTTGCATTGGCGGTGTTCAGGTGGCACGTGGCTATCTGAACAAGCCGGATTTAACCAGTGAGTGCTTTATCGAAAGTCCTGGTGACTCCGGGCAGCGTATTTACCGAACAGGCGATCTGGGATGTAAGCGGGATGATGGAGCATTTGAATTTATTGGGCGTATTGATTTTCAGGTGAAGCTCAGAGGAATACGTACCGAACCCGGTGAAATTGAACTTCATCTGGAAAAACATACGTCAGTCAAGCAGGCGGTTGTTCTGGTGCGCGAAGACAAGCCGGGCAATCAGAAGCTGGTAGCTTATCTGGTCATGTATCCGGGGAAGCGGCTCGCTATCGCGGAGATGCGGGATTTTGTTGAAGCCAGCCTGCCTGAGCATATGATTCCTTCAGTATTCATGGCTATGAAGGAATTACCGTTAACCGTGAGCGGTAAGGTGGATCGTAAGGCACTGCCTGTGCCGGGCAGAGAAAGACCTGTTCTTGACCGGCCATACATTGCGGCATCTTCCGCCCTGGAAAAGTATCTTTCTGTTTTGTGGCAGACTGAACTGGATATTGACCAGATTGGTATACAGGACCGTTTTTTTGATCTGGGCGGCACATCATTACAGGCCGCCGCAGTGATCGGGCAAATACAGAAGGATCTGGGTGAATTCATTTATGTGTTAACCCTTTTCGAATCACCAACAATTTCAGCATATGCTCAATTCTTGGAAAGGGATTATCCAGTAGCCGTACAGGAAAAATTTGGTGAGCTAACGAGTGTTTCTGACGCAGCTACTGGAGCCGCAGATACGCCGGGTAAAATAGGCCTGCGCGAAATATATCGTATGGAAACATGCATCGTAGCCTTACCCGAACAGATAGAGGCAAGTGTTAATAATCGCAAGAATCCTCCGGCTATATTTATACTGGCGCCACCTCGATCAGGTACAACGCTGATGCGTGTCATGCTTGCCGGACACCCTGGTTTGTTCGCAGCAGCAGAGCTGCAGTTGCTGGGATTTAATACCCTGCAGGAACGTAAGACAGCCTACTCAGGTAAATACAAGTTGTGGCGCGAAGGCACAATACGCGCGATTATGGAGATAAAGTCTTGCGATGCTGATCAGGCAACAGTCATCATGTCAGAGTACGAAGATAGTAACCTGACCACGCAGGAATTTTTTGGTGTATTACAGGGGTGGCTGGGTGACAGAATGCTGGTTGACAAATCACCTTCATATGGACTGGATATACTGTCGCTGAAAAAGGCGGAGGCTGATTTTGATCAGCCACTTTATATCCATCTTGTTCGTCATCCATATGCTATGGTTAAATCATTTGAGCGCTATCACATGGAGCAGGTGCTATATTTGCGTGAACAACCATTTACTTCCAGACAACTGGGTGAGCTGGTATGGTTGAAGACACACCAGAATATAGTCGATTTTTTGGGAAACGTGCCCCAAAAAAGATATTTTCGGGTTCGCTTTGAAGATCTGGTTAAAGATCCGTCTACAGTGATGGGAACACTTTGCCAGACTTTGGGTCTAAACTTTGATGAGGGCCTGGTTAACCCGTATAGCGATATAAAAAATAAAATGGTAGATGGACTGCATAAGGTCTCAATACCAATGGGCGACACAAATCTGCTGACACATAAGTCAATTAACCCAAAAGTAGCAGAAAGCTGGCAAGGTGTTACAAAGGATAATTTTTTGAGTAAACAAACGTGGGAGTTGGCCGTCTGTCTGGGATATGACCTGCCAGATGGTCCTGATACAACGGCTGTTGTTTCCGGAAAGCGTCGATCTGTGCTTGCCAGTCGTCGTCAGCGTAAACAGAATAATTAACAATTAGAGTCTTACGACCGGAAAATGGATGATTTAAGCGACAAGATAGCCATTATTGGAATGGCGTGCAGATTGCCAGGTGCCAGGTCGGTTGACCAGTTCTGGAGTCTGCTGCGTTCAGGTGAATCGGCCATTAAGCAATTCACGCGAGACGAATTACTTAAGGCGGGTGTGTCTTCAGTAATGCTTGATGATCCGGATTATGTGAAAGCAGGTGCGTGGCTCGATGATGCGGACTGTTTTGATGCATCATATTTTGGCTATAATCCGCGCGAAGCAGGCATGATGGATCCGCAGCATCGTATATTTCTTGAGTGTGCCAGTGCAGCGCTTGACGACGCGGGTATCGTGACAGGACAGAATTCCGTCCATGCGGGTGTATTCGGTGGTATTGCCAGAAATACCTATATGCTGGATTGTTTTTCAGCTAATCCCGAAATGATCAACAACTTTGATGATTATCAAAGCATGATCGGCAGTGAAAAAGATTTTATAGCCACCCGCGTTGCCTTTAAACTTAACCTGACCGGCCCCGCTATTGATATTCAGGCAGCTTGTTCCTCATCAGGTGTTGCAGTACATCTGGCCTGTCAAAGTCTGCTGGCAGGTGATTGCGATGTTGCACTGGCCGGTGGCGGTCGTATTCAGGTGCCATTACAGAGTGGTTACTGGTATCAGGATGGAGGCACACAGTCTCCCGATGGATGTTGTCGTGCGTTTGATGCCGATGCAAAAGGTATGGTGCGCGGTAGCGGCATGGGTTTCGTTGTCCTGAAAAGGCTGGAAGAAGCTGTTGCAGATGGCGACAGTATTCATGCAGTCATTCGGTCAACTGCAATTAATAACGATGGCTCAGACAAGGTGGGCTTTACGGCTCCGGGAATGAAGGGGCAGGCTGCAGTTATAGGAGATGCTCTGGCGATTGCTGATATTAATGCAGATCAGATAGGGTATGTCGAAACACATGGCACAGGAACTGCGCTGGGCGACCCGATAGAGGTTGCAGCACTGACACAGGCATACCGGGAATTTACCGACAGGAAAACATATTGCCCCATTGGTTCAGTAAAAACCAATATTGGCCATCTTGATGCCGGTGCAACCATAGCGGGTCTGATCAAGACTACTCTGGCGCTCAAGCATGCTGAAATACCCGCTTCACTAAACTATTCACGGCCCAACCCGCAAATTGATTTTGAAAATAGTCCTTTTTATGTAAATGCCAAAATCTCTGCATGGCAGGCGGGGGAGGGTACACGATATGCAGGGATTAGTTCGTTTGGTCTGGGTGGCACCAATTTCCATGCGATACTCGAAAACTGGACTGACACGAGAGTATCTTCAGGCAGTCGGGCATGGCAGCTGATTCCGCTATCTGCAAAGACATCAGAATCTCTGAGAACGGCACAGCATCAGTTGGCCAGTCACCTTCAGCAGCACAATAGCCAGTCCCTCGCTGACGTTGCTTATACCTTACAGAAGCATCGCAAGACTTATCCTTGCCGTAGCTATGCCGTTGTTACCAATACAGGCGGGTCGACCAGTTATCTGTCTGAGCAAGATAACTGGTCCGCTCTTGTTGAAAAGGATACCCCTTGTAAGGAGCATATTTTTATGTTCTCCGGTCAGGGCGCGCAGTACGTCAATATGGGCAGAGGCTTATATGACTCAGAACCACTCTATCGTGAGCAAATTGATCGCTGCGCACTCTATCTGAATGATATTCTGGGATGTGATATTCGTTCAGTAATGTTTCCCACAAAAGATCAGGAGCAACAGGCTGCTGAACAGTTGCAACAAACACAATATACCCAGCCCCCATTGTTTGTAACGGAATACGCCATATCACAACTATGGATGGCATGGGGCATTCAGCCAAAGGCAATGATCGGGCATAGCATAGGCGAATATGTAGCAGCCTGTCTGAGTGGCGTGTTTACCCTGGAACAGGCATTAAAGCTGGTAGCGGAACGTGGACGACTCATGCAGCAGCAGGCCAAGGGATCAATGTTGGCTATATCACTGCCAGAAGACGAGCTGGATGGATTATTAGCAGATGATGTATCGATTGCCACCGTTAATTCAGATATGGCTACTGTTGTCTCTGGTCCGGATTTATCCATTGCGGCTTTACAGGAAGATTTACAGAAACAGTCAATAGACAATCAGATGCTGCGTACATCGCATGCCTTTCATTCGGCTATGATGGATGAAGTGCTGGATCCGTTCGAGAAGCTGGTTCTATCATTAAAACCGGCACGTCCTTCCATACCCTTTATATCTAACCTGACGGGTAAATGGATAAGTGATGAGCAGGCGCAAGATCCTGCATACTGGTCTAATCATCTGCGCCATGCCGTTCTCTTTTATGATGGTCTAACTGTTCTGCTGGATAATGATCACGCCAGTTTCATTGAGATGGGCCCTGGCAAGACCCTGTGCAGCTTTGTCAGGCAGCACCCTCTCAGGCAAGATTCACATAGCGTAATAAGCAGTTTTCGCCACCCTAAAGAGAAGACTGACGATCAGGCCTGTCTGCTCTCGGCACTTGGGCAGTTATGGGCTGCGGGTGGTCAGATAGACTGGAATGCCTACTATCATTATGAGCAACGTAAACATGTTTCTGTGCCGGGATACGCTTTTGAGCGAACACGACACTGGATAGAGGGTGATGCCAGATATCGTCATCCAGCAGCCGGGCAAGTACAGCAGGATAGCGTCGAGGTACAAAAAAATACCGATGTGCAAATGCTTTTAGATTCGGGTGAACCAACAGTTGAAGACGAATTACGAAAAATACTGGTAGAGCTGAGTGGGTTGTCTGCAGGAAAAATAAAATCCGGCGCCACCTTTCTGGAACTGGGTTTTGATTCACTGGCGCTCACCCAGGTCAGTCTGAGATTAAAAAAACGTTTTTCACTTAATATTACCTTTCGCCAGGTTATGGAAGAGTTGGGTAATCTGGGTGCATTAACAGCCTACATCGAACAAAATATGACAGACCCCGTGACTGACACGGTCGAGCAGAACCTGTCAACAGACTCCAGTCCGGCGTCAGGCCATAAGGTAACTGCAAATGAATTAATGGCTACCGATGAGCCTGAAATTACAACGGGTCCATGGGAGGCAATCAATACTAAAAAGTCTGTCGGGCTAACAGAACAACAGCAGGAGCATCTAGCCGCTTTAATCTCGCGAATAACTGCCCGAACTCCCGTTTCCAGAAAACTGACACAAATAAACCGGAAGCTGCTGGCTGATGCACGTACAGTTTCCGGCTTTCGCAAGCTCTGGAAAGAAATCGTCTACCCGGTTGTAGCAGAACGATCAAAGGAATCTCGACTGTGGGATATTGATGGAAATGAGTATATAGATATGGCCATGGGTTTTGGTGTCAATCTGTTTGGTCATTCCCCTGAATTTGTTACACAGGCTGTGCAGGAGCAGTTACAAAAAGGATATGAGATAGGCCCGCAAACACCATTGGCCGGTGAAGTGGCAAGCCTGTTTTGTGAAATGACCGGCATGCAGCGCATGGCGTTCTGTAATACGGGATCTGAAGCAGTGCTGGCAGCAATTCGCGTAGCACGTACTGTGACTGCACGAGACAAGATCGTTATTTTTGCCGGGTCATACCACGGTATATTTGACGAGGTTCTGGTTAAACGTATGAATAGCAAAGAAGGATCCCGTTCACTACCTGTCGCGCCCGGTATTCTTCCTCATATGGTTGAAGATGTTATCGTGCTGAAATATGGCGATAGTCAATCACTGGATGTAATACGTGAGCAGGCCGGAGATATTGCCGCTGTCCTGGTTGAACCCGTCCAGAGCCGCCATCCCGATACACGGCCAGTCAGTTTTCTGAAAGAACTGAGAGGGCTGACACAGGAACTGGGTGTTGCGCTGGTATTTGATGAAATGATAACCGGGTTTCGTTCACATCCGGGGGGCATACAGGCGCTATTTGATATAAAAGCGGATATTGCAACTTACGGAAAAGTTATTGGTGGCGGTTTACCCATAGGAATCATCAGTGGTAGTCATCATTATATGGATGCCCTTGATGGTGGCATGTGGCAGTTTGGTGATGATTCAGTTCCGGAGGCAGGGGTGACCTGGTTTGCCGGAACCTTTGTTCGGCATCCGCTTGCCCTGGCGGCATGCAAGGCGGTGTTGTTACACCTGCAAGAACAAGGCGTCAGTTTACAGCAGGATCTTACCCGAAAAACACAGTCTTTTGTCAATGAGCTTAACCAATCGTTTATCGATATGGAGGCTCCATTACATGTCGAAACATTTAGTTCTTTTTTCCATATAAAATTTTCCAGTCATCAGGAATATTCCACCCTGCTTTATTATCATCTACGTGATAAAGGTATCCATATTACAGAGGGTCGCTCATCATTTTTCTCGACAGCACATTCAGATCAGGACTTCGACACAGTTCGACAGGCTATTCTGGATAGTGTACGAGAGCTACAACAAGTGGAGTTTTTACCCTCTTCCGTACTGACCGGTAAGACATTGTCTGACTCAATTTCTGATCAGGGGTATGAGCAAGCCTTAACAGATGGTCAGATGGAGGTTTGGCTGGCCTGTTGTCTGGGAGATGACGCTTCATGTGCCTATAATTTGTCAAATACACTGCAGCTAAACGGCTTACTGGATGTAAGAAAGCTGCAGCAGGCGCTGATGCTTCTGATTAACCGGCACGATGCGTTACGGATGACGATCACCCCGGAAGGCCGGGCTCGCTACTGTGCGCGCTTAAGCGAACTGAATCTCCCTTTTATTGATCTGAAAGATATGGGTTCTACGGAACAGCAGGTCAGATTGAAATGCGAGGCAGACAAGGAAGTGGAGACTGCCTATAACCTTGAAGATGGCCCGTTAATAAGGTTATGCCTGTTCTGCCTGTCAGAGCATGAGCACATTCTATTTCTGGGTGTTCATCATATTGCATGCGATGGCTGGTCATCGAGTGTGCTATTGCGAGACCTGGGTGCCTTGTATACCGCGCAGTTTACCGGTGTTATACCTCCGGAGCCGATGCAGTTCAGGGATTATGTTGCCTGGTTGCAGGAAGAACAACAGCAACATCAGAGCCATCAGGACAAGCTGTATTGGGTAAGCCAGCATACGAAGATGGCACCTGCGATGGA
>JAJRTX010000333.1 GCA_021545665.1 Zetaproteobacteria bacterium
TAATCATTCTTTTCATGGTGACTCACCTCCTTGATTATGGCTCTGCCTTATCAGCAAAGTCCGGTAAGGATAATCCACGTACCTCAAGGGTGGTGAGTCATCCCTTTCAAGAGGGAGCCATGATGTCTATAATAATTGTAGCGAGCATAATATTTTGTTTCTCACATGGAGGTGAGTGACTATGTTTCATATTATTGATGACTTGCCGGAAATGCTGGACATTTTAAAAAATCTAATTGAATACGCAAATTATGATTCCATGCAATTCGATTCGGCAGAATCGTATCTTGAATATTTTAATTCGCCTGAGTTTGTTGCTCCTGTAGCTATCATTTCTAATTACAGGATGCCCGGAAAAACCGGGCTTGAACTGGTTAAACAGGTTCGGGGGAAATTGCCGCTACAAAAGGCGGTGATTCTTTCGGGTATGTTCGATCTTGAATTAAATTCAACTATTGATTCTTACTTATGCTATTCGTTAGCTAAGCCATATAATATGGAGAAAATGTTGTCGTTATTGAAAGAGCTGGTTAAATGTGAGAAGAAATATCAATCAAAATCTGGGGGGTATCAGGCTTTTTGTGAATTTGGTATAGGGCATAAATGCCCCTTCTATCCAGAATCATCTGCAATAAAATGAGCGAATTTGGCCGATGGCCGCCTGTGGTGACTGGCAATATGCGGCCAACTCCAGATATTCCTTTCCAAGACCGCAGCTCCTGTCCAGCAGCCTCTGCCTCATGGCAATACTAAAACGCTCAATGTGTTTTGAATGAATGGCCTTGAGTGGCATCTGCAATCATTTGTTGAAACTCTGGGCGTTTGTCATCGGTAGCGGATGCGCCAGCCTCGACATACTCCATGGCAACTGTGTAGCCCTTCGATTTGCACCACTTTCTCATTTGCTTTAACTGGTCTGGCATAGATAAATCTTTCTCAGCCTGCCTTGTAGTGGATATCCGCGCATAGAGAGCTACAGCCATGATTTACTCTTTTTCTATCTCAATCTAGAATCAACGTCCATGTCTGAACTCCTAACTGCTGACATACGAATCATGGACTTATATAGGGATGAATGACAAGCCTTCTAAGACGCTTCGTGTTCTTCGCGGCGGTGCGTCCGTGCTGTGGCGCTTCGGCGCTTAGATACTATGCAATAATTGGATGAAAACTTGAGTATTAGTGACTTTATGATCTATACTGGTGGGTGCGGGAATGGGTGTTATGTATTTGTAGCCCCCCGTGTTACTGAATCGGGTAGTCTGGGATTCATCGCATACTGAATTCTTGATTCCTGCTGGCCTATAAGTATATTTTACCAGTATAAGCGTTTTTCTTTCTTCTTTTTATGACTATAGATTTGAAGTAATAGGCCACACATAATGGGATCTTATTTTGTTAAATATTTGTGGGCTTTATAGGACTCAACAGGTAAACGTTAATAATACAGGTTGATTTTAGTGAGGAGTGCATGGGATCAGATATTCCAGGTAAGGAACGACCAGGCGATCAAACTGTCATTGAAGATATGCAGTTGTTCCAAACTATTGCCGATTTCACTCCTTCAGCAATTTTCATTTTTCAGGGTGACGACATGCGCTATGTCAACCCTTCCGCTCTGACCATAACAGGATATACAAAAGAAGAACTGCTGGCTATGCCATTTTGGGCAATAGTCCATGAAGACTCTCAGGAAACAATTAAACTGAGGGGCCGTGATCGCCAGTCCGGCGCCAATGTACCTGTCGATTATGAAGTTCAGCTGGTTCGCAAGGATGGCGAAGTTGGCTGGTATAATGTGCGCGTCAGCATGATTGAGCTGGCTGGCAAGCCTGCAGTGATGGGTGTGGTCGATAACATCAACGAGCGTAAACAGGTTGAAGAAGAACAGGCGGCCCACCTGCGCTTTTTTGAAAATATGGAGCGAATTGATCATGTTGTTCGCCAGACGACCGATGTCGAGCAGATGATGTCGGATATCTTGCAGACTATGCTTGATATGTTCGAAACGGATCGCTGTTGGTTACTTTACCCTTGTGACCCCTGCGCAGAGTCGTGGAGTGTGCCAATGGAGCGCAACCGGCCTGAATATCCCGGTGCATTTGCCCTCGGAGAAGAGATTCCCATGCTGCCTGAGGTCGAGGTGATATTTCGTGGAGCACTGGATAAGGATGGTGTGATCACTGTTGATTCTCAAGATGCTGATGCACTAAAAAAAACGCATGAGCGTTTTTCCATTCTGTCTCAAATGCACATGGCTGTTTATCCACAAAGAGGCAAGCCATGGTTGTTCGGCATGCACCAGTGCTCGCACTATCGTGACTGGACGGATGAAGAGAAAAACCTGTTCCGTGAGATCGGTCATCGACTTGCAGACTCATTGAGCAGCCTGCTCTTCCAACGCGAACTACAGGTTAGCGAGGTAAAATATCACACACTGTTTAGATCAACAAGCGATGCAATCATGCTGCTTGATGATAAAATATTCTTCGATTGTAATAAGGCGGCTTTGCGTCTTTTTGGCTGCACGTCGCAGGATGAATTTTTAAGTAAGCATCCTTCCGAATTCTCTCCTCCCATGCAGCCTTGTGGGATAGACTCAATGAGTCTTGCGAATGAGCGTATTGCTACGGCATTCCGGCAAGGGGAAAACCGGTTCGAATGGACGCATAAGAAAATAGACGGGATTGAGTTCTCAGCTGATGTATGGCTGACGGCAATGGACATGGATGGTAAAAAGGTGCTACAGGCGACGGTTCGGGATATTACCGAGCGAAAGCGGACCGAGAAACTACTGATAGAGAGCGAGGAGAAATTTCGTGTTATTGCCGAACAATCCCTGATGTCTGTAATAGTTCTTCAGGATAATCTTATTAAATTCATGAATCAAGCTGCTTCCGATATTTCCGGATACTCAATAGAAGAAATGATGCGTTGGGGGTCCAATGAGTGGGCGAAAACAATTCATCCTGAAGATCGCAGTTTTTTATTAGAGCAGGGCCGTAAAAAACAGGCCGGGGATCAGGATGTTGTTGTCAATTATTCCTATCGTATCATTACCAAAGATGGTCGCATCAGATGGTTGGATCAGTATTCTAAAACAGTAAGCTACGATGGGCGACTTGCCGATATGATTACTGCTATCGATATCACTGATCACAAACAGTCTGAAGAGGCAATCCAGACACTTGTGGCGAGCATCGTTGACCAGACGGGGCAGGGATTTTTCGATAACCTGGTTATTCAACTGGCTCGATGGTTAAATGTTGAGTGCGTCATCCTTGGTGAACTTGTTGATGTGGATAAGATCAATACGCTTGCCATGGTGCTGGATGAGGAATTAATGCCCCACTACTCCTATTCGTTAATCGGAGCACCTTGTGGAGACGTTGCTAATAAAGGGTTTAGCTCCTATAGCGAGGGAGTCAGTAAACTCTTTCCAAATGATAAAGATCTGCTGGATTTGGGAGCAGAGTCATATATAGGAACGCCATTGCAGGATATCCACGGCAACAATATGGGGGTGCTATGCGCTATTGGTCGTAGCAAGCTTGTGCTTCCAGAAAGAGCCCGGGATATGTTCGAAATCATTGCTTCACGAGCTGCCAGTGAAATTGAGCGCATGCAGGCTGAAAATGAACTACTGCAAAGGAAAGGGCAATATAAATCACTTTATTCGATGCTCAGGCTTATGTGTGACAATATGCCTGATATGATATGGGCCAAGGGTACAGACAAGCGTTACATTTTTGCCAACAAGGCGCTGTGTGACAATCTTCTTCATGCACAAGATACGGATGAGCCGGTTGGCAAGCTGGATATGTTTTTTGCTGAGCGGGAGCGCAATATGTACCCTGATGATGCTCAGAGGCATACCTTTGGCGAAACATGCAGGTATTCGGATACCATTACCCTGGAGAGCGGAAAGACAGAACGGTTCGATGAAATTTGTAATATTCGCGGTAAATTCCTGTTTCTGGATGTTCGCAAAGCTCCCATGTTTGACGACAATGGTGAGGTGATAGGCGTAGTCGGATCCGCTCGGGATGTGACTGAAATCAGGAAAGCTGAAAATCAACTGCGCAAGTTATCTCAGGCCATCGAGCAAGCTGGTGAATCCATCATGATTACTAACAGGGAAGGCGTTATTGAGTACGTTAATCCTGCCTTTACAAAGCTCACCGGATATAGTGCTGAAGAGGCCATCGGTCAGACGCCCAGAATACTCAAAAGTGGCAATCAGGATGCCGCCTTTTATAAAGGCATGTGGGATACTATTAATAGTGGAAACACCTGGTACGGCAAAGTGATCGACAGGAAAAAGGATGGTAGCTTCTATCCTGCCACCCTGACCATCTCCCCAATATTTAATCAATTAGGAGAAGGGACTACCTGTTCCCACTTTGTCGGAATCCAGTCTGATCTTAGCAAACTTGAGGATATGGAGCATCAATTTCATCAGGCCCAGAAAATGGAGGAGATCGGCACACTGGTTGGTGGTATTGCCCATGATTTCAACAATATGCTGTCAGGTATGACCGGCAATCTCTATCTGGTCAAACAGCGTGTCCGAGAGATGCCCGATGTGGTACAAAAGCTGGACAATGTTGAATCCATTGCTTTTCGCGCTTCCGATATGATCCAGCAACTACTTACCTTTGCTCGCAAGAGTATGATTAGCATGAAAGAGATGCCATTCACTCCATTTATACGGGACATACTAAAGTTACTCCGTACATCGGTACCTGAAAATATCGAAATGCATCAGGATATTTGCAGTAATGCCTTGCAAATCAAGGGTGACAGCACTCAGCTGCATCAGGTATTGATGAATCTGGTCAACAATGCCCTTGATGCTGTCGAAGAGGTAGATGAACCACACATCACCGTCAGACTTGAGGCCTTCCATGCGGATGATGCGTTTTCTGAAAGCCATCCCTATTTCAAAGCCGTACCCTATGCGCATTTAAGTGTAGAAGACAATGGCTGCGGTATTCCTGAACATCAAATTGAACATCTGTTTGAGCCCTTCTTCACCACCAAAGAGCAAGGTAAGGGAACTGGCCTCGGATTGGCCATGGTCTTTGGTGCAATCAAAACTCATCATGGTTTTGTTGAAGTGAAAAGCAGCGAAGGCAAAGGCTCAACCTTTCACATTTACCTGCCCCTGCTGGCATTGGAAGAGACTGTCTCTGTCTCACCGAAAGAGCAGAAGGTCGCCAGGGGACATGGCGAGACAATTCTGCTTGTTGATGATCAGCCGCATATCATTGAAACAGGTAAAGAGGTTTTGGAATCACTGGGCTGATATGGCTTCCCCTGTCAACGAAGCGTACAGGGTTCAGGTTGATGTCAGGCATCAACTGTATTGAACACATTGCACGCGTAGATACATTCAGGAGAGGCGAGACCGTTTTATGGCGGCGATTGTTACTCTGATA
>JAJRTX010000334.1 GCA_021545665.1 Zetaproteobacteria bacterium
ATTGTTTATTGATCACTTGTCTCCCCTCAAGCGTGGCATGATTACCAGAAAAATGAAAAAACTGTACAAAGATTAACAACTGATTTCCTTTTCTGGCGAATCTGAATAGAACCCCAATCAATACGCCGAAGTAAAAATATCGGAGACTTATGATGATTGTCCCCAGGAACCGAGGATCCCACCCATCCAGGTGGCCATTTGCGAGAAGTGACCTCTACCTTTCCTGTGCTTGCCAGACCTCAAGATTCTTTTGTCAGGAAAAATGTCAAACTGGTATGTTGTACATGCTATAAAAGGTCATTTAGCCTTTGATGAAACATGGAGGATTAATGCGCATAGTATTTGCCGGTACGCCCGATTTTTCTGTTCCCTGTCTGAATGCTTTGATTGAAGCAGATCGCATCGATGTGGTTGGTGTGGTTTCGCAGCCGGATCGTAAATCCGGACGTGGTATGAAACTGACACCGTCAGCCGTGAAACAGGCGGCAATAGATGCCGGTATTGATATGATTACGCCTGAAAAACTACGTGGTAATGATAAGGCACTGGCGTGGTTACAGGCCAAAGACGCTGATTTTCTCGTTGTTGTTGCTTTCGGAATGATTTTACCCAAATCATGGCTGGATGCTGTCAATATCGCTCCTGTGAATGTGCATGCTTCGCTGCTGCCGCGCTGGCGTGGTGCGGCACCGATTGAACGCTCACTTCTGGCGGGTGATTCAGAAACCGGCGTCTGTATCATGCAGATGGAAGAGGGGTTAGATACCGGTGGCGTGTACGTCTGCAAAACGCTGCCAATTACAGCAGTAACAACGGGCTCCGAACTGTGGTTTTCTTTGTCCCCGATGGGAGCAAAGTTACTGGTTGAAACGTTACCGAAAATTCAGGCCGGCCTGAAACCTGTAGCACAGTCGCAGGATGGTGTGACTTATGCACAGAAAATCACGAATGAAGAGCGTATCATAGACTGGAGCCAAACAGCGACAGAAATTGACCGGCTGGTGCGCTGCTTTTCACCGCGCCCGGGAGTTCGTACCTGTGTTTCCGGTAAATGGCTGAAGATCATTGCAGGAGTACCGTTGGCAGTTTCCCATGCTGCTCTGGCCGGTCAGATCACCAGCACTGATGGCGACCTCGGAATCGCCTGTGGTGAAGGCAGCATTTATCGTATCACTCAGTTGCAGCCGGAAGGGAAGAAGATTATGTCTGCTGCTGATTTCCTGCGTGGGGCGCAGTTCCGGGTGGGCGACCCGATCATGCAATAAATAATTCTGTTTTATACAATGCGCACAGGGTGTCGGCCATTTTATCAGCAACTATCTTGAGCCACTTGCAAAAAGATTGAAGTGGAGAAATATTGACGAAAACAGTAATTCATCCATAGTAAGCACCTAATTTTTTACCGTTTCCGGGGGGATTACAGGGTGAATAATAGAAACCAGAGCGGGTGTGCGTGGTGTAAATGTGCCGTCTGTCCAGATCTTGTGGAATGCTGCATAAGCAAATCATGGATTTATAATGCGTAACAGAGTCACAGTTACCATTTCAGACATTCATGGTGCCTGGCATTTTTCAGTGCATAAAGTGGTAAAGACAATTGGCCTGTATGTGCTTGGCTTGGTATCTTTTACTTTCATGATCACCATAGGCATTATTCAGTTTCTCAATAACGAGATGGTGAAACTGGAAGATAGTAATGTGAACTTTTCCAATACCATCAATGTATTGACTGCTGATATTTCAGATAAAGAAGATGAGCTGGCAACAATTACAGAAAAGCTTGAGAACATTGAATTAGGCATTGGTCTTAAGCCTCAGCGGGATATGAACATCTATCAACGCATGGCCGATATTACAGACAAAACTGAAGAGCTGGCTCTTGTCACTGATAAACTTGAGAATATTGAAATACTCATTGGCCTTAAACCTCAGCAGGATATGGATATCTGCAAGCGTGTTGAGTATGCCAATATAACCTTGTCTCAGAAGCTTATGCTGCTTCAAAATATCCCCAATGGCGGGCCACTTAAAAATATCCACACTACAAGCCGGTTTGGCATGCGTATACATCCGGTTACCGGCAAGAGGGTGCATCATGACGGTATTGATTTGAGAGCGAAAACGAAGTTGCCGGTTTTTGCTACGGCAGATGGCGTGGTTGAGTACGCTACTTATCAGAGAAGAAGCGGCTACGGCAAGCTGATGATCATCAGGCATAATTATGGTTTTGAGACTGCTTTCGGTCATCTGAGCCGGTTTGTAGTCAAGTATGGAGACTTTGTGAAGAAAGGGGATCTCATTGCCTATACAGGGAATTCCGGGCGTAGTAATGCACCACATTTACACTATGAGATTCGCTACATTCATCGCAATTTGGATCCGGCTAATTTTATTAGCTGGAACCTGGAAAATTACGATTCGATTTTTGACAAGGAGAAAAAAATAAAATGGTCTTCTTTAATTCAAGCCGCAGCGCGGCAAGCATATCCTTTGCCACCACTGTTATTGCATACGGCACTGAAATAAAGGGTAATATATTGCTCAAATGCCATCTTCATATTGATGGAGAAGTTGAGGGGGCCATTCAAACTGATGGCAATGTAGTTATCGGAAAGTCCGGTATTGCCATGGGCGATATCCGGGCCAGCAATATCAGTATCAGTGGCCGCTTTGAAGGTTCTATTGATGCCGATGCCGTTGAAGTTCTGGAAGGAGGCAAGCTTTTTGGCACAGTGACTTCAAAAGAATTTACCATTGAATCCAATGCTGTGTTTGAAGGGGAGTCCAGACTCAAAGTGGAACATGTACATAACCCCGAAAGTAATCACACAGATGTAAAGCTCGAAAAGAGGGATAATAAACTGGCCGCGGTTTAACTCTGGTTGATTCCGGAATGTTATTTCTTATCCACCCGGACTTTTGCAAGTGGCTCTGTCAGTAGCTTTTTAAATTCATTGTGGATGTATCAATGCGTTCTGCTTCTGAGCCCACCATCTGTTCAATCATTTTAAAGTGTTCTTCGTCATTCGGGCTGACCAGTGAAATGGCGAAACCATCAGCTGCTGTTTTGCCTATCCTGTAGATATAGTTGTCTGCTGAGCGTGGAGGTTCGTGATTTACCACATAGGGGATATCTTCGAGAGCAAGACTGCGTGAAATCATATCTGTAACGACCAGTGCTCTTAATTCACCTTTATTGAATTGCTCCACCAACGCTTCTCTGGTGTCTTGATGCCTGTCGCCATAAACAGCCTCTGCACGGATGCCATTAATATTCAGATTGATGTCAATGCTGTGTGCCCGTTTTTTTGATGAAGTAAAAACCAGTACCTGCTGCCACTCGCCACGATGGATCAGAAGACTAAGCAGTGGCCCTTTTTTGAGACTATCAACTTTATAAACCAGTTGCCTGATCAGTGCCAATGTATTTTCTTCCTCTTCTATATCGATCCTGACCGGGTCGTTGAGTAGCTTATCTGCCAGGGTGCAGGCTTCATCAGTAGATTCAGAGCAATAGATAAGATTCTGTCGCTTCTTCGGTAATATCTCCAGAATGTTGTCGAGATGTTCTTTGTCTCCGGTTTCCACCAGTTGTTCAGCTGCGCCGAGAACGAGCGTGTCTATTTTTGAAATATCCACCGCATCAGCCTCAATCAGTTCAAGTAATCGTTCCGGTGTTGCCACCAGAATATCGGCAGCGCCTAATCCCTTCATCTGCGACTTTACAGATACCCCGCCAAATACCATTTTGGTTCTGATATCACCTAGTGTTTTGCTGTATTTCTGAAGTGCATAGCCAATACGGATAGCCATATCACGTGTCGGTACAAGGATAAGTACCTTGATATATGTTCCATATTCAGCTCCATTTTCATCCAGACTTTGCAATACAGGCAGTCCGAAACTTGCCGAACCCCCTTTGCTTGCCTTGCTGACGATCAGTACATCACTCCCCTGTAGCATGACTGGAATCACTTGCGCCTGAATAGGGTAAGGTGCTTTATAACCCTGCTCTTTTATAGAACGCAGTAAATTTGTCGATAAGCCGAGGGATGAAAAGGTCATGAAAACTCCTGAATGAGATTGTTTACGATCCGAATGCTAACCTGCATCTGTTGATCGACAATAAAAAATTATATGTTAATTGTTTTGTATCCAAAGCAGGAGATTACAGAATCACTTGCAAGAGTCGTAGATGGCAATCTGTTTCCCCACTTCGGCGTATTGCATCTTATCCACCCAGACTTTTGCAAGGGGCCCTACATGGGTTGAATTATTTAATATTGCTGGTGATAATTACTTCAGCAGCCTTGAGTCCATCGACTGCAGCACTGACAATGCCTCCGGCATAGCCGGCACCTTCACCTACCGGGTACAGGCCTTTCACATTCTGGCTTTGCATGTTTTCCAGGCGAGTGATTCGAACAGGGGATGAGGTGCGGGTTTCGGAGCCGAACAGGTTGGCTTCTTCCGTGTTGTAACCGCGCATTTTCCGACCAAAGCCTTGGATGCCTTTTGCCAGTGGCTTGCCAACCCATTCTGGCAGTACTTCCCACAGGTCGCTTGCAATGGCTTCGGGTTTAAAGCGGGTGGGAGCAAGTGAACCTGTGGCTTTTTGAGCGATAAAATCAGTAAGACGCATGGCTGGAGCAGCATAGCAATTATCTGCCGCCTTGAATGTAGCTTCTTCAAGCTGGCGCTGGAAATGGATGCCCATCAGTGGGCTTTCAGCCAGGCCGTGCCGGCTGATGTCTTGTGGAGTGATCTGGACGACAATACCTGAATTGGCGAACGCACCTGAGCGTTTGGCATTACTCATGCCATTGACCGCCATGCGCCCTGTTTCAGTAGGTGAAGGGACAATCAGACCGCCGGGACACATGCAGAAAGAATAAACGCCGCGCTTGCCCAGATATTGGTCTTTGAGCTGATGGGTAATACTGTATTCAGCAGCTGATAATTGCGGGTATCCGCTTGTTTCACCATACTGAATTTTATTAATCAGAGTCTGCGGATGCTCGGCCCGCAGGCCAACGGCAAAGGCTTTGGCTTGCATATGAACGCCGCGCTGTTCCAGTTTCTCAAAGGTGTCACGTGCTGAGTGACCCGTAGCAAGAATGATATATTCTGCTTCAAATTCCTCGCCTGTGGCCGTGCAGACGCCGGTGACTTTATCCTCCTGAATAATCAAGTCATCTACCCGTGTTTCAAAGCGGTAATCAACACCCAGTCCGAGCAGGTACTGACGCATATTGCGGATAATCCGAATCAACTTGTCGGTACCGATATGCGGGTGAGTTTCGACAAGAATATCTGGCAGGGCTCCAAAACGGACGAATATAGCCAGTACCCAGCGCATAAAGGGGTGTTTGATACGGGTGTACAGTTTGCCGTCGCTGTAGGTTCCTGCGCCGCCTTCACCAAAGCAGATGTTGCTCTCCGTGTTTAATTCACCACGTGAGCGCAGGCGACCGATATCAGACATACGTTTTTCAACCGCTTTACCACGTTCCAGCAGGGTAACGTTAAAACCGGCTTCAGCCAGCGCGAGGGCTGAAAATAAACCGGCAGGACCTGCACCGATCACAATGACTTTTTTAGGCTTCCCTGCTTTTTTTTGAAAAATGAGAGGTTTTATCGGTTTCAGTGTTGAGCTTTCAATAAGGCGAACAGAAGCGGGGATGGGTGCCAGAGGCTGATCCAGTTCGACTTCATAAGTGCAGACAAAATGGATGTTGCTTCGTTTCCGGGCATCGATATTTCGGCGCGAACAGATACATGTTCTGATGTTATCAACGTTAATACCCAACTGTCGTGCTAAATGTTTACGGATGGACTCTTCATTTTCATTCAGTGCGAGCTGAATATTGGCTATGGAATAGCGCATCAGCTGTTTGCCAGAGAGGAGTTCAGCTTAAGCAGCCGCCAGATGCCCGTGACTGGTGTGTGTGATCCGGTTCTCTGTACCGACATAAACCAGTGCAGGCTTAAAATATTCAGCTTCAGCTGCTTCCAGTTCGGCATAAGTGCAGATGATCAGCAGATCTCCGGGGCTGGCCTTGTGTGCAGCTGCACCGTTCACACCGATGGTGCCGGAGGCTCTGGGTGCAGTGATGGCATAAGTGGTGAAGCGTTTGCCATTGTTTACATTATAAATATGCAGTTGTTCAAACGGCAGAATGTTTGCTGCATCCATCAAATCCTGATCAATGGCACAGGAACCCTCATAGTCCAGTTCGGCATGAGTAACCGTGGCTCGGTGCAGTTTTGATTTTAGCATGGTGAGTTTCATGATTGTTTCCCCGTATTCGTTGGCGCTGCATCCAATTGAAGCGGCATGTTATCAATCAGACGGGTTTTGCCAACTGTGGCGGCAATAAACGCCCGAATCTGCTGGCTTGTGCCCAGCATTCTCTTTATTTTCAATGAATTCGCATTACGAATATCGAGATACTCTGGCGTAATGCCGTTGTCAGCAAGTTGCTTGCTCGCTGTGCTTTTCAATACCTCACCATTCTTTTCACCATTTGCAGCCATCCGCTGCATGGTAACCAGAACCTGAGAGAGTAAAACAGCCTTGCGCCTGTCCTGTTCTGATAAATAACGGTTGCGGCTGCTCATCGCCAGCCCGTCCGACTCGCGCCGTGTTGTTCCGGTAACAATCTCGATTGGCATTTGCAAATCGTTTACCATACGGCGGATGATGGTCAGTTGCTGCCAGTCTTTTTCACCGAATACGGCAATGTCGGGCTGGATGATATTAAACAGGACATTCACCACTGTAACCACGCCGTCGAAATGGCCGGGACGCGATGCGCCACAGAGATTGTCAGAGAGCTTGGTGGCTTTCAGTGTGATTTTAGCACCACTCTTCGGATACAGCATAGTCGGGTGGAAGACGAAGTTGACGCCCTCGGCGGCGCACAGTTTGGCATCGGATTCAAAAGTGCGAGGATATTTCTTCATATCCTCGTTCGGCCCGAACTGCAATGGATTGACATAAATACTGACGACAACAATATCAGCAAGACTTCTGGCTTTGCGGATCAGACTCAGATGCCCTTCATGCAGACAGCCCATGGTTGGCACAAAGGCAATCGATTTGCATCCACGCAGTGGTTTAAGCTGGCGACGGATTTCAGCTGTGCTGTGGGCGACTCTCATCGGAAACAATCCATGGACACTGGTAGTTTGTTCTTCTTTACGCACCCAAAGAAGAACAAAGACAAATTGGCAGGATAGCCAATTTGGACGGCTAAAGGCCGCTCATAGAGTGAAGGGCATGGATGCCCTGAATCAAAGGAACCCTGTTGTTTCAGAATGAACCTATCGTACGGCGAGGCAGCGCCGCTTGCTCTCCTTTGGATTCCCTCGCAGGCGTTATTTCGCTTGGTCACTGCTCCGAAGCTCTTTTCCGACCGAAATAACTTTGCTCGGCAGAACTGCAAGGGGGAGTTTAAAAAGCCAGGAATCATTTTTCCGGAAAGCGACCGGATTTGACATCGCTGGCCCAGCGGGAGATGGCGTCCGTCATCACTTCTCGCACATTGGCATAGGCCGGAGCGAATGGAGGATTGGATTCAGAGATGCCGAGCAGATCGTTCCATACCAGAACCTGTGCATCGCAACTGGCTCCGGCACCGATGCCGACAGTGGGAATATCGATTATGCCGGTGATTTCAGCGGCCAGATCGACCGGAATATTTTCCAGTACGACACAAATCGCATCGGCATCACTCACAGCTTTTGCATCCCTGATGAGCTGTTGTTGTTCTGATTTGTCTTTTCCGCGTTTACCGTAGGAACCGAATTTCTTTACTGATTGCGGTGTCAGGCCGATATGAGCGACCACGGCAATGCCGCGCTCAGCCAGAAAACGAATTGTTTCGGCCATGTACTCGCCGCCCTCGATTTTTACTGCATCGCAGCCACTTTCCTGTAATACACGAACGGATGAATCAAAAGCCTGTTCAGGTGATTTCTGATAGCTGCCGAAGGGCATATCGCACACTACCCAGGAAGAGGAATGACCGCGTACAACGGCTGTGGTATGATAAATCATCTGATCCAGTGTGACGGGAAGGGTGGAATCATAACCAAGGCAAACCATGCCCAGTGAGTCGCCTACAAGCAGTACATCGCATCCGGCAGCTTCGGCAATTCTGGCGCTGGCAGCATCATAGGCTGTCAGCCAAACTGTTTTTTCACCACTTTGCTTGGCACGTCTGAGCGTCGTTGCAGTGATTGTTTTTCTGTTTTTCATGTGCACCTTTCCGCTTCGGCCCGCGATGGGTGCCGTCTTTCAGGATTTGCCAACGCTATATGTGTCTTCTGTCTTATGACAAGCAAGTACTGAAAGATACATACATATGAGCCACTTGCAAAAGTCGCGGATGGCAAACGGTTTCCCCACTTCGGCGTATTTTCAGGCTGAATATTCGCTGCATGGAACCACCATGCCCCTAAATTTAATAGAGTATCCGGATTCTGTGATTGATATTCCATCAAAACTGCTCTTCTTCAATCATCCGTACCAGTGTTGATATGTCCGCACCGTAGTTTTTAACTGTGTGGATTCGGCGCGTTCCTTGCGACATCCCTGACCCTTTATCTGACATTGAATAAGCCACATTATTCCATTCCATTGAGTCTGAGATAGTTCGTTTCTTGGCTCTATAACTCGATGATACTTTCTTCTTCTTTTGCATGCCTTCAATAAAAAGGATTCTGGCACGAAGCGCCTCAAAACTATAACCGCGTCCCAATCGGTTCATCACTCTGATAAGGCTGTTCAGTGACTCTGTATAGGCATTGGTGATCGGATGATCGAAGTATGCAAACACTTGTTCGTGCCAGTTGCCCATAGCCCTTGTTATCGGTTCAAATGAGCCCATAAACTCTAGTGGTATCTGGCTTTGCCAGAGATCGTAAAGGCTCTCTGCCTGCGCCCTGTCGTTGGCATTCCATATCTCATAGAAGGTTTCCTTGAGATTGTATGCGACTCCCAGCTCTGGATAGCTTTCAATCCATCCAGACAGCTTCAGGACTTCATTCATATCAAGGTCGGCACGGCGTTTCAAAAGCACGAAACGATCATGCATCAGCCCACGCCTTTGCTTTGGGTCCAATGTTATTCAGCGTGCAAAATTGACCCCCTAGAGGGGCAAATCAGCGTCCAATTTTGACCCCCCTGTATCATCCCCAACTATTGATTTAGTTGGAGGTAAAAACAGG
>JAJRTX010000335.1 GCA_021545665.1 Zetaproteobacteria bacterium
GCCAATCGCGTATTCATACGTTTTTGGCCACCAGCCCCTTGCACATGAAATATAAACTGATGATGGAGCCTGAACAGGTTCTGGAAAAAGTTGTCTCCAGTGTCACACGCGCGCGCAAATATACCGATAATGTTGAATGGTCAGCCGAAGATGGCACCCGCACCGAGCATGATTTTCTCTGCCGCTGTGTCGAAGCGGCCATCAAGGCCGGGGCCACAACCATCAATATTCCCGATACCGTCGGCTACACCATGCCGGAGGAATATATTGCTCTTTTGACCATGCTGCGCGAACGCGTGCCTGGTGCGGACAGTGTAATTTTCTCAACCCATTGCCACAATGATTTGGGCATGGCGGTGGCTAATTCACTGGCTGGTGTCATGTCGGGCGCCCGCCAGATTGAATGCACCATTAACGGACTGGGCGAGCGCGCCGGTAATGCCGCACTGGAAGAAGTGGTGATGGCGATCAACACCCGTAGTGATATTCTGCCGTTTACAACCGGTGTTAATCCGGAATTTCTCACACGCGCCTCTAAACTGGTCGCAGCAGTAGCAGCCTTTCCGGTGCAATATAACAAGGCGATTGTTGGCAAAAATGCCTTTGCCCCGGAAAGCGGTATTCATCAGGACGGCATGCTGAAAAAGGCTGAAACCTACGAGATCATGACACCGGAAAGCGTTGGCCTTAAAGAAACCTCACTGGTGATGGGCAAACATTCAGGCCGGGCAGCCTTTGCCAACAAGCTGAAAGACTTGGGCTATGATCTCGGCGACAATGCCTTTCAGGATGCCTTCCAGCGCTTCAAAGAACTGGGCGACAAGAAAAAGCATATCTATGACGAGGATATCGTCGCCCTGGTCGATGATGGCATTGCCTCAACCAACGAACGTATCCGGTTCGTGTCCTTGCGGGTCATTGCCGGATCTGACGGACCTTCAGAAGCAACACTCAGCCTGGAAATTGATGGTAATGAGGCCTCCCATACAGCAAATGGAGATGGCCCGGTTGATGCTTCATTCAATGCCATCAAGGCCTTGTTTGAGCATACAGCAACCCTGGAACTTTATCAGGTCCATGCTGTAACGGCGGGAACTGATGCCCAGGCGGAAGTGAGTGTAAGGCTGGAAGAAGATGGCAAACTGGTGACGGGCCGCGGTGCACATACCGATACGCTGGTGGCTTCGGTGCGGGCATATGTCAGTGCGTTGAACAAGCTTCTGGTAAAACGCGAAAAAACCAAACCTGTTTCACTGATTGCCTCATAGACACGTCAGGATAGATTTGCTAGGAACATGTTGAATTCTCCTTCGCGGTTCACCGCGCAAGGAGAATTCATTTTGTGATCACCTCGTGCACCGCTTTACACGAGGTCAGGGCGATTAGCTCAGTTGGTAGAGCAGCTGACTCTTAATCAGCGGGTCGCAGGTTCGAGCCCTGCATCGCCCACCAATAAAATCAATGGCTTAGATGGGTTTTTTATGGACTTGATATAATGTCAGGCTCCTTATAGGACCTCATCTTTTCTGAGCCTGAAAATATTCGAACAATCGATGGCTAATGGAAGGCTATTGGAGATATCTGTTATCTGTTCTCAACAACAAAGTGCAGAAACTACTTTGGCGCGGGCGCACCTTTGATGCCTGTGCCAAACAGCTTGTTTCGCACACGGTTATAATTAGCCGATGGGTTATAATTTTTCACACCTAACCTGAGATTATCTGCGGTCAATTTGCCAATGGAAGTGAGCAGTTGATAACTCGCAACAACCTCATTCCTGCGCGAGCGGACAAGTGTCACATTGGCATTAAGCAATTCCTGTTCTGCATCAAGAACATCAAGGGTCGTTCGACTGCCAACCAGAGCTTCTTGCCTGACACCTTGCAGTGCCAGTTTGTTGGCTTTGACCTGGGCGCGATCAGATCTGATTTGCGCTCTCTGGGCTTGTAGTTGCTCCCAGCTGGAGATGACATTGGCCACCACCGCACGTTCTGCATCCAGAACGAGGAGGCGTCTTTGGCTGGCCGATTGTTTGGCCTGGCGAATACGGGAATAGACACTTCCGCTTTGATATAAGGGGATGTTCAATCGACCGATAACAGATAAAGATTCGCTTCTGGAAAGCGCTGAGGAAGGGTTTTTCCGATAGTTGTAGGACGCTTCAAGTGACACATCGGGATAGAGCTCACCCTTGATGACATCGACGGAATGACGTGCAGATAACTCAGCGAAGTTAGCCGCCAAAATTTGAGGATTTCCGCTTTTCCCTGTGTTTATGGCTTGATCCAGTGTTTTTGGCAGGATTTTTCTAATGGAGCGCGGATATGATAATGAACCTGGACGATTGCCGATTACACGGCCATAAGTCGCCCGGCTTGAGGCAAGGTTTGCTTTTGCCTGCGCGAGTGTCGAAATGGCTCCGGCAAGACGGGCCTGTGATTGGGCGACATCTGTACGGGTAACTTCGCCAACCTTGAACCTAATTCTTTCTGCCTGCAATTGCCGGGTGAGTACCATAACGTTTTTCTGCTGGAGTTTCACAACAGATTGATCACGCAAAACATCCATATAAGCAGCGGTTGCATCCAATAATGTACTTTGCTCGACCGAAAGAAGTGCCTGTCGTCCCGCTTTTACATCAGCTTCTGCCCGCTTGGTGCTGCTGATTGTCCTGAAGCCTCTAAATACAGGTTGAACCAGTGAAATTTCGGCTCCATAAGGATCTCGGTTTTTACGACCCGATGAGGGGGATGTGGTGGTTCGCACGCTTCCGGCATCAGAAGAGATGATAACATTTGGCCGCCACCCTGACAGGGCTTGCGGCACACCTTCATCAATTGCCCTCAGCCGGGCTCTTTCAGCGCGTAATGCTGGATTGTTATGATAAGCAGTTGTAAGGGCCTGGTAAAGCGTCTCTGCCTTGACGACCGGTGGCAATAAGGACGTAAAAAGAATGAATGCCAGGCAGCCGGAAATTACGAAGAGTAGTCTCTTGTTATTCAGATGCAGCCTAACAGTCATTTATCTATTCCACAAACCACTACA
>JAJRTX010000336.1 GCA_021545665.1 Zetaproteobacteria bacterium
CCTATTGATTTGGCGCACATGATCGGTTCTCGATTGTCCACCTTCCAGCAAGCCAATGTCACTATGGCTTCTAAGGAAGCGCTGATGTGTCAGTGCTTCCGTGCAGCCCACGGACGGGCTGCCAAATCAAACACGCAAGTGATTGATTTGTAAGCAAATACAAAATCGCATTTTTGCATTTGCAGACTGATTACAGGCAGGATAACTTTAATCAGCATCTCCCTAACAGTATTAAGGCTGAAAAGAACGCGGCGAATATGTGAAATCCCTTGTAGCATCCTCATGTGAAAAGACCATATCCATATTCATGCGATGAATCATGGCATCATTCAAATAGCGGTATCGGGGAATCAATCGGATCAGTTTTAAGGCCAGTCTGACAAGAACAAGAGGAACACTGATAATTCGAGCTTGTTTTCCACAGGAATCAAAAACTTTTTCAACCATGTTGCGATAACTCAGGATCTCGCCTCCACTCAGGTTATAGATTTTATTCACCATAGCCGGATGATTCAATGCTGTGACACAGGCTGCGGCCAGATCATCTGCATGTACCGGTTGTCGTAATGCCCCCCCGTTGCCAATAACAGGGAAAACACCAAAGGTATTAATCATGGAACGAATAAATTCAATATTCTTGTCTCTGCCGGCCCCATAGATAAGCGTAGGGCGAAACAGCGTCCAGCTGACACCCTCCGCATTACAAGCCCGCTGAAAGTTGCGTTCTGCCATCGCAAGGCTTTTTATCATAGCGTTTTCGGCTTCATCCGGGGAGTCCTTCTTGGTGATCAGGCTTGTAGAACTGAATGCTATGATACGATGAATGCCACTGTCTTTTACCTTCCCCATTAAATCAGCCATGAAATGCAAGCCTGCAATATGTATCAATACATCAGCATGCGGAAATTGAGCATGATCAAGATGGTTCAGATCCAGCTTAAGGCAGGGCACCCGACTGTACGGATTATCTCTGCGACTAACTGCAATGACCTCATGCCCTGCTTCCAATAATCGGGGGATCAGAAAAACACCGATCTGGCTCGTAGCTCCTGTCACCAGAATCCGCATCAGTATCGTCTGGCCAGTTTTCTAGTACTCGTAAATGATGTAATTGCAAAAAAACGAACCCAAACAAAAAGAATAATTAGAACCATGAGCAAGAACGGATATTGATGTCGGAAATGTTTGCGATAAAAGCGAACCATCCCTTTATGCTTATGCCACTCTACCCGGATCGGCCTGTCATGAGAACAGTGGCCTTTGTAATGCGTAATAGCCACATCGGGAACAAATAGAATTTTCCAACCCTTCTGGCGAAAACGCATGCACCAGTCCAAATCTTCACAATGCAGGAAATAAGCTTCGTCCATCAGGCCGACATCTTCCATAGCTGTTCTACGAACCAGCATAAATGCGCCGGAAAGAGCCTCTTTGTATATAGGTTTTTCAGGCAGAGGCCTTTTATGCATGATGACACTTTCAAACCTGGGATGATTGGGAAATAAACGGTCCAAACCTGTTATTCGCACCAGTGTTCGCCAGGGCGTCGGAACACGTCGACGACAACCAGCTTGTTCAGAACCATCCGGATTAAGAATCAGACAGCCTGCTATGGCCGCTTCAGGGTGTGATTGAAGATGTGCAAGCATGGATTCCAGTGTATCGGACTGAATCAGACAATCAGGATTGAGGATAAGAAGGTAATCACCTGTAGTCATCGGAATTACACGATTGTTGGCGCTTGCAAAACCAAGATTGGCATCATTACGAATAATATGCAGTCGTTCATCCTGAATAGCCTGTTCAAGAAAAAAGATGCTGCCATCCGAACTGCCGTTGTCGGATATAAACACCTCAACGGGCACTCTGGACGCCAACACACGGCTTACACACTCTGTCAGAAGTTCACCGCCGTTAAAATTAACGATGATAATCGATACTTTCGAATCAGCCATATCGGGTTTTTGATGTTAACAACAAGCGTGACAATAACAATGCTTGTCGAGGTTTCGATTGCGCATGAATACCCAACTGATGGAGCTTTCTGATCCGTTTCAGGGGCGGCATATTTTGCAATGCGGCATACGCCTCGACCAGTGCCAGGTTTGGATTCCTTGGGTCATGTTCCCGGATTCGATCAGCCAATGCTTCCGCCTGTCTCATGGATTTGAACAGATTATCTCTACCCTCATACCAGCGCCTTTTCCACTTCCCCGATACCGGGTCCATAAAATCGCCAAGGTGCTTTGCACCTACTTCATTATGAGGATGCTGTCGATATTTCACCAGAGGCTCATCAATATAAGCAATATGCCCAAACACAGCAGCGCATAAAGCCAGCCACCAGTCGTGCATCAATGATTCTTTGGGAATCGGAAGGGCAATATCAAGTAGCTTTCGATTAATCATCATTGTGCATCCAGTCACAAAATTCTGAGTCAGAAGGACAGGCAAAGCATCCGTTTCATGCTGGATTCCCTGATACTGCATGAATGAGTCATGTATCGTTCCCAGTAACTGATCCACCACCATTAAATCAGAATGAATGAGCACCGGCTTAGCTGGATATAGTCGTTCCTGTTCAGTCATTGCATGAAGCTGCTGTACCATTTTATCCGGTGACCACATATCATCCTGATCCGATAACAGAAAATAATCTGATTCTGTATTATACGCAGCATGCAGCAACACATGGAAATTACCATTGACTCCCATTCTTCCCTGCTCATCTTCAAGCACTGTAATTCGGGAGTCCCGCCTGCTGATACCCTGAATAAGTCCCATAGTGGCATCACAGGAGCCATCGTCCCTGATCAACAGCCTCCAGTCTGAATAATGTTGGGCGACTAAACTGGCAATCTGATCCAACACATACTCTGCGCCATTGTATGTAGCCATCAGGATGACAACCTTGTTCTCCTGCATACGTTTCAATGAAACAGAGCCGTCGTTATGTCCGACAGAGAAGCAGATGCCACCATACCCGGCAAGTCAAATTCCCCTTCATGATTGATCGCATGCTCAGAATACAAAACCTGCGTTCCCACGCCTGCATTTCGACCAGCCTCCATATCACTCGCTTTATCACCGATCAGTACCGATTTGGATAAATCAATTTGTAATTCATCGCGTGCTCTAAACAGCATTCCAGGCTTGGGCTTTCTGTCGAAAGATGCCTTTCTGTATTTACCGACACCCGCCGTTTCATGATATGGACAGTAATATACTCCGGCAATAGTAATGGTTCGCATCGCAAATTCACCTACCATCCATTGCGTAAGCACATGAAAATCTTCTTCAGTATAATATCCGCGTCCGATTCCGGCCTGATTGGTAATAATAACTGGCAGATAACCTCTCTTCTGCGCGGCTTGAACAAGGCTAAAGATTCCATCTATGAATTCAAAATCTTCGATACGGTAAACGTAATTTTTCTCCACATTAACCACACCATCCCGATCCAGAAATAATGCCTTTCTCACAGAAATACTCGCATTTCGGATTGGGCGCGCTGATAATCATCCGGGATGCCAATATCAATAAAATACCCGTTTGTAATCCAGGGACAGATAGCGATTTCACTCAACTTACCTATGAATAAATCATTTTCCAGTGAAAAAACATCCGGCAGGTCAAACCGCTGAAATAGACTCGGACGCAGAACATATACGCCCATATTAACAAATCCAGCCTCGAACCCTGACTTTTCTTCAAATCTAATGACCCGAACTTTTTCCTTATCCAGCGTCACCCGTCCATATCTGGACACATCATCCAAGCGTCTTAATACCATTCCAACATCGACATGTGAGGCTTGGAAGAGTTGGTACATCGCTGACAAGTTCACTTCAACAAATGTATCTGCATTGAAAATGAAATATGGCGAGTCATCTACCACATGTCGGAAAGCCAGCTTGATAGCCCCCCCTGTTCCCAAGGGTTGATCCTCGATGACATATTTCAGGGACACCCCACGGAAACAGTTCCCAAAATGGTTTATAATCACATCATGCCGGTAACCGACTGACAGAATCACCTCGTCTATTCCCTGCCTGATGATTTGACCCAGCAATATTTCAAGAAAGGGTAGCCCGGCAACCGGAGCCATCGGTTTCGGCATATCAGTAACGACAGAACGTAGGCGTGTCCCTTTACCGCCGGCAAGCAGAATTGCTTTCAATGCTGCTCTTGCGGAAACAACCGCCTCTCGATTTCCGCACAGATACTGTGACCAATCAGAATATGCGCTTCCTGAACCCTTGGTGTACTGTCTGAAGGTACGGTGATACAATGATCGCATAAATAACCCATTTCACCGCCACCACCTCCAGACAGGCCAATACTTACCACACCGTCAGTTTTGCAGTGCCTGATTGCATGGAGAATATTTGCCGACATCCCGGATGTAGACATTGCAATAAAAACATCCCCGGAACGTCCATTTGCTTCCAATTGGCGCGTAAAAATATGATCAAACCCATAGTCGTTACCGATTGATGTCAGCATGGATGTGTCCGTATTCAATGCCATCGATGGCAATGCCCTTCTCTCATAGTAAAACCGTCCAACCAGTTCCGCTGCCAAATGCTGGGCATCTGCTGCACTGCCGCCGTTTCCGGCAAAGATTATCCTGTTCCCTTGTTGCAATGCATGCACACAAATATCGGCTATTTTCTCAATCATACCAATAAGTGCCCGGTCAGCAGCCACGAAAGAAAATAATTTTGCTGCTTCAGCTATTTCATCCGATATCGTTCTCATGTAATACGCCAACCTTCCGTTCCCCATTTGGTGAAATGGCAGTGCATCACTGCCCCACCCTGCTGAGAAAGCGCCTTGATAACCTGCATACGTCTGACCGGATCGACCAGAAACATCATGAATCCACCGCCACCAGCTCCAGACACCTTGCCTGCATATGCCCCATGCTTTTTGGCCAAAGAATAGGTTTCATCAATCATTGCATTGGTGATGGAACCCGACAGTTTCTTCTTCACATGCCATGAACGATCAAAATATTCACCAAATTCCCTCAGGTTGCCTTTCAGCAGCGCCTCTTTCATGTGAAAAGCATCAGCCTTCATCGCCAGCATGGATTCGGTCGCCACCCTGTCCTCATGTTCCATATTCCTGATCTGATCTTCAATGATTGCAGCCGAAGATCTGGAGCGGCCTGTATAATAGAGTACCAGAGAACTCTCCAGTTCTGAAATGATCCATTGCTTAATACGAAGCGGATTTACAATAACCCGATCATTGTCGTAGAACTCCATAAAATTAAAACCGCCAAAGGTAGCCGCATACTGGTCCTGTTTGCCACCGGCCAGCCCCAGTTCTATACGTTCAATTTCATAAGCCATATGAGCAATATCATATTCCCCCAACGGCAAATTCAGGTACTCGACAAAGGCCTTCAGAATAGCCACTACCATGGTAGATGACGTACCCAGCCCGGAACCAGCATCGGCATCAGAAAAAGTGGTTATCTTGATGGACAGGGGTTCGCCTGCATTAAATTCCCGAACTACTCGATTATAAACACCTTTATGTAAAATAAGGTCGCCGTCGGGCTCAATAAAGTCTGTCAATTGACAGGAAAACGACTCCTGCCTGTCAGTCGCTTCAAACTCGACCATGCCGCGATCAGTCAACTCAATCACAGCATAGGCATACAGGCTGATGCTTGCATTGAGTACCACACCTCCATGTAGCTCACAGAACGGGGAAACATCTGTACCGCCTCCGGCGATACCCAGCCGGAGGGGTGCTCGGGATCGAATCAACATCAGCAATCCCTACAGGTTTTCATCATTGGAAAAGGGAGGATGACCGACATTCGATGATTTCAGTGTCTGTAAATCATCCCGATGCTGATTCAGGTGAATCCGAATCTCTCTGTCCGGCTGTCCGGCAAAGGAGCGAAGCCCCTTTCGCTCGATTTCGACCGCACTGCGCTTCCTGACAATAAGTTCAATACCGCATTCCGCCACCGGCGTCAGCGTCTGATCATAGCGTGGCAATGCATACCTGTAGTTGGCATCAAGCAATTCAAGCTTCTCGACTGCGGCTGAACTGCCCAGTTCCTTCACCAAATCCAGCACATTGATGGACCGGTCACTCCAGGATGTCGGTTTATAAAGCGTAAACGTCCATTTATGATCCAGATTAAAGGTACTGGGAAACGCCCCCTGTTCATACAGGTCCTCATCCGGAATTGTAATCACAAGATAACCATCATCCTTGAGCACGCGCAGCCAGTTCTTCAGCCCTTCTACAGGGTCATGCAGGTGTTCAAGGCAATGGCTGCTATGAATAAAATCATACGTATTGTCAGCCACGCCATTCAGAAACTGGGCATCCCCATCCTCAACATCCCAAGTTCGAACATGCTTCATCATAGGGAAGAATTCCCCGTAAATGGCTAACGGATCAGGCTTGCCACCGATATCGATGCCTTCACCGACAAAGTACTTTCTGACAAAGCGGGAATCAGCCAGACGACGATTTATAGATTTACTGCACTCTTTCATGTCAATTCTTCCAGTTTATTTATCAAATATACGAAAAACATAGTGCGGATAAATCTGCTCCGAATTCAGACCATCCCTGCGAATAAGCAGATCTTCCACTACCTCGGTTGCACCGATGCAACTGGACACCGTTGCATCATCCAGGACGATATATCCCCCATCGACTATATGGGACTTGACCGTTTCATATGTATATTCGACGGCAGGCTTGATATCGCAATCAATGTGAGCCATACGTATATCTCCAGCTTCCTTGAGAACAGCATCATTGGTATTTTCAAAAAAACCTTTTACCAGCTTCAAATTGTCCAGCCCGAGCTTGGCTACATAATCCTGCAACTGCTCGAAATCCACATCTGAGAAATCATTTTTGTTATGCGCATCCACATTTTTGTCTGTTTCCGGCATACCTTCAAAACTATCCAGCGCATAAATATTCATGCCCGGATGCAGTTTACCAGCCACATAGGCCATAAATATCGCACTACCGCCAAGGTAGGAACCATATTCAACAATGTGACCAAACGGTAGCTTATCGATATAGAAACGCAGGAGCAGAAAGATATTCATCCTGTTCTCTTCCGACATAATCGTCCGTTTGCGCGCCACTTTAAATGCCTCTTTATACAAGGGGTCAGACAGAATCTTTTCTTTGAGCCCCCCGAACTGCAAGCCCCACCCCCGCTGATAACCCTCATAGACATTGCGCCCTTGCCTGAGAACATCGGGTATGCCATTGATTTGCGGTAAATAATTATCTGTCATGATGTTTGTCCCTGTTATTTAATTGCATGGAAGAAATTCAGCCCTTCCCCTAAATGACCGTATTCACGGCTCCAGTACACTTTCAGCGATGCATCGGAAAAGCCTGCCCCGGCCAACTGGTCCAACACCTGCCAGCCAAAGTCGGTAAACACAAGCGACCCTTCCTCCGATACCGGGTTACCGTGATACACTTCCGGCAGATTATGCTCCAGCACACCGTTTTTAATTTCTGCTCTGGTAACATTGCCCTGCATACCCGAACAAAATGGTATCGTCATAAACAGCTGCCCACCGGGTTTTAGCACTCTACACATTTCCGTCATAGACTGATAAGGATCATTCACATGCTCAAGCACATCATTACTGATGATTGCATCAAATGTACGGGCATCAAAACTGAGCCTCTCAACATCCTCATGTCTTATCCCATCGACAATACTTCCAGATTCTTCATCCGGCCCCAGATATTCACTACCCACACATTCAATATCTGGAAATGTCTGCGTAAACCAGGCATAAATATGCGTGACCTGCTCGGTCATATATATTCTGATGGAGTCCGAATCCGGATGTACTGCTATCAATTGCTTTAGCATACTTGCCACTGCACGTTGCCGATTATTCATACCGCAGGATGGACATACCAGGCGTTCACGCCAGTTAGGTGTCCAGAAATCACCCTCCTGAACCGCCCCGCTCAGTTTGTCGACAAGAAAATCAGTCGCCGCTTCACAAACAAGGCAATAGCCGGGTATCGTGTAAGTATCCTGTTGGTGACCGGAAGCGATCTCATGCTCAATATCCCGCCAGCTTTTTGCCACAGAGCTTTGGCTCAGTGTACGATATTCTTCCCTGCTCCTGCATTCATGGGTAGAAATAACCCGAACAGCATACGCCTCTGCAGGATCATCATATTCAACGGCCTCTAGTTCCGCCACACCAACAGACGCCACCAAATCGGAAACAATTTTCAAGCCACGATCAAAAGAATATTCTGCTTTGACATATTCGATCGATGCCCGGGAGAGTGCTTCCCACAATGTTTCCGAGCGATACAAACGCAACACTTCATCCGCAAAGGCTTCAGGTGAATCTGCAATGAGGATATTGTCTCCATGTGCCAACCCCATGCCTTCAGCCCCTACCGGCGTGGTCACGCATGGCAATCCATAGGACATACTATATCCTATTTTCCCTTTAATACCGGCCCCATAACGCAGAGGAGCCACAGACATACGGCACCGGCTGAATACAGGCTCGAGATCTTCTACAAAACCCATAACATTCACACCATCGCCATGCAGCATTTCAATTTCATCCGGAGCATTACTACCAATTACATGGAATACAAAATCAGGATCTTGCTCTCGAATAAGCGGCAGAATATCTTCAACGAAGTAAATTACTGCATCGATATTCGGTCGATGTTGAAAACCTCCGACAAAGACTGCCCCGGACCGTTCCCCAAAAGGCGCATCTGTGCCGCTCACCTCTAGCACCCATGGAAAAACATGGATATTCTTCAACCCCTCGTCTTCCAGCAGTCGTTGCTCCTCGGTACTGTGGACAATTACCGCATCCACCTGGCTAGCCACCTTCAACTCTCTTTTCTTTGTCTTGCCAGCCTGCTTGCGCAATGCATCCGAGTTTTCCAGCTCCGCCTGTCTGATTTCGCGCAAAAAATGCAAATCCGATGTATGGAATATCCGAGCAGCCTTGGGACAGTACTGCCTGACCATGTCAGCATACTTGGTGGCAACGCCAATACGAAACATGAGTACGGCATCATAGTCCTTGCCATATTCTTTAAGATGCGATTCGACCGACATCTGATATGGTGCATACAGGCATTCAACGCCAATCTTCTGTAAATCCCCGGTATATTTTTCCATAAACAGAAAATTATCTTCAGGAATAAACGTCACCTTGAACGACAAAGCCTGAAAGACTTTCATGATGTTCAATGCCGTAATGGAACCTGCATCATGATCGGGCATGGGCGTGCAATGGTCGAGCACCAGAATACGCTTCTGTATATTGCGATCCTTCACCAGATGCGGATTTAATCCGGGTTTACCATGCGTTTTCAGTTCATCCTGCCAGCGACTAAACAGTTTTTTTGCGTTTTCCACCTGGTATGCCTTCGCTCCCGCAGTGATATCCGTACCGGAAGAAATCCCTTCGTGGTGTGTCACCACCGAAGCAGGTTGATACAGGACACGGTAACCCGACTGGCGCACCCGGAACGCCAGATCAGAATCCTCACCATATGCCGGTGCATACCATTCATCAAAACCTTCCAGCTTATGCCACAGAGCGGCAGGCAGCATAATCGATGCACCCGAACAATAGTCGACATCCCTGAGATAATTGTATTGAGGGAGATTCAGATCATCCAGACGCCCGTAATTCCAGCCGGAACCATCCTCCCAGATGATACCACCGGCTTCCTGCAAACGGCCATCAGGATAAATCAGCTTTGAACCTACAAGCCCAGATCCAGACACTTCCTTAAATGTATCCACAAGCGCATCCAGCCAGCCATCGTGCACTTCCACATCATTGTTAAGCATATAGATATATTCGCCATTGGCTTGCCTGGCGGCTTTATTGCAGGAGCGGATAAAACCCAGATTCTCCACATTCTCAATCAGATATATGCCAGCTACTTTCCTTAGCGTTTTAACCGAGTCATCAGGGGAGCAGTCATCAATCACAATGATTTCATAATCATATTTGCAGCTAGCCCGCTGGATTGATCGCAAGCACCCAAGCGTATATTCGAGCTGCCCATATACCGGAATGACAATACTCACTACTGGGCGCTGAGTGGCCGTAAAGGCAGGCAGTGGTTCGTGCCCGGATCCGGATTCCTGTTGCACAGATGCATCAGGCAGCGGATTTGTAACCATGACTGAAGGCCGTGTCCTTTCATGCAAGGGCTTCCATATTTTATAGGATAATGTGTTCCGAAAAACAGTCGGGAATGTTCGATAAAGTGAGGATTGGAGATTTTTCTTCAAGCGCTTCGATACAGGCAAAGCATGAAAGGTGATTGCACCCGTTTTAAGAACAGCCGTTTTGGACCACTCCAGCCCCTTCCTGGTCGCCCCCGTCAACCTTCTCATCGGGGCTGTCAATCGCCATGACCATGATTCATACACCGACGATAACACATGATCATATCTCCCCACTTGTTGCTGCAGGGTTTGGTTGTCATGGCATAACTGACCAAATATTTGATTTAACTCGGTATTCTGTTCGGAAATCATTTCAAGTTGCCCGGATATTTCCGAATTCAGTTTTTCATATTCACTCAAACGCCCATCCAAATCCTGCAACCGCTGGGCCAGACCAGCCTTCTCCTCCATCAAATTCATATTGAGATTTTTATAATGCTTAGCCTTGGAGTCCAACTTTTCAACCTGTTTCATTAATCCAGCCTTTTCTTCAAATAAAGCATCACTCAGTTTCTTATACTCGCCGACCTGTGTAACCAGTTCTTTAACCTGCCCGGCCAGCGCCACCTTTTCCCCAGCCAGATCTTGGCTCTGCTGCTCATACTCGCCGACCTGTACAACCAGTTCTTTAACCTGCCCGGCCAGCGCCGCCTTCTCCCCAGCCAGATCTTGGCTCTGCTGCTCATATTTTGCAATCTGATTGATCAACAACTTATTCTGAACAGCAATTTCTTTCAAATTGCCCGCATC
>JAJRTX010000337.1 GCA_021545665.1 Zetaproteobacteria bacterium
ATGAAAACGGATTTCACTCCACCGAGGTCATGCGGGAAAAACTCGGCACATCCATCAAATAAAACAAGTTGAGCCAGGGCGTATCCGAGATGTGGGACATCATTACCAAGGAGGACAAGGCCAATAACAATGTGCCGCAATCAGGAGATGTATCAAGAGTTACAAGCGGATGTAACGCCGAAATAACCAGTACCTTTCTTGCCGGTGGTTCTCTGCTTGACAACGTAGGCGGCAAGATGGGGATCCCGACCGATCATATCGATCTTATTCGCGGCCTGGTCGGAGATGTGAGACTGGAAGGCCCGGCACGGGCATACAAGGTCTCGTATGAATCACCGTGCTCTGAAAATAATCCCGATGACATCAAGTCCTTTGCCAACGGCGATGTATACGCAAAGAATACAGGTGGTACCTGCAGTCAGATTACCGATGCCAATCGGGATCTGGTCCAATATGTCAGCAATACTCTACAAAGCATTGCCGTTAAGATTGAAAGCAAAACAGCGCTCAGCCTTGCCGAGCAGACTTTCCTGGAATCCAATCCCCTCTCTGCACTGCCTATCTTAAAAACCGGGGTGTCAACAGACATGAAGGATGCTGTTATCAGCGGTCTTGCCGATATCACGGCCAAGGCATACAGCCTGCAGATGCTGTCTGATCTGTATGTGCGGGCAGAAATTGTAGCACGCAAGGCAAAAGAAATGCTTGAGAAGCAGGCCGGTGCAGCAACAGGCCAGCCTTCGGAAAACTGCGCCGCTGTGGTGTTTGCTCAGAAAGCAGACCAGGATATCTCCATCATGATCAAAAGGATCAGGCAGCTCCAGGAGTCTGCCCGGGCAAGTTATGTGGCCTCAGCAAAAGAGATGTCTACCATCATGGATTACCTTGAGCATATGCAAAAGCTTGAACTGCAGATGACAGCAGAGATCACTCGTCGCTATGGGAAAGATACAGCGGCAAGGATGCAGATGTAACGAGGAGAAATGAAAAAATACCCCACCATATTTTTTATTCTTGCCGGGTTAGTTTTACAAGCGGCTCCCGCCCTTGCCCTGGATATGGAATATTATACCTATGGCGGCTTTAACCCGATCACGCAGGCATTTAATAAAATCGCCCTTATCTTCAGTGATTCAGGTTACCAGGGGCTGCTCTTTGTGGTCACCGCACTTGGTTTTCTTGCCGCAGCTGCAGCCTGGCTGGCACGAGCTGCCACCGGCGCAAAGGTTATTCCCCTGGTATGGGCCGTGCCGGTACTGTTTGGTGCTGTCATGTATCTGGCTCTCTTTGTGCCCAAAGGCAATATCACCGTCTATGATCCGGTGCTGAACAGGTTCCAAACCATAGGCGGGGTGCCGGATGCTATAGTCTTCACGGCAGGCTTTCTCAACAAGATTGAAAAAGGCATGGTCGATATCATCGACACGGCAGCAGCTCCTGATGCACAGTATCAGTCGACTGCCGGCGGCATAGGATTTAAGGCCCTGGAGTCTGTCAAAGGCTCTGCTCCCAAGGACAACTATGTCAGGATCAGCATGATCCGCTATATCAAGGACTGTGTGACCTTTGAGTTGATGCGGCCTGGGACGACCCTGTCTCTTGATGACCTGCGCAACACGACCACTGATTTTCTTTCCAACCTGGGCCAGGCGGTAAATCCGGCGGTGTATACCGTGTACTATGATGCCGTAAATCCAGCAGGCACCGCCATGACCTGCACGGATGCCTGGAACAATCTGCAACCCATCTATGCCAACCCGAATAATTATGATGAGGCCCTCAAAAAGGTGTGCAGCAAGGCATACTTTGACCCGACAAGCGTGGTTGAGATGAATACCTGTAAATCGCTGCTTACCAGTACCCTTAATTTCACCACCGGAACCGCAGTCACCCCTGAAAAGATCATCCAGCAACGCCAGATTGCAGAGATCCTCTACACCTTTTATTTTCAGGATGATTACGAGACTTCTGTACTCATGGAGAGTAATCGTAAAATCACAGCCACCGGCTTGGGGATCGGGCTGACCATGAACGAATGGATCCCCATCATGCGGGCCATTATGACCGCCATTGCCATTGGAGTGATCCCGTTTCTGGTACTGTTTCTGCCCACCCCGGTGGTCGGCAAAGCAGCCTCGGTCATGTTCGGATTTTTTGTCTTTCTCACCACCTGGGGAATTACCGATGCCGTGATCCACGGGGCTGCAATGGATTATGCCTCGTACGCCTTTGAGGATATGCGGCAATCAAATCTTGGTGTCTATGCCATGGCCGCATTTCCGACCATATCCGTCAAGCTGCTGGCTATGTTTGGAGTGATCAGGTCTGCCGGTATTATGCTGGCAAGTTTTTTCTCCATGATGCTGATCCGTTTCGGCGGCCATGCCCTGGCCCTGCTTGCCGGGAATCTGAGCCGTATTGCCCAGACAGCAGGTGCCCAGGCCGGTCAGTTACTCACACCAGAGGGAACTTCAGCCGCCATGAACCAGCAGGTTCGGGCGGCAGGGCTGCTTTCCGGTATGCCGGAACATCGGTTCAGCAACATGGCAGCTGCAAGCGCCTGGAGTTCAACACACCGCACAGTAGGGGGATATTCAGCGGCCATGAATGCCAAAAACGCCCTGCAGGAGTCCCGTCAGATCAACCAAGGCACATCAGATGGAGAAATGGCTACTATGATGGCCTCGGCCAGAATGAGCGTGGGAACCAGCTCCGGCCCGGTGGAAGTATCCACCGCTCCGGATGGCCACGGAACCAGAACAAAATCGGAAACCGTAAATGCTGACGGCTCCACCACTGTCACGACTACCGGTGCCGGCGGTACCGGTGTGGCCATTGATACCATGGCGGAAGGTAGAGCCAGCTACTCCGTTGATAATGCAGGTAACGCAACAACCACACAGGCCACTGTCAATGGTCTCAATCCGGTCACTGTAGGAGCCATGGCCCAACATCAGAAGATTGTGGCGGCCTCAAACAGCCTGGGGAGCAGTGAAAGCTGGCAACAGGCAATGGACACGGCACGCAGAGCAAGCCTGACCAGCAGCGAGGCCCATGGATTCACCAGCCGACTTGATAATGCCACGCGTGAGAACTGGCAACGGGCTATCAGTGATAAGTCCAGTTTTGTTCATACTATGGAAGAAAATGTCAGGACTCAATTCCAGAGTAGCATCGGAGCTGGTTTCAAGGGAATTTTCAGCAGTGGTGGTCAACTTACAGTAGTTGGCCAGGATAATGAAAAGGTAAGCTTTCATGTATCCGAAGATACTGCCAGGGCATTTGAAAATACCGCTGCACAAGTACGTTCGGAGTCTCTGCAACAGACGCTGCAGGATTCTACAAGCCTGGATTACATGACCAAACTGGCAAAACAGATAGGAGCCACAGAAGCCTATTCCTATCTCAACGATGCCAGGGAGCTGAGCACTTCAACAGAGTCCTATGGGGTAGACCTGACAACAGCTCTGGTCAGAAATTACGCCACTGAACGCTACGGAAGTGAATCACCCGAAAATATTCGCCGCAGCATCAGCGACTTCAATCAGTTTTTGACCCAACAGGGAAGCCAGGGTGTTGACAATATGCACGATATCATTAATGGCTTTGTCAGTGGTAACGGCTATGGCTGGGGAAATACAACAAGAGATGTGAGCGATGCTATAAACTCGACTAGGTCACATGCACAACACCAGGATTTCAAGCATGATGTAGGAATGTCTGCGATGGATGCAGGGGCAAAATCTTTTGGTGTCAATGAAAGCAGTTTTTCCAACCCAATATCAGGCGTACCGCTGGACAATCCAAATTCAAAAGCTGTTACTGACCCTGCTGAGGCTATTCACAGAAGAAACCGCTTGGAAGAATCAGGCAGAGGCGGCATTCACACCACCGCCGATGGAATCGGCAAAGACATGGCTGGATTAAACAAACATGATCTAATTAGCCCAACAAGTGAATTGTATCGGAATGAGAGTTTTTATTACGAAGGTAATCTGGTGCAACCAGAGAGAGAGGATAGTGGAATTGTGCTGCCATCCGGCAAGGTTCTCCGTGGCGGTACAGGATCCGAGCCCCCACAGGATGATAATGATTTTTTCAAGGATAGCGTGTTTGAGAAAAAATAACTCTGTCAATCCTCGTCAGTGTGATGCGTGTTCGACGAGAGGACAGACCAACTTGGATCAAATTCAAGATATTCCTTAAATAACTTGTCATGATCAATCCCATGGACCCCTTTCTGCTGGTCCCCTTCTCCAGTGCCCTTGAAAAAAATCTTAAGAAGGAGTACGAGAACGACACCCATAATTATGCTGATAGTTCCAATAGTCATAATGTCATTCCTTCGCACAATGGTGATATGGCCAAGTTGAGATTAAACAGAAAAAACTTCAACGGGGTATTTTCTGTTTTAATAATTCCGATAAAATGCCTCTGCGGTAAATTTCACGAATTCTTCAGTTTTATCTGCCCCACGACTCACAACCTGCCAGGGTTCAAGGCGAGATATTTCAATCTGTAAATCTTTGGCTGTCTTGTTGCTGCACCCTAAAATATCCTGTATAGAACTTGCCGACACACCATCACATTGAAAAATATAGGCAAACTCAAGCAACTCCTGGAAATTAAAGAATTTCTGCTGATAGTCGCTGGGTGACTGGCTGGCAAAGAAAACAACAACGCCTTTTGAACGTCCCTCTCTGATAATTCTCTGGAGAAACATATTTTTTTGTCC
>JAJRTX010000338.1 GCA_021545665.1 Zetaproteobacteria bacterium
CATCAGGGTTTAACCTTCCAACAGCAGAATTAAAATAATCTTGGAATTCTTTGCTGTATTTCCCTAGATCATGTAGAAGTCCGATTAATTTACCTTGTTTATCCAGGCCAATTTTGGCAGCTAAGCTCTCCGCTATTTCAGCGACCCCGATAAGATGGTTTTCCAATGTTTGAACACGTCTATCAGATTCCCTTATATGCGCAATATATTCACCCGTCATCCAATATTATCTCCGCCCGTTTTTCATTTTCTCTATACAAAAAATGTATTATCGATTTTGGCAACACGTTTATAAAAATGCTGACCTTAAATATCCTTGCAACCAAAGCGTGGTGGCTTCGATTGGGCATTTTTTTTGCACTGGAATACAATGTTCACCATCATTTATTATCACCTGGTTTTTTCACCCTGTGGTCCTGCACCAATATTTTCATTTGTTGAATGGCAATTTGGTTCAGTTTTAGTAATCGCTCACTTTGCGCCAGGCCTTCACCTGTAAACACGGCATTGAGGTTTTCCAGATTGGCCAGACAAACCAATTGTGAGACATTCGCATAATCCCGGATATTGTCTTTTTCATCGGGGTGTTGCTCCCGCCATTGTTTGACGGTTTTTCCAAACAGAGCGACATTCAGTACATCAGCTTCATTAGCATAAACAAAGTTGATTTGCCCATTGCTTAGATTTTCAGGGATCAGATTGTCCTTGATGGCATCGGTATGGATGCGGTAGTTGATTTTGCTGAGGTTGCGGCGAATATCCCAGCCCAGTTGCTTGTATTCTTCGTCTTTTAAGCGTTGGAATTCTTTGATCAGATAGAGTTTAAATTGCGGCGATATCCAGGAGGCAAACTCAAAGGCAATGTCTTTGTGTGCATAAGTACCGCCGTATCTACCCGCTTTGGCAATAATTCCTTTTGAGGTTGTTTTTGTAACCCATTGTTTTACCGAAAGAACAAAGCGGTTCAATCCTGCCTGACTTTTAATTCCCTCTAATTCGGGGGAATTAAAATCCGGATTATAGATTTCTTCCCAGACACCTAAAAATTCAATGGTATTCTTATTTCTCAACCATTTTTCGATCAAGGCAAGGCCATTCTCAATATTGCGCACCATATCCGTCAGGGAAATATAATGTTGCTCTTTGCCAGCAAGAATGGTAATGGCTCTTCCTTGAACATTTATTACTTTGTTCTTTTTTGTCATCTTATCCGTCCTTGATTGTGGCGGATTCGCCATAGTTAAAGCGTTGTTTTTTACTAACAGCAGCCGTCAATTTCAGTCGGTGACAATTTGTCACCAGTTGACCGCCTTCTTCGTTAAGGCGTTGTTTTAGCTTGTTCCAGTATTTGCGAGCTGTTTGATAATCAACTTGCTGGGTTAGCACTTGCACTATATCAATCACCGAAAACCACCAGATTTCAGACTTTTCATCATATATTCGGCGGATCTGATAATCCTCAAATAAGGTCATGTCTGTTTTCATTTAATGTCTATTCCTTGTTGTTATTGGCTTGACTGCCAGATATGTAATACCTATATTAAGAGTATTACTATAAATAATAGGTATTACTAATATGTCAATATCCAGTATCACCAGCAAAGGCCAGGTAACGCTGCCGGCTGCCATTAGAAAACAGTTGAACCTTAAAGCGGGTGACCGGATTGCCTTTACCTTGAAGGACAACAGGATTATTGCGGAACCTGTGTCTAACGATGTATCTTCATTGTTTGGCATGGTCCGGAGTGATACGGCTGTTTCTCTACACGATATGGATAAAGCCATTGCCCGTGGCGCTTCGGGAAAATGATCGGCATTGATACCAATGTGCTGGTCAGAGTACTGGTGGACGATCCCGGGGCGGTCAGACAATGTGAAAAAGCCAGGGCCTTTTTGCTGAAACAGGACAAGGTTTTTATCAGTACCGTGGTTCTGGTGGAGACCGTCTGGGTTTTGCAACGGGCTTATGCTGTGCGCAAGAACCATATCATCAAGGTTTTGATGGAACTGTTGCAACAAAAATCGATGGTGTTTGAAGTCAGGCGCTTGATCGAAAACTCCCTTGTAATTTATCAGGCTGAACGCATCGAGTTTTCTGATGCCCTGATTCTGGCAGCGCATGATGCGAAGCAGTGTCATCTTTATACATTCGACAAGAAACTGGCCAGCTATACCAATGCCTCTGATTTGAGCCGGATAAAGCTGTAATATTTGCGGTTCATCCGGTTTTTTCAGGGTGCATGACCTTGCAGTGATGTTGTTTTCATGTTGTTGAATCCATTTGTCACTGCGCCCATGCTTCTGCCAGGTTTCTCTGGCGCAGACAGGAGATCTTGCGGGATCTGCCATTTCCTGCGTACATTCATAATCTACCTTTGCCAGCCAGAGCTTGATCGACTCGGCTTTGCGGCTGGGTACGGATTGCACCAGACGGAGCGGGGTTTCAGCCGTGGCGACATCGGTGAGGTTTTGTTTACCCTCGGCTGCCGGTAATTTCAGTTGGTTACAACTTGTAACCAACTCACTTCCTTCCTTTTTCAGCCTGTTTTTCAATACCTTCCAGTAATTTCTGGCCGCCTTGCAATCAGCCTGTTGCGTCAATACCTGTACTATATCGATAATCGAAAACCAGCAGAATTTCGCATCTTCGTCATATACTCGGTGAATCTGATAATCTTCAAATAAAGTGATGTCTGTTTTCATCGAGTTGTTTTTGCTTGTCTTCAGATTTCACCATAGACCCATTTCATTCAGCAGTAAACGGAAAACAGCACTCTTTTCCAGGGGTTTGGGGTCTCCTGTAATCGGACTATTTTGGCTGTCACGGAGACATTCCTGTCCAGCATCTGGGAGATCGCGGTGTTCTCTATGCCGGGGACGTAACCGAGTTTTTGCTGTTGCCAGAATACGGCCACGGCCCGCTCGTCGTAATGGTTGTTCTTCTCCCGGATTAAGCGTAATTCGTGGTTTACCCTGAGTTTTTTCCATACTTTTTCACCCTGATGATATTGGAAACCGGCAACAGGTGAATTCTGGATATGTAGATTGCCGTGTTCTGGGATGGTGGCAAGAGCCTTGCCTGCCGGCAGCAGCAAAGGCCAGCTAAACAGGGATTTAGCAAATGATCTGCGATCCATAAGTCAACACTCCTGATGGTGGTGTGCCATGTTGACTCAAACCGGAGTCAACGATCCGGAAACAGTATAAGGGACTGGGTGGCTCATTCCGTGAGTCTGTGCGTAAATTATTTTCTCCGGGTTTAATTCCCCGCAGCTCGCCTAAAAGCGCCTGCTGTTGGTGCCGCGCTTATGTCTGTAGGTGCGAATTTATTCGCATTGCACAAGTGCTGTTCGAATAAATTCAAACCTGCAGCATGCTTATATCCCGCCAGCTTGCTGCCGAGTAGTTTATTCGTGTGTCGCTCTACCGGCTGTATCCATGCAGACATGAACTCCCGCCAACAGCATGCGGGAATGACGGTGTTTTTTTAACTGTCTTTCTTTCTGATCCTCAGATTTTGCTGAAGCCCCTTATTGATAAAGCCGCCTCAATGCCTGGTTGACTTCATCAAGGTCAAACTTTTCCGGATCGTAGTCTTCCCCGATCCATTCCTTCATTTCTTCATGTTCTTCATCGTCGGGATCTTTCAGGATATCCAGCATTCTCATATAGCCGGGAAAACCGCCACAATCCTCCGGCGGGCAGGCGCGTTTTCCGGCTGTACAGACGGGATAAAACGTGTCTGGTTTTGCGGGCAGCACCTTTTCCACTTTGAGCTGGTGTCTCCAGCCATCACCAAAGTCATATTCATAGATCAGTTTGTCCCCTGATTTGGCCACGTCATTCAGGGTAAATTCATCTTCGTCCTCTGCGTCAGAGAGGTAGTCCGGGTCGGCGCTGCCGTAACGGCATTTATTGATCTCAAATTCATGCAGGTGATCATTGTCCCAGCCCATGATGACCTGGATGAGGATGTGCAGATCACCCAGGCAGGTGTGCTCAACGACGAGCAAGCGTCGCCAGATCTGTGGTTTGATGTGTGCAAGGGAAATTTTTATCTGGTAGATGTTGGTGTTCATATTTTGTAGTGTTCTCCCGTCTGTCTTATTTTTTCTGTTATTGATCGTCTTAGCGATGCCGGTTTAAGTACTTCAGCATCGGGGCCATATTTCAGGATGTCCATAATGAGTTCTCGAGGATCGTTATAGGGAACCCGTATTTCCAGGCCCCCATCCGACAAGTGTTTTGATTTCTGGCTGGAATGCCAGTGTTCATCTGCCACCCATTTGGCAGCATGGCCGGAAAAGCGAATAACTGCCTGATGTCTGGGTTTTCCGGCAAAAATACCATACGTACCGGTGAAGTGTTTATCCAGTGCAGGATCTGCAATGTTCCTTGCCTTTTCTCCTTTGCAGATGACGTGAATGCGATCTACCGAAAAGCTGCGCAGACTTTTGCGCAGATGGCACCAGCCGTCCAGGTACCAGTTGTCCCGGTAGTAGACCAGCCGTTGCGGGGATACCCAGCGTTCGGTGGTTTGGTCCCGCTCCCGCCCGTGATAGAGCATTTTTATCCTTTTACGGGTAAGCAGTGCATCGCTGAGCTTTCTGAATACCAGTAGATCGGTGGGACGTGGCGTGGTCTGCAGGATTTTGATTCTTCTGGCGATCTCTTCACTGCCGGTCTTTTTATTGGCCAGGATCCTGTTGAGACGATTTTGCAGGGGTTGGATGTGGGGTTCCAGCAGTCCCGGCTGTACTTCTGCCAACAGACGTTGGGTAGTCAGCAGTGCGAAGATTTCCGAGGCGTTAAACCAGAGGCCGGGGAGTTCATAAGGAGCGCCATCTGATTGATCGTAATAATAACCATTCCGTTTGCGATCATATTTGACAGGAGCGCCGACGAAATCGCGCATGTCCTGGATGATGCGGTTGACAGTCGCCCTCGAACATTCCAGTTTGTCTTCCAGGATTTTACGGGATACAGGCAGTCGGTACTGATTCAGTATCTTGTGTAACTCGAATATGCGGTCAAACCTGTCCATGACGTGATTTATTATGCGTTTTACGTCAAGTATAGATGAACAATATCCTGTCGATGGATTATCGTCTTATTCATTCCAGGATTAGTATGGAAAAACTTACGGTCGGACTTTCCAGTGACTGCGAAATAATATTGAAATTCAATCAGCAGAAACTGATGC
>JAJRTX010000339.1 GCA_021545665.1 Zetaproteobacteria bacterium
ACTTTGGATCATGCCTTCCTTTCTTCTTCATAAATACTCCTGTCAGCATTATAGCTGTTTGAAATATTTACACAGTTGAATTTACAGTCTCCGGAAAATTTCGAGAACAAGTTTAAACTTCCACAGTCTTCCTCTGCTCAGAAAAATATCCCATCGTGCAGAAAATGGAGGGTCGGTTCCGGCGCTTATGACACGTTCGACAAGATAACCTTTCCTTTTGGTATAGTGTTCATTCAGGTCGTCTAACAACCTCTCACCGATCACTTCAAGCATAGCTTTTGGCTCATCGAATGAATGTCCGGTCACGTCTTCATGTAGAATAGTTTGTATTTTCATGGTTTCGACCTATCTAAACCATGCCTGAAATTTTTATTGCTTTCAGCCGGAAGCCCCAAGCCTTTACTTTGAAGTTTTTGATTTCCTTAACTGATGAATCCATACGCTTCTTCCCTGATTGATCCGCTGATCAACCAAAACCGTGCATCCATTGCTACTATTGTAAAATAGTTGGTGTCTAACTTCTCCCCACAAAAGAGCCATCCAAGCTACTATAAGCGTAGTTGAAAATATTAAGATGTCAAAAAAAAGGCACATTCACTCGGAATGCGCCTTTTGATATGCTTAAGCAATTACTGCTTAAGCTCCCCTTCCCTAACTACGCTTAAGCAAGAGCATCCAGTGCAGCATTGAATGTGGCGCTGGGACGCATGGCTGCGGATGTTTTTGTTTCATCCGGAACGTAGTAGCCGCCCATATCAACTGGCGCGCCCTGTGCTGCATTCAGCTCGGTTACAATTTTTTCTTCATGATCAGCCAGTGTTTGGGCAAGGCCAGCGAAGCGGGCCTTGAGCTCGGCATCTTTGTCCTGTGCCGCCAGTGCCTGAGCCCAGTACATGGCCAAATAGAAATGGCTGCCCCTGTTGTCCAGCTCATTCACCTTGCGCGAAGGCGATTTATTATTTTCGAGGAACTGACAATTCGCTTGGCTTAGTGTCCCAGCAAAAACATGCGCTTTCTCATTGCCGGTAACATTGCCCAGGTGATTCAAAGACTCAGCCAGAGCCAGGAATTCACCGAGAGAATCCCAACGCAGGTGACCCTCGGCAACAAACTGCTGCACATGTTTCGGTGCGGAACCGCCGGCACCTGTTTCAAACAATCCGCCGCCGTTCATAAGCGGAACGATGGAGAGCATTTTGGCACTCGTGTTAAGTTCAAGAATGGGGTAAAGGTCGGTATTGTAATCACGCAGTACATTACCGGTGACTGAGATGGTGTCTTCACCGGCTCTCATTCTCTCAACCGTGAGTTTCGCTGCTTCTGCAACGTTCATGATGCGGATGTCGAGTCCGTCGGTATCATGGTCTTTCAGGTAGACATTTACCTTGGCAAGAATCTGGCGGTCATGAGCCCGTGCTTCGTCGAGCCAGAAGACTGCCGGTGCGCCGGTTGCTCTGGCGCGGGTAACAGCCAGTTTAACCCAGTCCTGAATTGGCGCGTCTTTCACACGGCATGAACGCCAGATGTCGCCCTCTTCAACTTCACTTTCAAGGATCGAATTACCGTCAGCATCAACAATACGGATCGTGCCGTCACCCGGCGATTCGAACGTAGTCGGATGAGACCCATACTCCTCCGCTTTCTGAGCCATCAGACCGACATTGGGAACGGTTCCCATGGTCGAAACATCCAGTGCACCGTTGGCAATGCAGTTGTCGATGGTCGCCTGATAGAGGCTGGCATAACTGTGATCTGGGATGACACACTTACACTGGGCGGGGTTGCCAGAAGGATCCCACATAATTCCGCCGTCACGAATAACCGGAGGCATGGAGGCATCGATAATAATATCACTCGGCACATGCAGGTTGGTGATCCCCTTGTCTGAATTCACCATAGCCAGTTCCGGACGGGTGGCGTAAACCGCCTGAATATCGGCTTCGATTTCAGCCTGTTTATCGGCAGGCAGGCTCTCCATTTTTGTATAAAGATCACCAAGACCGTTGTTGAAATTAACACCGAGTGCTTTGATGGTGTCGGCATGTTTTGCAATGGCATCGGCATAAAACACCTCAACACAGTGACCAAAAATGATCGGATCGGAAACCTTCATCATGGTCGCTTTCATGTGCAAGGAAAAGAGCACGCCTTGCGCCTTGGCATCCTCGATCTGTTCGGCCAGAAATGCCCTGAGTGCTTTCTTACTCATGAAAGTGGCATCAATCACTTCGCTTTCCAGAATGGGCAGGCTCTGAGTCAGCACAGTGATATTGCCATCACCATCAACAAACTCGATTTTTGCGTCGGTTGCATCGGCCACAGTTACTGATTTTTCGTTGGAACAGAAATCACCGCTGCTCATGGTGGCGACATGGGTTTTAGAATCGCCCGGCCATTTACCCATGCGATGAGGATTATTTTTGGCATATTGCTTGACTGCATCGGCTGCACGTCTATCAGAGTTTCCTTCACGCAACACCGGATTGACCGCACTGCCGAGTACTTTAGCGAAACGTGCCTTAAGCTCTTTTTCCACATCAGTTTGAGGGGTTTCAGGGTAGTCGGGAATGTCATAACCCTTGGACTGCAGTTCTGCAATGGCTTTTTTAAGCTGCGGCAGGGAGGCGCTGACATTGGGCAGCTTGATGATATTGGCTTCGGGTTTTTTCGCCAGTTCACCAAGCGCTGCCAGTTCGTCGTTTATTTTCTGATCTTCGGTCAGGTTATCGGGGAAGTTGGCAATAATTCTGCCAGCCAGAGAAATATCCCGCGCTTCAACCTCTATGTCGGAACCTGCCGTAAATGCCTGTACTACAGGCAGAAATGAGTAAGTTGCCAGTGCCGGAGCTTCATCTGTTTTTGTGTAAATGATCTTTGCCATCGTTTTGCCTCTCTGTTTACGTTATTTGTTTATTGCGACCAGAACCTTTTGAACCGCGAATACCCTGGAACACCTTCTCTTTCGCAAGCTCAATTCACCTTGTGGAGGCGAATAAACTCCAACAGAGAAATTATCTTTCTATCTTTGCATAACTCTACGGTTCATTTTACTAGCTGACATACCTGCATTTGCTGGCCTGAGTTCTTGTATCCATATTCTTGCCCCGGTTGGTATGATCATCGATTTCCGCTGCACTGCCAACCATGCGTCCATACAGAAACACAGTAAAGGCAGCCATTTCCAGCGATTTCTCACTGAACTGCCCTGCTTTGAACGGCTTCCACAGTATTTTCAGCAAAATCACGGCAATCACCGCATCCACATTCACACAATACACATTGCGGCTCACGCCCACCTTGCACAGTGCTTCGACCAGTTCATGATAATATTCAAGGAAAATATTATAAGAGCCCTTCTCATCAATCAGTTCGCGCACAAATACTTCACGAGGATCAAAATTCACATCTTTACCCTTGAAAATCGGGTGGTTGATGCATGGAACCTTGGCATAGGAGAGATTGCCCTCAGCCTTGGCCTTCACCTTGTAAGCGGCATATTCCCTTGCATAAGCTGTAGCCATGGCTTCCAGATCGAGACCATGATTCTTATCGCCCGGATCAACCAGGTTTTGCTTGCTGAACTGCTCAATCAGGAATTGCATGGCTTCAAATCCGTTTCCACCATGGGCATAACCCGTATGGGTCAGGAAACCGGCATAAGCCTTGTTGACCTGCACCCGCTCAGGCACTTCCGGGCCATCGGCTGCCACAGCGCCTTTCGGACCCTGAGCCGAAATGGTGCCCGGCCCGTTGGATACAATCAGCCCGAGCAGGATAGAGAATGCAAACAGATCACCTTCCGACGGACGTTCACCCAATTGCGCCAGATAAGCGGTTTCGGTAAAGCTCCAGTCATTCATCAGTTGCTGATTGGAAACGCCTCTGAAGTTAGTACCATCCTGTTCTGAGCCGGGTGCGGATGTGCCAACCAGCGCTGCAAAAATCTTCAAATGCCACGGTAGATTCAAGGCTGTCATCACAGCCAGTCGTTTATTCATCAGTGCATTCCAGCTCAAATGGGCTGCAATAGCAGCCAGCACTGCCTGATCGCCAATTGCTTTGCCGGTGCGCTCAGACAGAGCTTCGATAAAGTTGATGAATACCGAATCTGCCGAACGGGCCTTGATCGCGGCCAGCATATCGGCGCCAAGCTCAGCATTACCGTTGCATAGAATATCTTCAGCTTCAGCACTATCCACTAAAGTGCTGATATCAAAGGATATATCCGACGGGTCAAGGAGGCCGGAATGACCAAACACCTTCACCAGTGCATTGACTGCTCCTCGCGCATCAGCTGCACATTTCGGACCAAGAATTGAAACGGCGGACGAGAGCACTGTATTCGGGCTGTTTCCGGCCTCTCTGGCGGCGTCGGCAGCGGTGGCAAGCACTGTTCCGCCCTGATTGACATAGGCATTGAGCGCCACGTTAGCCAATGACTTGCCATGCTGATCAGGGTAATCACGAGCAAGCGAGAGCACCAGATTCTCTTCCAGTGAATGCTGAGAACAATCGAGCACGCTGACGCCCTGCAAGCGGCTGACCTGAGTTTTCGGATCCATCATGGATACGGCGGAGGCATCTTTCATATTCTGACGCGGGAAGGCCACACCAACCTGCTCGGCCAGCAGGGCAATCTGGTCGCTGTAAGGCTCAATAGCCTCGACAACGGGTATATCCAGATGTTCAGGCAGGCCAATATCCAGATTACTGGTAAACCATGGCTTGAGCGATAAATCACCTTTTGACTCAAAATCCGCTTCCATATTATTCAGCTTCATCACTGCCGTCATCGCCTCGGGAATATAGGCAATATTGTTGACGACCGCGCCCTTTGCCGTGCACACAGGATTATCCGGCGTATAGATATCGTTTACGTCGAATTTCTCCATAAACCATTTTTCTTTCTCAAAAGCATTATCGCCTGAGCCTGCAATAGCTCCGGCATGGCCGCATGCTCGGGTCAATTTGGCTTTCCAACGACCGACCACGCAAGCAATCACCGGCTTGTCGAACTGAAGTTTGCGCTCGTAATAGCCGCCCGGTTCGATATACATCACCGCCGCCTTGCTGCGATCATCATTATGAAATGCATGGGTGAATTCGGCAGCGGCAAAATGGATATAAACATCCTTGCCCGAAGAAAGAGAAGTGGTCGTTCCCCAGCCGTCGGTGAGCAGATAAGTGGCAATCGTGGTGGTGAAATTGCCGGAATTTGAAAACAGCGCAATACTGCCCGGCACCATGGATTCTTCCGGCGCATTGCCGCCGAGCGCGCCGCCGATGCGGACATGATTGTGCGCATCGCCTATGCCCAGGCAGTTGGCACCGAACACATCCACGCCCTGTTGCTGGCAGAATGTGCGGATAATTCTGGAATGCTTGAGCGGCACTTTCTCGGTCAGAATAACGACTTTGTTGATGTCTTCATTCTGCCGAACAGCTTCAATCACCGAATCCTTGACGCCTGAAGGCGGCACATAAACCACGGCGACATTAAATTTATGTCCGGCATCCACCGCTTCGGCAACATTATTATACACCGGTATATCGCCCGCCTTGGTTCGCATCACTGAGCCGGATCGACCCGGCATGGTGCCACAGACAATATTGCCACCGGAATATTCGTTGCTCACCGGCGTAACCGCACGGCTCTCGCCGCCAAGTATATTTAATACGCAGACCCGGTCTTCCGTGGTAGCCAGTTCAGCCAGTGAATTGATACCGACATAATAGTGCTCAAATGCATCAATGCCCTGGGGACGAAAGCGATCTCTCATAACATGTGTAGTTGCCATAATAATTCCCTTATAAACCTGTTCTATATTCTACTTCTATTAAAACAGGGCGATGACGCCGCCCCTCCCTTGCCAGCCTTATTTCGCGATGCCCATTGCTTTGGCAATCGATTCCTTGCCGCCCTGATTCTCCATCCAGGTATCGATTTGATTGGCGTAATTGACCACGGCGCTCATTGATGAATCATAGCCAAACATGCGATACGGGATCTTCAGGCCGTCAAGCGTATCTTTCAGCCCGCCCATGCCGCGAATCAGATTCGGCCCGCCGCGACCGACAACCACATACAAAGGGCTGGGGCCAAACTCATTGAAGTGATCCCTGAGCGCATCCGACATGGCGCGGAAAGTGGCTTCAATATCGGTATTGTTGGCCTTGCCGCCGATGATGAATAATACATTGCTCTGATCCAGCCAGTATTTATAAGTGATGCGGGAGATTTCATACATTTTCTCATATGGCGGATTGCCGCCGAAATCAGATGATAGAATACCGGCATCGCCCAACAACTCGGTGACCAGCGCAGAAGCGCCGCCGCCAAAAGTCATGGCGGTAATGGTGCCATGTTCATTGACCACAAACACATCCGATTGCCCCTGATAGGTGCGCAGCTCATTGACTTCGCGTTCAAAATCAGACATCTCGAAGGTATCCAGATCAGCAGGCAGACCCAGACGCTTATAAGATGGATTATCGGTATCAAAGGAGCCTTTGAAATCACAGGCAATCGGTTGCAGACGGCCTTTTTTATCCGGCATCATGCGAATGGGATTTATTTCCAGCATATTCATGCCGTAATTGCTGTATAAATCCCATAGCTTGGGAATATTCTGCACCAGCGGACTGATAATCTCATTGGGCGCATTCAGTTGCTGCAAGGCATTGGACACCACAAAACCTTTAATGCCGGTCAGCGGATCAAAGGGGACGGTAACGATTTTGTCCGCTGGCAACTCTTCAATATCAACGCCGCCGTGATGCGTAATGGTCAGCGTCGGTGCTCTGAATTCCGTACTATCGGTAATCGAAACATAAACTTCATACTTGGCCGGAATCGCACTCTCAAACGTAACGCCTTCAGCCTTGGCACTGGTATTTCCATGTTTATGCTCGGCAAAATACAGGCGCTCTTTCTCAGCCAGTGCATCCGGCAGGTTATCAACAAAGCCGATCAGCCCCGCCTTACCTTTTTTGCCTATACCACCCTTGAACACCGGTTTGACCAGCACCGTGCCCCATTTGTCCAGCAGCGCCCTGATCTCTTCATTTTCCGCCAGCGGCCCCAACACCTCGGATGTAGGATAACCTACATACTTCAGTAATTTGGCACCATACAACATTCCGGTAATTTGCATTGATTGAACTCCCCTGGTCTGCCAATATCAAGACCGCCCGGTTAAAAACATCACCTCATCCATACCCTATATATCAGGAGAGGTTTCAAAAAGAAGAACGCACAATAATTATAAGTTTTTTATTTTACAAGTTAGTTTATCAAAAAATATGAAATCCGGCCCGCAACTCTGGCATTTACCGCACAGGAGTATAATTTTTCATAAGTTATAGCCAATCATTTAGTTCCGTAACGCGGATTCAACTGCCAAGTGCAACTTCAGTGAGTTGAGTTTTGGTATTGAAGAACACTTCATGGGGTGTTCTGTAGCCCAGCGTTTTTCTTGGCCGATGATTGAGCCGGTGCATGATGAAGTCAATCTCGTC
>JAJRTX010000340.1 GCA_021545665.1 Zetaproteobacteria bacterium
ATAGCGACATTTGTCATGCGCAGTGGCCTGGGGGAATTGATCCGGCGTATTCCCCCCGCCATGGCCACCCCGATGATTGTCGAAATCAGCAGGCAAAAGGAAGAGTCCTGACATGGCCCAGATCACATCCGGGTTCCGGTCTATCTTCTCACAACCAGCCATCTATAATCTGGCCCAACGTTTGGTCGGTGCCGAAAAGGCACGTCGCCAGCTCGTCAATAATTTTTTTCCTGCCATGGAAGGTCTGCGAATGCTGGATATCGGTTGCGGCACTGCCGAGATATTGCAGCATTTGCCTGATCAAATGTCCTACTACGGCTTTGATGCTTCCAAAGCGTATATCGCCAAAGCAGAACAGCGATTCGGCTCTCGGGGTACATTCCGGGCCGAACTGGTCAGAGAAGCTGTGCTGGATAACCTTGAGCCGTTTGACCTTATTCTGGCCTTTGGACTGTTACATCACCTGGATGACAATGAAGCTGAAGCACTGTTTAAACTGGCAGCGACCGCTTTGAAAAGCGGTGGAAAACTTGTTACGATTGATCCTGCCTACGTGGTCGACCAGCATCCACTAGCTCGATGGATCATCAGCAAGGACCGTGGTCAGAATATCAGAACGCCCGAGGCCTATTCGGCATTGGCGAGCAAACACTTTCAGCAGATATTCACTTCAGTACGTCACGATCTGTTATACATTCCATACTCTCATACTATCCTGGAGTGCACGATATGAAGTTGTCGTTTATGCATCCGGTTTGTTGATCACATAAATTTGCTGAATACCGAAACCACCGCCTGAATATTCTTTTTCGATATCATAGAAAATTTTATTAATCGGATTGCTATAACCCGGATAATCTTTCGGTTCGGTCACCAGTTCACGTAAAAAACGCGAGCCCAGATAGTAAATAGATGAAATATCCAGCGCTTCGAATTCGAGATTCATCTCTGTCAGATAAGATTCCAGATAGCTCTTCTTGAAATAACGATTGAAATCGTGCTCAACAAGGGGGGGCAAATTAACCAGTACACGCATAGCATTGAGCAGCGACAACGGCTCCCAGAATGCTTCAGACAGAATCACCCTGCCACCCGGCCGGCATACCCGGACACACTCGCCAACAGCCAGCTTTTGCTCTTCCCATGTCGGCAAATTAATCAGTGTTCTCGTGGTATAGACCAAATCAAAACTGTTGTCATCGAACTGAATCTGCTTGGCGTTACCTGTCTGAAAACTTAATTTATCTTTTGAGGGATGTTTTTCCCTGAGTTTGTTGGCTTCACGTACCATGGCTTCACTGAAGTCGATGCCGGTAATCGTGGCCGCTCCCCGCTCGATCTGATGAAATGTGGAATATCCATTAGCGCAACCTACATCAAGCACATCGTCGCCTTCCACAATACGGGAGCCGATAGCCTCAATCTCCAGATTGATCATATGATAATCGCCCCAGCTGGCATCGTGATCGGCACCGTGTTTATCTGCTTGCGATGTCCAGAACTCCAGAATGTGTTCGTCCATAATGATTATCCTTCCGCACTTGGCTTTTTTGATTCAAATGTCAGCGCAATATAGCAACAGGGACGAAGATTTGCTATCCGTACAGACTGAATGACATATAAAGAAGCGCTGATTCATTCAGTGATTCCGCACAGTATGGACGACCTGCCATAATTTATCAGGATAGTTGAATCAGCATCTCCATAAGGATTACCCATCCAGAGTGTTCTTAATCGAAATATCTATGTTATCCTTTGCCACATGGCACATATATCCGTCGTCATCCCTGTATACAAAGCTGAAAGCTGTCTGAATGAACTGTACCGTCGTTTGACAGCAGCTCTGGAGAGCATCAGCTCTGATTTTGAATGTATTCTGGTCGAGGATTGTGGCGGAGATCGATCCTGGGAAATTATTCGAGAACTCGCCAGAAAGGACCCCCGCATTAAAGGTATTCAGTTCAGTCGCAACTTCGGCCAGCACTACGGCATCACTGCCGGCATAGATCATGCCAGTGGTGACTGGATCGTGGTGATGGATTGTGATCTACAGGATGCGCCTGAGGAAATCCCGAGGCTGTATGCCAAAGCGCAGGAAGGCTTTGATATGGTATTGGCACGACGTGGCAAGCGACAGGACCCGGTCCTGAAACGACTACTTTCCTGGGGTTTCTATAAGGTTTTCGCTTATCTGGCGGAAATTGATTACGATGCCGAAGTAGGCAATTTTCGCATCATTTCCCGGCGGGTAGCAGACAATTTTCGAAACATGCGTGAAAAGCTCAGGTTTTTCAGCGGTATCATCGACTGGATGGGGTTTCCGGCTGCAAAAATTGATGTAAAACATGCTCCAAGCATGCATGGGAAATCCACCTACACTTTCAAAACATTAATGAAACTGGCCATTGATACGATTCTGGCCTATTCGGACAAACCACTGCGCATGTCGATTAAATTCGGCTTTGCCCTTGCTGCTGTCGCCTTTGTTGTCGGTTCAGCACTGCTTGTTCAGGCCCTGATTTACGGATCACCGGTAACCGGCTGGAGCAGTCTGATTGTCTCCCTCTACTTTCTGGGCGGTATTATCATCGCCAATCTGGGAATTATCGGAATCTATCTCGGTAAAACTTTTGATGAAACAAAAAAAAGGCCATTGTATATCATTCACAAAACTACATTTGAACAGCCCCAAGACTAGGCTGAATACATGTTCTCTATTGCCGGTAACACCGTGAATTTCAATACAATAAAAGTTCTGACGCTGCTGGCGGCCCTGTTCATGCTATTGCCTTTGCCGGTCATGCAATATGTTGGCGAAGAAGGATTGATGGCGCTTAAATCCTACGAAATGTTTGTCCGTGATGACTGGCTGCACCCCTCGATTCTGGGCATGATCTGGCCGCATTCGCCGCTCTGGCACTGGCCGGTCATTGCTATCAGTCAGTTGATTGGCTGGGAACATGTTGATATTGCTGTGCGGCTCGTTTCAGTCTTTGCTTCGTGGCTGACGGCGCTGGCAGTGGGTTTGATGGCCGGCTGGTTGTTCGGCCAACGTCAGGCTCACGCCGGCTGGCTGGCTGCACTGGTTTATCTGAGCATGGGCGAAGTTGCGTTCTGGTATGGCTGGCTGGGTTATGTCGATGCCACTTTCGGGCTGTTTATTTTTGCTGCGATTGCATCGCTGTGGCGGGCCATGGCGGATGAAAAATTCACATGGTTCATCTTGTCTCTGCTGTTTATTTCACTGGCTTTCATGACCAAGAATATCACCGCTTATGTGTTATACGGTGCCTCGGGGTTGGTACTGTTATGGCAACTGAAACGCTGGTATATGCTAAAGAAACCGTTATTTCTCCTGGCTGGCATGCTGGCATTGACTGTCCCCGTATTCTGGCAGTCATTTATCGTTCTGGCTGGCTCCAATACAGCTACGACGACGATCAATGATATACTGCGTAATTTTGCCGGTTACGGTCTGTTGGCATTTATCAAACACTGGCTCAGCTTTCCGCTGGTCTTCCTGTTTCGTGCCCTGCCCGTATCGTTACTGCTGGTCTGGCTATGGCTGCGTCGTACACATCATTTCAGACTGGACCCGACCTTAAAGACGCTCTCTCTGATTCTGCTGATCTGTTTTCTGCCTTTCTGGATATCGGCCGGCGCTACACCGCGTTATCTGGTACCACTGTACGGTCTGGTCGCCCTGTTACTGACCGGGCTGATGTTACAACTGGATCAAACACGCCTGAAACAGGCTGTCTTGATAATAGCGCTGATAGTCATCGCCAAAATCCCATACAGTTTGGGTATTCTACCCTATATCAAGGACTGGAGACCGGAACGCGATGTCAAAATTGTGGCCCATGAGATTATTCAGCGCACC
>JAJRTX010000341.1 GCA_021545665.1 Zetaproteobacteria bacterium
AAATGATCAGCCACTTTCCTGGCATAACCTAACTCATTAAAGCCAGATGCTTTGCCACCATAGCCAACCGAAAAAGTTTGTACATTTGCTTTATGTTCTTTCATTAAAGCGACAATTAATGAAGAGTCCACGCCACCACTTAAAAATGCACCCACTTCGACATCGCTTTTCAGGCATAACTTCACAGATTCACTTAGTTCATGTTCCAGCCTTTCAAAGGCTTCATTATAGGAGATATTTATTTTCTTCGAGAAATCATTTTTCCAATAACGTTTTACATCAATCCCCTGCTCTGTCCAGAGCAGCATATGTCCTGGCTCCAGCTTGCTAATTTCACGATACATCGTACGAGAACCACCAACATAGCCCGCTGCAAAAAAATCACACAGTGATTGCTTGTTAACTGTCCTGGTTTTAAGGCCCTGTAAAATAGTTTTTATCTCAGACCCGAACAATATCTTTCCGTCATCTAAGGAATAATATAGGGGCTTCTCACCAATACGATCTCTTACCAGCACCAGTTGTTTCTTTTTTGAGTCCCATAATGCTATTCCGAACATACCTCGCAAATGATCAACAAAATCAAGGCCATATTCTTCATACAAATGTACAATTGTTTCTGTATCAGACTGAGTTGAAAAAACATGCCCTTTTTCCAGCATTTCATTACGTAGAACTTCGTAATTATAAATCTCGCCATTAAACACAACCCATATGTCACCCTTCTCATTAGAGATTGGCTGATGACCTGTCTTTAAATCGATAATTGACAAACGACGCATCGCTAATCCGATGTGGTGATCGGTGTAATACCCTGAGTCGTCAGGTCCTCGATGTATCATGCTATCGCACATGGCGTGCAAAAGTTGCTCGTTATCCATGCCCGCAAAACCAGTAATGCCACACATTAAATAAAATCCTTAAAAATCTTGATTTAACAGACCTCTAAATCAAGAGTACTAAAATCGTAATAAAGTCATAAACCAGTAATTACATTGTAATATATTACTTTATGACTAGCCTGAATATAATCCTTTCATTCGTCGTATAAGCGATGCTATAGAGTATCCAAGACCAGACAAACATATAATATTGGACCATATATCACCTTCATACGGGAAGGGCATGCGTCGAATTCTGAATAAATCACATCCCACACGGTTAAGCCCTACCTCGGTTGTCACAGCACTGGTATACCCACAGTCTTTTGCAATATCAATAGTGGTTTGATTGAAACTTCCTACAGGGTAGCAGACATGCTTACATGGCTCCCCCGTTTGTTTCTCTATTTCACCCCTGGAAGCACTCAGCTCCTCTCGTATCTGGTCCGGGCTTAGCAGTGCCAGCTTGTAATGATGGACGGTATGCCCTTCAAACTGAACATCATTATAGCTGTAGCTCCTGATATCATCCCATGTGAGTATATTAACCCAGTCATTCTCCCTGAAGGTTTTAAAGATTGAATCTCCTGACTCAGTCTCAAGTTCCAGGGCAAGTGCATTCAATGTATCGTGATAATCTTTTTCATTTTTGCAGCCAGCCTGAATCGCTAGCCTGTGAGTCAGGTAAGATTTGGTGAGCATCGCACGACTGCTGGTATCATATTCAATAATACGGTCATTCACAGTAAATTTTCTACCATGAATCTCTATAGACTGAAGGGCATAATCAAGCCTGTCTATATGAAATGGTGTTTGTTTGCTGACGTATTCGGTAGCCAGATATATAGTCGCTGGCGCACTAAATTTGCGTAAAATCGGCATGGCGTATTGCAAATTATTCTTGTAACCGTCATCAAAGGTGATCACCATGCAGTTTGGCTTGATGGGTTTACGGCCTGAGAGCATCTCTACAGCCTCATCGAGGCTAACGAACTGGTAATACCTGGATAGTTTGGTCAGATGTTTTTCAAGAAACTCAGGTGAGATCCTGTTCCAGAATGGCTGCCATCCAGCCTTGAACTGCTTATCCATAACTCCATGCAACATGAGAAAATTTATGGCTTTTCTGTTTCTGAATATCCATAATCTGAGAAGACCGCTGTAAACAATAAATCTGTATATAAGGACTTTTATCATTGTTGTATTCCTTAATTGATTATTTTACATATATATCGCATCCATTTCGTTGATATATTTCTCCGTCCACTCATTTTCAGTGCATCCTCATTTGCTGCCACTGAAAACTCTGCCCACTTTTCCTGATTAAACAGCAACCCGGATACACTGGCTAGCATCTTGTCAATGTCGTCTATACCAACGACATATCCATTATTACCATTATCAACGAGATCTTTAAGATCGCCTACGTCCACCACAACCGCAACTGTACCAACTGACATAGCCTCGATCATGGCGATAGATAGCCCCTCCCACCGGGAAGTTAAAATAAATATCTTGCTGTTTGAGACGACCTGGTCTACGTCATTGATTTTGCCAAAGAATTCTATATTCTGGTCGACACCCAATGACGCGGCCATTTCTTCCAGCGTGCCTCTATCCGGTCCATCGCCAATCATAGCCGCACGGATGTCCGGAAATTCATTCTTTAAGCACGCAATCAACTGCACAAACAGCTCTGGCCTCTTATATTCCGTGAGTCTTGCCACAAAAACAAGGTCATATTCACGTTCCTGCATGCCCTTTAAGGTAACATCATCCTCAACACTACCTGTAATAACCGCAATTTCATTAGTATAGCCAGCATCAACAATAAATTGTTTTGCCGCACTTCCTCGCACTATAATCAGATCAAACTGTCTGACAACAGCAAAAACCAGCTTTTCTATCCACGCACTGGGTTTACCTAAAGCAACCAGTAGCGGGTTCTCGGCCGCCCATCCACCTCCTTCCAGTTCCAGCGGTCCGGAGGTATCCTGATAACACGCTGGTCGGTTGAATATCCGCCCGGCAATAAGGGCGGTTATTGCCGCTGGGAAAATATGATAACCCATGTACAGGTCAGGTCTGTATCTGTATCCACAACGAATAGTCCAGATTAGTTTTGCCAATGCTCTCGAGAATAATCTGGACATCCAGGCAGGCGGGCATTCATAGGTAACACCTTCAACATCTGCCACCTTTTCATCGCATACCAATATTACCTGGCCTGCGCCACTCATACTAAGTGGCAAAATATGTGCAAAAAACCAGTTAGGATTGTGAAATGTTCCGGTAACAAGTATATTTTTGCTATGTTTCCATTTTTTCATTTTCCTGAAGCCGGTAAGTTTTGATAGCAAAACAGTTGTGCCATATATAAAGGTTAATGCAATACTCGCTACGATTCTTTTTAGTATAGATTTCATGTGTTTTAAAATTACGTAAAAAAAGTGTTAACTATAAGTGTTAATAATATACTTATATACAGAAATGGTACGGGAGGCAACAGACTGTGGATGGTATTTATCCAGCGCCTCAGTTTGCGCTGCTTGCGACATTTTTAAATAAACGTCTTCATTATCCAGAAGATTCAGAATACTGTCTGAAAAGCCATCTGTATCTTCTGGATCTACCAGAAAACCGGTTTTCCCATCCTCAATCATGTAGGGCATACCACATACATTCGATGATATTACCGGCACACCAACTGCCATGGCCTCAGCTATTGCCATAGGAGCATTCTCCTGTTTTGATGGCAAGACAAATATTGACGCTTGTGCAAGTTCAGTTTTTACTGCCTGCTGATCTATTCTGCCAAGTAGCGTGACATGCTCTGAAAGGTTATATTGACTAATAACAGATTCGATCTGCTTATAGTACTCAGGATCACATGCCTCACCAGCCGCATGTAAAGAAATATTGTTATTTTTTTCTATAACCGCAGGCAATGCCCTGAGCAGCCCTACCAGATTTTTTCGTGGATTCAGCCAGCCTGCAAAAAATATTCTACCTTTTACGCGTTCCCGTTTTGTATGATAATAGCTCTCTGATATTGAATTTTCTATATCGTGTATCTCTGCCGTTGTATATTTTTCAATCTCTTGCCTTACATAAGGAATTATAGATATAATTTGCTTCTGTCTTCGAAGACCCACCTTCTCCACCTGCTTCCAGATAAGTGATCTCAATCTCCATAGCCTGCTCTTTTCAGTAACAAGATTAAGACTGTCAAATCCGTGTACAGTAAATATTGACGGGATACCTATCTCACCCATACCCAAACCATAAGTCTCCTGAAAATGGACTAGATCTGGCTGTAATGACAGTAGATACTTTCTGAGTTTTTTCTTTCCTGGCCCAATCAGGATATCAATAAACATAGGTACATTATTATCAGGCAACCTGTGAATTGTAATACCTTCCTGCACTTCGACTGATATATCCTGCAGATTTTTTTCCAGTGTTACGATATGCAAGGAAATATCTTCCTCTGAAGACACCAGTCCACGCGCCAGTCCGATTGTTGCTGTTTCTACTCCCCCTCTGGGGCGATTTATGTCGGAAGGAAACCGGCTAAACATAACTACTTTCATCGTAAGTATATTTCCTGATATATATGATGACTTAACATGGTATGACCGTTACCTTGATGATTTTTTCACGTAACTCATTAATTTGCAACGCTGAGGCTCTGTTAAAATAAACCTCCAGTACAAAGGCAGCAGGATAAGGCCACCAGAGGTTATCCCGCTCAGCATTGCCAGCACAGGACTGTGATCCAGAAGCGTACGGTTTAACAACATAACTCCCAGAAAAATACTACCTATGAACATAGCAGCTGAAAATGACCGGTTTAGATAATGGAAAAATGAAATATTAAGATGCTTGCACGCAAATAACGGGATAACCACTCCTGCCCCAAGAACCTCGGACACTACCATCAGCGCGCCTGCATTAACAAGTGTCCAGCCAGTATCGCTTATGTATAAATAGCCCAGAAAAAATACCAGCAAGGTAACAGCAAAAGAAATCAATCCAAGCTTTCCATGCACATTCATCCCAATCAGGATACGTACTATCGTTTGCTGAGAAGCAGGCAAAAATGTCCCAATTGCCAATACTATAATTAACTGATGATTAACATAGTCTTCACCCATCCATAGGCCAATTATTACGTCTCCGAAAACAGCAAGTATAAGTAATAATGGTAAGGTGATCGCAACACTCACTCTTGTTGTTTCAAGAATAAATTCACGTAACTCCTGATCATCTCCTGAAGCCTGCAATGCGCCTGCAGTTGGTGTTAATACGAAACTGAATCTGGAAATAAAGGTACCGACATATTTAACCAGTACCACAGGCCGGGTAAATACTGCGAGTGCCGCAGGCCCTAATGATGCAGCCACAATTATATTAACCGTCTGTATCAGAAATATTCTTGGCAGAATCACAATAATTGTTTTGATACCAAACCGTAACATTTCTTTGGCAATGCGAAACCGAACAAGACTTATTCTCACAGTGATATCAGAACAAACCCTTCTGGAAACCAGGTATCGCATAACCATAAAAATGCAGGTTGTTACAAAATATACAGCAGCAAGACTGATGAGACCGCCTCCCATCAGTAAAGCAACAATCATCCCTACTATACTGACAATTCTGGATAGAGAATTTATACCATTTACTATATCCCAGCGATGATAGCCTGCAATAACACCTCGAGATGCATCAAACAACATTTCAACTGCCAGGCTTCCCCCCAGTAATAGCACAACCCACCTCGCCATGCCGGTCTGCTCACCTAATCGGTCTGCAAAATACACCGGGATACTAAAAAAGATAGCCAGTGTTGCCAGCAATACAAATAACGCAATGAACACCTGCAGCATCACTACTGTAGACACGGTCTGATTCAGCTTTTCCAGCTCTCCGGTAGTTCTGTATCTAGGTACATACCTGTTGAGCGCAGAAGCCAGGCCCAGGCCAGACATGCTCAGGTAGTTAACAAAGGTCCAGCTGAAATCCCATATGCCAAGTGCGACTTGCCCTTCATAGTTATCAATCAAGCGCGGCATAATAAAACCGGCAACCATGAATATCATGTATGCAACCCAGCCAGTCAGAACATTTTTTACAATTCTGTCTTTGCCTGTCAGGTCTTCTTTTCCGGCCATTTTCTCAGGTTTACTTGATTCAGTCATATTTGATTTACTGCTTTTAACAATCTGCCTGTTGGCCATACACGCCCAATAAAAAGAATCAGGCTCCTGAAAGATTTCTTTCCAATAAACAAATCATAACCCGTTATCTCACTTGAACCCCAACGTCGCTTATGTTCTGTATGCCCTCCCAGAAAATCATACTCTGAAACATTTTCACTGATACACGTTTCAAGCACATGCAAACGTAAGACATTTCCTGCACCTGAGGAGTAACGCGGATTAAAGCCTTCCTGTAGTTGATTGTATTTATTGTCGTACGTATACCCGAGTTGTACTGCCTTGATAGAACCCTCCTGATAGAGAGCATATAACCTGAGCCAGTCATTTTTTAATGCTAAAGCAGTAAAAATTTTATAAAACTCAACCTCCTCTGGTTTGCGCTCAAACAGCCCGACCAAACCCTTCTTTTTCCATCTTATATCATGTAATTTGTAAAGCGCGTCAAGATATACGGGTATCTCCTGCTCATTGACGCATTTCTTTATAGATATTTCTCCATGTGCAAGTACTTTTTTCTCGTCACGCCTTAACTGGGAACGCATATTTCGTGATATTAATTTCAAAAATACCTCTTTACAGTTAATCAGATTTATTGCACTGGAATTATTTTTTCTGGTATTTAAATAGTATTTTTTCTTTACAGATCTGCATATTTTCTCTTGCAGCCCTCCTGAAGCACGTACACCACTCATCCATATGCAATCCCACTCAGTTGAGTATGATTCAAGTTCATTAACGATAGAATCGTACATTTCGTCGTTATCATGCTTTTTGGATATTATCCAGGCCGGATATTCTGAACCACTGGCAGAATCTGCCATTACACGTAATATTGTATATTTCACAAGATTACATAACTTGTAATCTACTTTATATAACGGAACCAGGCTAACCAGTTGGTTGCTGTCATCTCTTACAGTGAGCACAAATGGACTTACTTCACCTGCGTATGTCTGTTTCCAGGCGCAGACCCATTCCCAGCGTAAAAATATTGTATCCATCTCTGATCTACATAATAAATCATTCCATTGATCAGAAAGTGCTGCCAGTGCATCCCAGCTTCTGATCAACTCGAATTTCATATATACATCAGTAATAACACGTTTATTGATAACCCAGCTGTCTGTTGAGACTGCCAGCAGCAGATGTGAATACATCAAGCTCTTTCTTGCCCAGACTTTTCTTCCATTTTTCATCCAGCCTGATTTCACTGGTAGAGCCTAATCGCATGGAGTTACCCAGTATATGCAAGCTGGCGCTCCTATAGTCAATGTTTACAGATGATTTATCGACACCAATAAACTCCATTATCTCAGCAAGCACTTTGTCCGGCTCATCGCACAATTGTTCATAAACAACGTGCATTATCTGTCTGGATTGCAGATGTTTTTCCATTTGCTGAATCTCATTAATGGAATGCGCCCACTCTCTCACCGCTACATCCATACCAACCTCATAGTGGCGCATATACGAGGCAGTTACACCTCTGCCATCACGTCTCAGATTGATAACCTTGATATTCCATAACCTGGATTGATTCAGTAACTGCAACCTTATTGGATCCTTGGAACCATCAAGAAAGACTCTGCCGCCTTGTATCTCGCAGGTTGCTTCAATCATTTTTCTGTTCTTATCAAGTATGCCGGATCGCTTTTCCCCGTAACCAGGTATCAAGGCAAATGCTGATCTTCTGGAAAACTCAAACAGCCCACCTCTAACGCTTGAGCGCATCAGTTTGTTACACAGTGTGGAATCTGCAATAAAATTAGTCCCGAAATGGTAATAATCAAGTGGCGAATTAGCTATTTGCATCTTCTGTGACAAGCTGCTCCAGAACTGACACTCCTTAAGCAAGGATCCACAGGAACAGACATAACTGTCAATATCGCCCAGCGACGTAGCCTTCAATTCACCAATGGTAGAAATATCGGAATGTGTTGCCAGAAGATAGGTAAGTAAAGTTGACCCGGAGTAACTTGGCGACATGATATAGACCAAGTCCCGTTTTCTCGCATCGTGGTGGGTATCGCTCATTACTGTCCCGTTTTTAGTCTATAGTTTTTGGTAAATCATTCTATCTGTATAGCAACCTTCGACCCTAATCAAACGGGTGACGCAGAACGATAGTTTCAACACGATCAGGGCCGGTAGAAACGATATCGACTGGCGTTTCAACAATTTCCTCGATTCGCTTCAGGTAAGCTTGTGCATTGCCCGGCAAATCATCATATTTTTGCACGCCTACTGTAGAGTCGTCCCAGCCGGGTAAATCTTCATATACCGGCTCACACGCCTCAAAGGCTTCCGCTCCGACAGGAGGTACTTCTACCAACTTGCCATTGTATTGATAACCGGTACACACCCGTATGGTCTTCAGGCCATCCAGCACATCCAGTTTAGTGATACACAAACCACTGATACTGTTAATACGCACTGCCCTGCGCAGGGATACCGCATCAAACCAGCCGCAACGTCGCGCACGTCCGGTGGTTGCTCCAAACTCATGACCCTGCGTGGCCATATGTTCACCGGCTTTATCCTGAAGTTTTTCACCATCATAAAGCTCTGTCGGGAACGGCCCACTACCCACACGGGTGGTATATGCCTTGGTGATTCCGAGTATGTAGTCCAGGTGTAATGGGCCACTGCCACTACCACATGCTGCACCACCGGCAGTCGTGTTAGATGAGGTTACAAACGGGTAAGTGCCATGGTCGATATCAAGCAAGGTGCCCTGTGCGCCTTCGTACATTATGTTGTCACCACGCTTGCGAGCCTGGTAGATCAGCTCCGGAACGTCGTCTATCAATGGCAGCAAACGGTCACGCATGGCCAGCGTTCCATCCAGTACTTCCTGGTAATCCACTTTTCCAAACTTAAAATAATGCTCAAGCGTGAAGTTGTGATACTCCATCACTTCTTCCAGCTTCGCACTAAAGCGATCTATATTGACCAAATCACCAAGGCGAATGCCACGTCTTGAAACCTTGTCTTCGTATGCCGGGCCAATACCACGACCTGTTGTGCCAATGGCCTTCTTTCCGCGGGCCTGTTCACGCGCCTGATCCAGGGCAATATGGTAAGGCAGTATTAGTGGGCAGGCCTCGCTGATCTTGATACGTTTACTGGCTGGTACGCCACCGGCCTCCAGGCCATCCATTTCTGATAACAATGCTTCAGGCGACAATACAACTCCGTTGCCAATCAGGCACTGTACATTGTCACGCAAAATACCGGACGGAATCAGGTGCAGGACCGTTTTTTTACCATCAATAACCAGTGTATGGCCTGCATTATGACCACCCTGAAAGCGTACAACGACACTCGCACGATCGGTTAGCAAATCAACGACCTTGCCTTTACCTTCATCACCCCAGTGCGTGCCAATCACTACTACATTTTTACCCATGATACCCATTCCGTTAATTTCGTTAAAATCTTGCCCTGTACTCTGGCTTAAGTGCCAGTCTGGTCTTTATGTTGACTAGATGTTTTTCACAATCCAGCTATCGCCCTGTTTTACCAACTCCTGACTACAGCCGTAATTCTGTGGCGTACCACCCTGTCCAGGTAACGCGTGAATAACCCTTTCACCTTCAGAACGTAACTTGTTTATTGCGTCGCGCAAGTCAGCATCATCGCCTGCTGGAGCCATGATGGAATTCATGTCGTCTGGCTCAGGTAAAGCGGCTGACAAGTCCATCAAGGTACTCAGGTCAGCACTAAAACCGGTAGCCGGACGCGAACGCCCAAACACCTTGCCAATACCATCGTAACGACCCCCTCGGGCAACCTCTTCCCCGTAACCGGTTGTAAATGCTGCAAAGACGATACCGCTGTGATAATGATATCCACGCAATTCCGCCAGATCGATGTGTACCGGGATGTCCGGATAATCCCGCTGCAACAGGGCAACCAGCTGTTTTAGCTCGGCTATAGCAGACTGAACCGGTTCCGAAGCCTGTGACAGCGTCTTTCCGGCTTGATCCAGCATAGCGGCATTCCCATTTAGCCCGGAAAGCGACCCCAGCATGTCACGAATGGCACCGCTGACCTGCATTTCGTCCAGTAGTTCTGCTATCTCAGGATTGGCCTTGCGTTGCATTGCGTCAAATAAACGCATCTCATCATCTGTGTCCAGACCTGCCTGATCAACCAGACTGCGAAATATCTTCACATGACCGAGATCAAGATAGACATCCTTAACGCCTGTTACTCGAATCGTTTCCATCATGAGTTCAATGACTTCCAGCACGCTCTCCATACCGGCATGGCCAAACAGCTCACAACCGGCCTGTATCGGTGCACGTGAACCGGAAAAACCTTGTGGAGCGCTGCGCAATACCGTGCCCAGGTAGCATAAACGAACCGGTAGCTCACTTTTGAGAATATGCGCATCGATTCGAGCCGCCTGTGGTGTCATATCGGCACGTAGACCCATTTGTTTACCGGTTACCGGGTCGGTGACGCGAAATGTAGTTAAATCCAGATCATGGCCTGTGCCGGTCAGCAAGGAGTCCAGAAACTCAAGAAAAGGCGTTGTGATGAGCTCATAGCCCCAGCGGCTATAACTATCCAGCAACGTACGACGTAAGTTTTCCAGGATAAGCGACTGTTCTGGCAGTAGTTCTTCTATGCCATCGGGTAGCACCCAGCGATTTTGTTGTTTGATTGTATGCATTATTATTTCTAAAAACCACAAAGTGCCGATTTTACCCTGACTGAAGGGCTTCGACCAGTTTTATGACGCGGAACAGCAAACTAAATATCACGAAGACAGGAAAATCGGTGGGGTAATCGATGAAATACAGTAAATTATCGCACCAGGTACAGCAGCAACAAGCCCGCCAGCATACTAAACAGGCCTGATAACCGTAAGCTGCGGTTGTCCATAGCGGCTATCTGCTGCATGACTCGCCTCAGAGTATCCGGACTCAGAAACGGTAAAATACCTTCCAGCACCAACATTAATGCCAATGCTGTCAATAACGCCGTCATCCTGCCCCGATTTCAAATCGCGGGCTGACCGATTCAGCCAACCCGCTCAGAAACACTATTTCCCGGCCTTGCCAAAATAGCGGAAAAACTCGGAATCCGGTTCAATTACCAGGATATCACTCTTGTCACTGAATGACTTGCGGTACGCTATCAGGCTGCGATAGAAGGCATAGAAATCAGCATCCGCTGTATAGGCCTTGGCATAGGTTTCTGTTGCCAGTGCATCACCGGCACCCCGTATTTCTTCAGCCTTACGATTTGCCTCAGCCAGCATCTCGGTACGTTTACGATCGGCCTTGGCACGAATGATTTTTGATTCTTTCTTACCTTTGGCTCGGTGCTCCTTGGCAATACGTTCACGCTCGGCACTCATACGCAGGAACACAGACTCACGCACCTTGGGAGGCAGCTCGATCTGCTTGATGCGCACATCAATGACCTCAATACCGAATGCCCTCAGCTTTTCATTGGCATTATTGGAAACAGTAAGCATGATTTGTTCACGTTCACCGGATACTACCTCTCGTATGGTTCGGTCACCCAGTTCAGATTGCAGACCATCCTTGATGGTTTGAGCCATACGCGCTTCGGCATCGGCCTCACGCCCACCAAAGGTACGATAAAAATCACGTACTTCAGCAATACGCCATTTGACAAAATAATCTACCAGTACGTTCTTCTTTTCTCCGGTAAGGATTTCTTCCGGACGTGAGTCCAGTGTCAGGATACGTTTATCAAATTTACTGACGTTATTGATAAACGGTATCTTGAAATACAATCCGGGTTCAAAATCAGAACGTATGATCTTGCCTAGCTGGAATTTGAGTGCCAGCTCACGCTGATCCACAGTAAAGGCAGAGAGTGCTACACCCAGCGCCACAATGGCGCCGACAACAAGAACTATCGATTTACTTGCACCCATTTCTATCGCCCCCCTCTGCCACGTTGATTCGTGCTGTCAATCAGGCCTCTGCGCCCCGATCCATTACTGGATGTAGATGACCCCTGTGCTGAATCACGCGTATCAGTCACTGAACTACCCGGTTTCATAAACTTGTCCAGCGGCAAATACATGATATTGCTACCATTGGACACCTTGATCAGCACTTTACTGACAGAGGACAAAACCTCTTCCATCATTTCAATATACAAACGACGACGTGTCACTTCAGGTGCCTTTCGATATTCCTTAAGGGTCTGACTAAAGCGTGATGTTTCACCACGTGCAAGCTCAATCACCTGTTGGCGGTAGGCCTCGGACTCTTCGATTAAACGTTGTGCATCACCTTCTGCCTTGGGCAGAATATCGCG
>JAJRTX010000019.1 GCA_021545665.1 Zetaproteobacteria bacterium
AACATCATTGCGTATGGGTGATATTGGTTACCAGAACAACAAGGAAAATGAAATCGGCATCAAGGCCTGTTATTACAATCTGGATGCCTATATCTGCAGTCTGGAAGGGGCCATTCGCACACCCAGTCCCGAGTATGAAAAAATTGGCATACGGGTAGACGGTGAATACAGACAACTGAATGCCAACATACTGCAGATTGAGAATGAATATTACAGTACTGTGCGGCCAAAACAGCCGCTGCAGGGTAATGAGCGCCCATCGGTTGCATTAAACAGCCGTGGTGTAGAATACATTGAATTACGATCACTGGATTTGAATATCCTGAGCCCACTTGGGGTAGATCGCGAGCAACTATTGTTTCTGGATCTATTGATGTTATGTTGTTTGCTGGATGATTCGCCGGGTATATCAGTTCAGGAGCAGCGTGAAATAGATAGCAACGCCATGTGTGTTGCACACATGGGTAGAAAAAAAGATCTGATCCTGTTGCGACAAAACAGAGAAGTATTATTACAGGACTGGGCACAGGATATTTGTCAGGCACTGGAGCCAATCGCCTTGCATCTGGATGCACTGGCTGGCCGAACTGATTATGTTGATGCGCTGAACCTGCAAAAAAACAAGGTTGCCGACACATCAAAAACCCCTTCGGCACAGATTCTGGAAGATATGCATACGCATGAGAAGGGTTTTTTCGTCTATATGCGCGAAAAGTCAGAGTTATATAAAAACATGTTGACCCGACAAGCGCTGCCGCCAGATAAAATGGCACAATTTGTAGCACAGGCAGAAGAGTCGATGCGACTGCAGAAGGAAATAGAACAGGCTGATCACCTGACGTTTGAAGAATACCTGCAGCTCTATTATGCTTGACCTATGAGAACACTAACGGGAACAGAGCCGTTATTATCCCCGGTGAGGAGACGTGATGTTTGAGATTCTATTCAAAGGTGAATGTCAGCCACAGCAGGATCTGGAGACGGTCAAGCAAAACATGGCCCAGCTATTCAAGATTTCTGCCTAGAAGGCAGAAGTGTTATTTAATGGCCAGCCCCGGACGCTCAAGCGCGATCTGGACAAGGAACTAGCCAGTAAATACATACAGGCAATTAAACGGGCGGGGGCCATTGCCTATGCTGTAGAAATCGGCTCAGCGTCAGAATTGCCTATTGACTCCCCGGAAGCAGTAGCGCCGGAGCCTGCTGCAAGCGCAGAAGAGCCGGAACCATTGGCCGATGAACAGGAGGATATTTCTGAACCTGCAGCAGAAGCGGTTTCAGCGGCTGCACCTGAGCCGGTGGCAGAATCTGAACTCGAGCCCGTTTCAGTAGAACCGGCAAGCGGGGATGCACATGCGTCTGTGCTGGAGGCCGAGCTGGATCCTCCCGGGACTACCTTGCTCACGCATGAAGCCATCCAGCCGGTTGATATCGACACGGCGCAACTGAGCCTGTCTCAGCCCGGTGAAACGCTGACAAAGGCTACTGATGTGCCTGATGCAGACATTGAAATCAGTCATTTGTCACTTTCTGAATCAGGCAGTGACCTGTCTGACAAGTAGGCTACAGTCAGGTAAAGTGAGCCAGGGCCCAATGAAACCTGTCAGGCAGGCTTCATTTCTTCCAGCTGTCATAGCGAGAAGCGAAGCAATCACCTGTAGTTGAACATTCCACTGTTCAGCTTGTCATAAAGATTATCAATAGTGCCTGTCTGGTGATTTATAATGAAAAAAACTCTGTTTACCCTGCCTCTTATCCTGTTGACTCTATTATTCAGCTCATACAGCCTTGCGCTTAGTGAGCAGGATAAGCAGGTCATCAGCGAGACCGAGCTACAGGATATGGATGGCAATAATCGTGTACTGCACGATTATATCGGCAAGGGCAAATGGACCATTGTTATGATATGGATATCTGACTGCCATGTATGTAATCAGGAAGCCAGTCAATATGATGACTTTCATGATAAACACAGGGATACGGATGCCAGTGTACTGGGTATTTCAATGGATGGACTGGAAGGCAATAAGGATGCAGCGGCCTTCATCAAGCGCAATAATGTAGGCTTTCCAAACCTGATGGGTGATCCTGAGACGGTTGCATCGCTGTATATCAGGCTAACGGGTGGTGACTGGGTCGGTACGCCTACTTTTCTGATCTTCTCACCCTCTGGCGAACTCAAGGCGGCGCAGCCAGGAGCCGTTCCGGTTGCCCTTATTGAAGAATATATTCTAAAAAACAGCAAGCCAGCAGAATCAAAAATGTAATTTGACCTAAGGTGGTGTAATTAACAGGCGACTGCATTAGAATCAGGAGCATGGATTATGCACCTGGCCTGAAAAAAACTGTTCTATTTTTATTCATACTTCTATTAACAGCATGTGAGAGCGAGCCGCCACAGAAACTGGTGGGTGGTGAGCGTACGTTGCTGGTGCTTAGCCGAAATTCTCCGACCAGTTATTACCTTGATCGTGACCAGCCTGCCGGTCTGGAGCACGATCTTGTTCAGTCCTTCGCCCGGGCCCGAGGCTACAAGGTTCGATTTGAACTGGTCGATACGACATCTGACATAATTCAGCGGTTACAAAATGCTAAGGCCGATATGGCTGCTGCCGGTTTGTCATTGACCGAAGGCAGAACCCTGCAGCTACTGGCCGGGCCGGCCTATCAGCAAGTGACCCAGCAGCTGGTGTGTCGTCGCGGTGGCCCGCGACCGAATAAGGTCGAACAACTGGTGGGTGTTAAAATACAGGTCGCCAGCAACAGCAGTTATGTTGATCGTTTGAATAGTTTAAAAAAAGAATATCCGCAACTCAGCTGGCAGGAAGTAGACGAGGTGTCGACAGAAGACCTGTTATGGCGCGTATGGATGAAAAAAATAGACTGCACGCTGTCTGATTCCAATATTACTGAAATTAACCGGCGCTATTTTCCTGAGCTGGTTGTGCGATTTGATATAAATCAGCCAGAGTCACTGGTCTGGTATTTTCCGGCCGGGCACAAACTGCTGCAAGAAGATGTTAGTAGCTGGATGGAGTCATACTTGCCCAGCGATGCATTTGCGCAATTAATAGAACGCTATACCGGTTTTCTTGATTCTTATGATTATGTTGATAATCGAAAGTTTATTCGCAAGGTAAAAAAAATCCTGCCGCGATATACCAAGATGTTTGAAACGACGGCGGAGAAATATAATCTTGACTGGCAGTTACTGGCTGCCCAGGCTTATCAGGAATCGCACTGGAAACCGTCCGCCAAAAGTCCGACCGGGGTGCGAGGCATGATGATGCTGACCCTGCCAACAGCCCGCGAACTGGGGATTAAAAGTCGTCTGG
>JAJRTX010000005.1 GCA_021545665.1 Zetaproteobacteria bacterium
AGGATGAGTTCCTGCTGGCTGCTACTGCCCAGAATTTTAAATGGTGTACACCTTTACCAACGAAAATAATTATGGAACATGCATAAAGGCAAATAAAACAAAACCGCCTGTTCAATGAATCCAAAAAAGGTGGTTGGATAGAATGAAACTCTAAAACTCAGGAGCGATTGGGAATTAGTCTCAGGTCAGAACCGGGTTTTTCAACAAAATAGGCCGAACCCGGCTAGTCGGATAACCGGCACCACCTGTTGGTTTGCGGCCATTTCAGATAGGTGCATTCAACCATAATGGGTAGTAAGACTGGTTCATATTATGTCATCACCGTTATTCTATGCGGATAGCATGGCAAATCAGGGGAGCCCGGAAAAAACCGGCTAGTCCCAGTCCAGCAGGCGTTGTTCCCCTTCCATGGCTTTGATTTCGGTGATGTCCTGCGACATTTCCAGTACGCCGCGATAGTTTTTATCTGCGTCGCGTACAGCAAAATACTGAATCAGGACAAAGCGACCTTTGAAGTTGATGCGGAAATTCGCCACATCCTGGGTTCCTTTTTTAAATTCCTCCAGAATACGGAGTACCGTATCCACAGACTTGGGCGGATGGCAGTAACGCACCTCACGCCCGATAATGCCTGCGCTTCTGGGAAATAAACGGTCTTCACCCCGGTTATAGAAAACCACATGGTCATTTTCATCCACATAGGTGATATCAAGCGGCAACGTTCTGAACATCAGATTGACCTGCTCCACACTCAGATAACCTTCATCAAAATGGGTTTTATCCGCTGTAGAAAAGGGTAAATCGCGTCGTTTGGTATCCTGTGACGGGTGAATATATTCCACTCCTGTTTCCTGATTTTCTTGCTCTTTCACCTGCTCTGTCTCCGGCTGTTCTTCTGCAGCAGGATACATCGGCGGCTCTTCATCCAGCATCCAGCCAATCTCCGCGTCGCCTGCACGCATCTGCTGCCATTCATGCTCTTCCAGCATACCCATGGCATTGGGCAGCAGGCGCTCCTCTTCTACGCTCATCAGGCGCTCCATCTCGCTTCTACTGCTATAGAGTCGCTGTCCTGCTAGCTTCATATCCCCTTCTGCCAGGGCCAAACGCACCTCTTTCAGGCTGGCCCGGATATCATCGTGAAAGGCCCACATATTCTTGCTCGGGGAATCCCAACCGTGCTTTTCAAGACAGGGGAACAGCTGATTTTCTTTGCGTACATAATGTTTTTCAATATTGCTTATTTTTCTGAACAACATGCGAAAGGAACGGGCATCCTGAACAGGATCGAGCTTGCCAATCTCATTAAATAAAGAGCGCAACAGATTGTTCTCCTCCAGATACACTCTGACAGGATGACCGGGGGTAAACTGGTTGAGTTTATCGGCAGACATCTTTTCGACAACAATACTATGGTAAAAATCAACCACCTGAGGATTGCTGTTGAATGTCAACCCTTCCTTATCCAACTTTCTAAACGCCTCAGACACCTGATCCTGACTAATTGAATCACATTCCTTTTCAAACTGACTTATTAAGTCAGCGGGATGCTCTCCATTACACATAGATTGGATTATCTTCACCAGAATGGCGCTATTCGAATCTGTCAGGAATTCACTCAAAATAAACCTCTTTCAATCATTAATATCAGCCGGAGCCTGTTGCATAACCATGCAATTCCACTCATATGGATACTCATACACAGATGCGGCCAGTGTTGGCACATGTTTTCACAAAAAACTGTGAAAATATCGAAGTAGTGACCAATAGAGAGATTGGATAACCGGATTAAGTCAGGCCCAGATTATGAGCCTTCTGTTTTTAAAAAAAACCGCTTACGCCAAAGGGTAATTCCTCTATTGCACAGTCAATACAGAGGCGCAATATGATAGCCCACAAGATCTGGGAGCTACTTGAAAAACTCAGAAAAGACGATTGACCACCCCGCTTCGGCTCGTTTGATTCGGGGCATTGCCCCTCACTCTGCGGGCGGCCTGGAGTCCGTCCAAACGGCCTGCGACCTTTTTGTCCGAGTTGAGATTTTTACTTATGAAACCACGATGTTTCTCATTTCGAAAAGGGCTTTCAAATCAGGATTGCCACGCATCCACCCGAAATTGGTTTTGCAAATGGCTCATAATGCTGATTTTATTCAGGTACCCTTTGCTGCCCGCTCACGCCGACCGGGACGACGGCTACGATGACTACGCGACTTGCGTGGAGAATTCGGATCATGGCGGCGGTGATCAGGCTTTCTATGCGGCCCGGAAGGCGCAGCAGTCACTGCCTCTTCATTGCCCGGTTCAAATCCCGGAAGAATGACTTTCGGGATAGATTTCTTGATCAGTTTCTCGATTGCCAACAACAGCTTGTTTTCCTCGCCACAGACCAGTGAGATGGCCCCGCCACTGTGACCGGCGCGACCGGTTCGGCCAATACGGTGAATATAATCCTCGGCGACATGTGGCAGTTCATAATTTACCACATGCGGCAACTGATCGATATCCAGGCCGCGTGCAGCGATATCGGTAGCTACCAGAATGCGCATGCTACCCGCCTTGAAACCGGCAAGCGCTTTTGTACGTGCCGTCTGACTCTTGTTGCCATGGATGGCAATAGCACTGATGCCATCACTCTCTAACTGGGTAGTTAAACGATTAGCGCCATGTTTGGTTTTGGTGAATACCAGCACTTGCTGCCAGTTACCCTCTTTAATCAGATGCGAAAGCAGTGCTCTTTTCTTCGACTTACTGACCGGATGCACAACCTGTGTAACCTGATGCGCAGTTTCATTGCGTGCTACTTCAATATACACTGGCGATGTGAGGAACCCACTGGCCAGCTGTTTTATTTCTTTAGAAAAAGTAGCAGAGAAAAGTAGATTCTGACGCTGTTTCGGTAACATTTTCAAAACTTTGCGGATATCGTGAATAAAGCCCATATCAAGCATGCGATCGGCTTCATCAAGTACAAAAAATTCAATGTGCCCGAGATCAGCCTTGCCCTGCCCAACCAGATCAAGCAAACGACCCGGTGTCGCCACCAGAATATCAACTCCGCGATTAAGTTTCTGGATTTGCGGATTAATGCCAACACCACCGAATATCACAGTGGAACGCAGTGGCAAGTTTTTGCCATAGGTGGCGATACTTTCGCCTACCTGCGCAGCAAGCTCACGCGTCGGAGTCAATACCAGAGCGCGAATATGATGCCGTTTATGGCGCTCTGGATGTATCTTATGCATCAGCTGCAACATTGGCAGTGTGAAACCGGCGGTCTTGCCTGTGCCGGTCTGCGCACCGGCCAGCACATCGTGTCCTGCGAGCACCACCGGAATAGCTTTTTCCTGTACAGGAGTCGGAGTGGTATACCCCTCGTCGGCCACAGCACGAAGTAATTCGGCTGAAAGGCCCATTTGTTCAAATGTCATTTATATTTTTCCATTGCACCAAGACTAGAGATTCACTGAGTGAGTTGGGTGCTGAGTTATTTTCCGATTCGCCGGACATCAGTGATTGGCCGGGCAGATGAAGAGAAGCAGAACATCTCTTCAGGAGGCGCGCACCCTGCGTATATTGGCGAAAAGAACAAGCTTTTCATATCTGGCCCGGCATGCCCCCTTCAGATCCTGGTGTACAGAGCTTGCAAAGGGCGTGTAGCCATTCCCTGCGCTCTGCGCATTGCACTCCCATATTTAGGCTTTCTTAATAATACATACTATTCAGGACGCTACACTAGCTTGCCGAATGCTTAAATTATTGTGACGCTTACGATTATGTATGATTCCGGTTTTCCCTGTTCCAGCAATAATAATGCAGAGGTGCTGATACTGGGCTCCATGCCGAGCCGGAAATCACTGGCAACTGAACAGTATTACGCTCATCCGCAAAATGCGTTCTGGCCAATTATGGGAGAACAGTTCGATTTTGATTCATGCCTCGATTACGAAGAACGGCTACAGCAGTTGCGTAAAAACCGCATCGCCCTGTGGGACGTGGTGCATCAGTGTGTACGACCGGGCAGCATGGATAATGCAATCGATATGCAATCAGTTGTTGTAAACGATTTCGATACCTTCTTCCAGACACAACCACACATTCGGACAATTTTCTTTAACGGGCGTAAAGCTGAGGAGCTCTATAATAAACTGGTGCTTGCCAGATTACCTGTGCGATTTCAGCAGATTAAACGGCATTTGCTCCCTTCCAGCAGCCCGGCCAACGCAGGCATGAGTCGCATACAGAAACTTGAGGCCTGGAAAATCATCAAAGGGACCCTTGAAATCGTCTGCAGTTAGCCCCATCTAACCTCAAACAGATCTTAAAACCACTGAGGAGAACCCATGACTGCTAATGCTACAAAAGAGACCCGCGCCTTTCAGACCGAAGTAAAACAACTACTGGATCTGATGATCCATTCGCTTTATTCGAACAAGGAAATATTCCTGCGCGAACTGATTTCAAATGCCTCGGATGCGGCCGACAAGCTGCGTTTTGAAGCCACCACCGATGACGGCCTGTATGAAGGCGATTCCGATTTACACGTGTATATTGAAGTGGATAAGGATGCTCGTACCATCACCGTGCGTGATAACGGCATCGGCATGAACCGTGATGAGGTGATCGACAATATCGGCACCATCGCCCGTTCCGGCACCAAAGAGTTTTTCGGCCAGCTGAGTGGCGATCAGGAGCAGGATGCCCATCTGATCGGCCAGTTTGGCGTCGGTTTCTATTCATCATTCCTGGTTGCCGACAAAGTAACCCTGACCACACGTCGCGCAGGCATTGAGCATGAACACGGCGTACGCTGGCAATCAAGTGGCGATGGCGAATATGAACTGGAAACCGTGACCAAAGAAAGCCGTGGTACAGAAATCGTTCTGCATCTGCGCGAAGAGGCGGATGAATTCTTCGAATCCTTCCGTCTGCACTCCATCATCCACAAATATGCTGACCATATCCCTTTCCCGATCCGCATGCTGGGCACGCCCGCACCAGCTGCCGAAGGCGAGGAAGAAAAAGCGACTGAAATTGAGACGATCAATCAGGCATCAGCGCTGTGGACACGCCCGAAATCAGAATTAAGCGACGAAGAATACAACAACTTCTACAAACATATCGGCCACGATTTTGATGATCCGTTGGCCAGGCTGCACCAGAAGCTGGAAGGTAAATACGAATATACACTACTGCTTTACCTGCCCAGGCGTGCACCATTCGATCTGTGGCAGGCCGAATCCAAGCATGGTGTCAAACTCTATGTGCGCCGCGTATTCATTATGGAAGCCACCGAAGACTTGCTGCCACGCTATCTGCGTTTTGTTCGTGGGGTCATGGACAGCAATGATCTGCCGTTGAATGTATCGCGTGAAATTTTGCAACAGAGCCCGGCCATGGATGCGATGAAAAAAGGTGCAACCAAACGTGTGCTGGGCCTGCTTGAAGAGATGGCCAACAATGCCGGTGAAGCCGATGAAAAAGATGATATCAACACCGATTATGCTGATTTCTGGGGCGAATTCGGCAACTGCCTGAAAGAAGGCATTATCGAAGACTTTTCCAATCGGGAAAGAATCGCCAAACTGCTACGTTTTTCAACCACTCAGTCCGACAAACAGGCTGTGACGCTGGCTGATTATGTTGGGCGCATGAAAGAAGGTCAGGATACGATTTACTTTATCACTGCCGAATCACTGGCTGCCGCCAAACACAGCCCGCATCTGGAGGTGTTCAACAAGAAGGGGGTCGAAGTGCTGCTGCTCTCAGATCGCATTGATGAATGGCTGACCAGCCATTTGAATGAATTCGATGGCAAAAAACTGCAATCCATCACCAAAGGCGAGCTTGATCTTTCCGCTATCGGTGAAAACGCTGAGGAAGAGAAGAAAGAACAGGAAGAGAAAGCTAAAGCCGCAGAACCTGCGGTTGAAAAAATCAGGAATGTTCTGGGTGACAAGGTCAAGGAAGTACGCGTCACAGATCGACTGACCGAATCTCCGGCCTGCCTGGTTTCCGATCAGTTTGACATGAGTTCCAATATGGAGCGCATCATCAAACAGGCGGGTCAGAATGTGCCGGATGCGAAACCGATTCTGGAAATCAACCCGGATCACGACCTGATCAAGCGCCTGGCAAAAATGCGCTCAAAAGAAAAAATTAGTGACTTCTCCAGTATCCTCTTTGACCAGGCCGTACTGGCCGAAGGCGCTCTGCCCGAAGACCCGGCAGGTTTTGTCCGCAAGATCAATGCTCTGCTGACGCAATAAGAAATAACTACATAAAGCTGAAGCCCGCTCCCCTTTTATAGGGAGAGCGGGCTTTTTTTTGCGCATCGGTTTAGATCACCATCCAAACCGGCACTCTATTTCAATACTATTTTCCATTACCAGTGAATGACAGGTTTTGATTAGCCATCTACCAAAGAAAACGAAGAGCACCGGTTCCTGTAGTCGGCAGTTAGCGGGGTGTCAGAATTTTGATGAGGTATGTGACAAATTTCTAACGTTCAAACTTAAAGGCCTGCCGAACAGAGAGGGGAGGAGGGTCAGCAGGCCTTTAAACGATTTGTCGTTGTCTCTAGCTTTGTGGCTTATAATGAACTGAACCCTTTGCCAAGGTGGGCGTAGCATCCTGGTATCAGGTATCCCAGCAGAGAGGGATTCACACAACCCGGATAGACAGACTCCCGTTCAGTTTGCATCGGCCCAGACTTATAAACCACATTGCCAGTACAACGAATCTTACTTCCTGATATATTTATTTATCGCAACCGAAAGCCTCAACTTTAGCAACTTTCGGCTACCATTATACTTAAGCATTAATGATGCCAAGAACATGAAATGTTACCTCGGTCTGAAATGCTATTTTTATTGTTCACTTTTATATAATAAAGAAGCGAATGCCCATTTATGGCCCCTGCTGTGTGGAAACGTTTATTGTGGTATGATTATCTCATAAATTTGGTAGGCGATTTTCATGAAGTCTTTTGTTGAAAACGAGAGCCGCAACCAGAGGGTCAAAGAATCAGAACTTGTTTCGCACATTTTCATCAACCATTTTTGATTAACCAATGCAGCATTAAATTATGGCGATTTTCTCTTGGTACCGTCATCCTCTCTTAAACTCCCTATTGAATTCCAAAAGGAATTCTAACTCCTCACCCTTCAATTATTAGACTATTCACCCGTTTATTTCAAGTATTTATTGGCTTGCCTCGGATAAAGGGGCAGAGATTATTCCATCATATGATGTTATACTGGCCTAGGAGTCTGTCGGACTTATGAGAAATCTACTGCGCGGCAGGGATGACGGCCAAAAATATTCTGATTTATCGTTACATAGTTACCACTATGCGCCTCAAAATCATGCTATTTCTGACTCGTCTCCTCACCTGCTCATTACGATCACTCTAAGTTCGACAAACTCCTAGAGGATAAGATGATGAGCCGGAACGAAAACAGGATTATCGTTTATTACGATGCTGCATGCCCGAAGTGCGTGAAGGACAGGCAGAGTTATGAACAAATGGCCGGTGAATCAGGCAACGATGTTTGCTGGAGGGATATTACCGGCAGGGATGATGAGCTATGGAAACTTGGCATTGATCCGTGCAAGGCACTGATCAAGTTGCATGTCCAAGATCAGCATGGCCGTATTTTCTCGGAAATCAATGCCTATATTCTGCTGATGCAACGGGTGCCACGCCTGCGCCCTGTTGCATGGCTGATCGGGCTGCCACTCATCCGACCCATTGTCGCATTTTTGTACCACTGTATGGTGAATCGCCGCTTACAATGTGAAAGGCGCCAGTGATTTTTTCCATCCCTCGATTTTCAGGCATTGCACTTTTCGGGAGGAATAAAACGCCAAAGCCATCGGGAACCAGGCTGTTATTTGACTGGATGCGATAAAGTTATGCGGATTAACCCATGATTGGCACACCGGCAATCCAATCATGGAAGAACATCAGACCGGTATAAACAAGCGCAGCCACCACCAGAACGATGCCATCTGTTTTCAAAGCCAATGCCTCACCTTTTGGCCGTGCTCCGCGCCGGTTGGCTGAAAACATGGCAAACAGCGAGTAGATCAGAAATGAGCCGAACAGCATGACGGATGCCTTGTCTCCATTGGCCAGAAGATGACCTGTGGCCCAGGCTGAAATACCCCATAGCATCGGATGCGCCGTGATCATCCTGATACTGGTTTTTGCTTCTGAAGAAATCAGGCAAAAAAGTGCAATCAGCATAAGCAGGTGGGTAACATGCGTGCCCCATGACGGCGGCTCGTACAGCGGAATAAATTCAACCTCACCCATGCCTGTGACAATCAACACCAATCCCGCGAGCGAAATCAGCGCAAATAGCCCCTTAAACGGCATCTCGCCCAGTCTGTTTTTCAGGCCCGCATGAATTGAACTTGCACTCGGCAGCAGATGTATCGCAAAGAAAATGATTAAACCCAGAATCAGTGTGTCCATTCGTTTCCCCCTTACTGTTATACTCCACTGCTGCCGGAGCATTTCACTCAGTAAATGAAGATGTAATGCTGCCTGATTTATTATCTATCTTCAGGAGTAAAACCACCGGCTTTGAGCCGGTCAGCTTCAGCTTGATGTTCATAATCTCTCCTCCTGTTTTGGCTCGCCCATTGGGTGAAAGCCAAAACAGGAGGAGAGATTATGAA
>JAJRTX010000020.1 GCA_021545665.1 Zetaproteobacteria bacterium
CCGCATAGTGGAGAACTTATTGGCATATTGATTAAACATCTGGGAAAGATCGAAATTACATCCCGGGCTCAGGGCGTATATCGCGGCAAGGTGATCAAGGCTTTTGAAGAACTGTCGCGTGGAGACCGGCTCAAGCCTGCTAAAGTTATAGACCCGCATATTATACCAAGCTATCCTGACAGGCAGATGGAAGGGTCAGTGTTGTATATTCGGGATAACGCAGTAGAAGCCGGGCAGCATCAGGTGATAGGTATTAGTCTCGGATTGAAGGATGGACTGAAGGCCGGAGCAATTCTATCTATCTATCGAGCGGGTCGCATGATTACTGATCGCATTACTGATGAGCAGGTACGTTTGCCGGCAGAAGAAATTGGCGAGATTATAGTTCTGGTACCCCAACAAGCCGCATCGATTGCTCTGATTACTAAATCAACAGAGTCGATCAATATTGGTGATTTTGCTCGCAATGCTGCGGGTCAGTAGATAATTTCAGCCATCCAGCCATGTCTGTTACTTCAATCTTTCGGTGAGTTCTGGTGCCACGAGCCCGGTGGCACATTGGCTACGCCTGGCTATGGTGCGTGGTATTGGCCCCATGTTGGGGCGCAAGCTGGTGCAGGCTGTTGGTGACATAGATTGCTTATGGGCCAGCAGCAGGCGTGAACTGGCGGAGATTGATGGAGTGGGGCCACAGTTGCTGAATGCGCTGAGTCAATCTGCATCTGATTCTGCCGAGGCAATCATAGAATATTGTCAATATCATCACATTCAACTTATTTGTCCCGATAATTCCGTATGGCCTGAAGCATTTCAGTTGATTGATGATGCACCTCTGGTGCTATTTGTTCGCGGAGATATCACACATCTTAACCACAGACGATTGCTGGCAATAATAGGCGCACGCAAAGCCAGCCGTGAGGGTCGCCTGATTACGCGGCGCTGGAGTAAATACTTTTCTGACCGGGGTATTGCGGTAGTCAGTGGCATGGCTTATGGCATTGATGCGGCAGCACACGGCGGAGCCCTTGAGGGATTGTCGCCAACACTGGCTGTTCTTGGCTGCGGTCTGGGTTGCCTGTCTGAAGAACAGACGCTCCAGGTCGAAGCGGTCAGTCGACAGGGTTGTGTGATAAGTGAGTATCTTCCTGATGTTTCAGCCCGGCCTGAGTTTTTCCCGCGCCGCAACCGGATTATTGCAGCTCTGTCACGGGCAACACTGGTCATAGAGGCTGATTTGCGCTCAGGCTCCCTGATCACAGCCCGTCAGGCAGCTGATTATGGCAGGGATGTGCTGGCTGTGCCGGGCTCTGTTCTGGCCAGTAATCATGCCGGTTGTCATCAGCTTATTCGTGATGGTGCAGCATTGGCAGAAAGTGCTGAAAATGTATTGCAACATATGGGCTGGCTTGAAAAATCCGTTATCGGTAAAACATACTCACCAGACTCATCAGAGGAGGCGCTGATATTACAGCTTTTGGATCGTGAGACGATGCATGTGGACGCGCTGGCAGAAACTTGCGGGTTGACCGTGCCCGAACTTTCCCCCATCTTGCTGCGCTTCGAGCTGCAGGGTGTGGTTGAACGCCTGCCCGGTAGCCGCTATCTGTTGGCCTGCAATATTCATGAATCGTCGTAATGATTGCGTCGGGCTTTTGTTTGCAACGGATTTTTTCGAAGGAGTGCATGGCCGCGCCGCGACTATGGATAACTGAGAAAATGTTCGTTTCGAACAAAAGAACAAGCAAGGGTGCGATAAAATTTATAAATAATACAGGCGAGTTGTGGAGTTGCAAAATACATGAGTGCAGTTGTTGTTGTGGAGTCCCCTGCAAAAGCAAAAACGATAGAAAAGTATCTGGGTGAAGGCTATAAAGTACTGGCCTCCTATGGTCATGTGCGCGCCTTTCCGAAGAAAGACGGTTCTGTTGATCCTGACAATGATTTTGCCATCAAATATCAAATCATTGAGGATAAAAAGAAGCGTCTGGATGCGATTGAGAAGGCATTAAAACGGGCCGACCGACTGGTCCTGGCCAGCGATCTGGATAGAGAGGGTGAGGCGATTGCCTGGCATGTCGCCGAGGTATTGCGTCAGCGTGGAGCCCTCGATGGCAAGGAAATCGAGCGCATCACGTTTAATGAGATCACCAAGAAGGCCATTAATGAGGCCATTGCCAACCCTTCTGAAGTGGATATGCAACTGGTTGATGCCCAGCAGGCTCGTAGTGCACTCGATTATCTGGTTGGCTTCACCCTGTCGCCATTATTGTGGCGCAAGATTCGCAGTGGGCTGTCGGCCGGGCGTGTGCAGTCGGTGGCACTGCGTCTTGTGTGTGAACGTGAGCAGCATATTCGTGATTTTCAGGCCAGGGAATTCTGGACTGTTGAGGCCGCATGCCGGACTTCAGAGCCGTTTCAGGCTCAGCTTTATGCCGTGGATGGCAAAAAACTGACCAAGTTCGCCATTATTGATGGTGTTAATGCCAAGCTGATGGCACGTCAGGTTGAGGCCGAGGTGTTCAGCATCAGCGACGTGCAGAAAAAGCAGGCGCGTCAGCAGCCGTCACCACCGTTTATTACCACCACCCTTCAAATGGATGCGGCGCGCAAACTGGGTTTTACGGCGCGCAAAACCATGCAGCTTGCACAAAAACTGTATGAGGGCGTCGAAGTGGATGGTGAGCCGGTCGGTCTGATCACTTATATGCGTACCGATTCTGTCTCCCTGTCGGCGGATTCCATTGTTGAAATGCGGCAACATATCAGCCAGCAGTTCGGGGCAGAGTATTTACCGGAAAAACCACGTGTATTTAAAACCAAAAGCAAGAATGCACAGGAAGCGCACGAGGCCATTCGCCCTACTTCGATTACGCGCACGCCCGAAGGCATGAAAACAGCACTCGAGCCGGATGCCTGGAAGTTATATAAATTGATCTGGAAACGCGCCCTGGCATCGCAGATGGCGGCGGCTATTCTGGATCAGGTGAGGGCCGATTTAAGCTCTGGCAAGCTGACTTTACGGGCCAATGGCTCAACGCTGGCATTTCCCGGTTTTCGCAAGCTGTATATTGAAAGTACTGATGAGCCGGCCAGAGATGACAAGGATAGATTATTGCCAGTGCTGAATGTCGGTGATGCAGTAAGTATTAAGCAGGCTGATGCCAAACAACATTTTACTGAACCCAAACCGAGATTTTCCGAAGCTTCACTGGTTAAGGAGCTGGAGAGTTTTGGCATTGGCCGCCCGTCCACCTACGCATCCATTCTGAATGTGTTGCGCGAGCGCAACTATGTTGAAATGGAAAGGAAACGTTTTGTACCCACCGATGTCGGTGACTGGGTCAGTAAATTTCTCACCAGTATGTTTGACGATATCATCAACACCAGTTTTACCGCCGACATTGAAAATAAGCTGGATGCTGTTGCTCGTGGGGAGGCTGGCTGGAAGCCTTTGCTACGTGAGTTCTGGGAGCCCTTCAAAGCCGATGTTGATAAAGCAGCTGATGCAGAGCGTCCGGCAGAGCCCAGCGACGAAGTGTGCCCTGAGTGCGGCAAGCCGATGGCCATTAAACTGGGTCGTTACGGTAAGTTTCTTGCCTGCACAGGTTATCCCGGCTGCAAAGTTGCCAAACCGTTGAATGGTAAAAAGGATGATGAACCTGCCGAGCTGGAATTATCTGATCAAAAGTGTGAAAAATGTGGCGAACCGATGGCCATTAAGTCGGGTCGTTATGGTAAATTCCTGGGCTGCTCGGCTTATCCCAAATGCAAGAATATCCAGCCGCTGGAGAAACCCAAAGATACAGGCGTAAGCTGTCCCGAATGTGGTAAGGGTACGTTTCTGGAGAAAAAATCCAGACGCGGCAAAGTATTTTATTCCTGCTCTCAGTATCCCAAATGTAAAAAAGCTCTGTGGAATAAACCAGTCGAAAGGCCGTGCCCTCAATGCCATGCGGCATTTGTTACCGAAAAGGTGACCAAACGTAATGGCACCGAGCATGTCTGCGCCAGTGAAGCCTGCAACTGGAAAGAACAGATCGAGGTTCCTTCAACAGCTTGAGCTTCATGCTGCGCCAGGGAGAAGTGGAAGATCTGGATGCTGTCTTCCGTTTGAACCAGCAAGTCTTTTCCGAACACTGGTCCTTGCAGTCTTTATTATCTATCTTCAGGAGTAAAACCACCGGCTTTGAGCCGGTCAGCTTCAGCTTGATGTTCATAATCTCTCCTCCTGTTTTGGCTCGCCCATTGGGTGAAA
>JAJRTX010000021.1 GCA_021545665.1 Zetaproteobacteria bacterium
ACTGATGACGAGATTGACTTCATCATGCACCGGCTCAATCATCGGCCAAGAAAAACGCTGGGCTACAGAACACCCCATGAAGTGTTCTTCAATACCAAAACTCAACTCACTGAAGTTGCACTTGGCAGTTGAATCCGCGATGTAAAGCTCTGCCTGCTCTGGAACTTTTAGCTGGCACATAGAACTATCATGTCTCTTATTCCATCCCGAAAATGGACTCAAAGTGAGATTGCCGCTCATCCACCCGAAGTTTTGCAATGGGTTCTTGACACTTTTGAAGCCTGGATTAGAGAATTCCCGGATTCAGACTTCATTGATCTACGCGAGTGCTAACAATGTTTCATTCATGCAGAAGTGTAGAAATTAGCTCAGGGTGATCTGACCTTTTCAGAACACCTTGAGCTCTATTTTGTTAGAGAAATAAACAACTCCGGCAGTCTTTCAGGCAGGCGATCCACATGGTCGATGATGGTGTACTGACGACCAAAGATGTCAGCTACATATTCATCGGCTTTGGGGTCGAGGTTGATGCAGTAGGTGTAAATGCCATCGCGATCCAGTTCATTAACGGCCTGACGGGCATCGGCAATCAATAATTGCTGATCATCGACATCAATATCTGACGGTTCACCATCGGTGAGCACCAGCATGAGCTTTTTATCGGCCTTTTGTGATTTCAGATAATGCCCTGCATGGCGCATCGCTGCACCCATACGGGTTGAAAATTTGGCTTCCATAGCAGCTAGTCGCGATTTGACTTCATCGCCCCAGTTTTCCGAATAGCCCTTGATATGATAATAACGTACATCATGGCGGGTATTGGAATGGAAACCGGCAATGGCAAAGGGGTCTTTAACCTGTTCAATCGACCAGGCCAGCAGCGAAACCGCCTCCTGGGACAATTGCAGTATCGTCTGATTCGAGCCTGCTGCCTTTTCATTCAGCGATTGCGACAGATCAAGCAACAGCATCACGGCCACATCACGACCATCATTTTTGTGGCTCATATTGACACGCGGATCAGGCGCAGCACCGCCCTTGAAATCGATTAAAGAACGGATCGCCACATCCAGGTCCAGCTCAGAGCCATCTTCCTGATAACGAACCCGCACCCGATCCTGAGGCTTGAGCATTTCCAGCATCTGTTTCAAACGTTTGGCCAGCGCACTGTGTTTTTGCAACAGTTGATCAATGTCCGCCCCATTGCCTCGGGGATGCAGGGCTTCATACACACTGACCCAGTCCGGTCGATAATTACTGCTGTTGTAATCCCATTCATGGTAATGCCGGGGCGGCAGGCCCGAGATTTCATCTTCATTCGGACTGGACTGGGGATTCTTCTCAAACACTTCTTCCTCATCGCCTTCTTCGATAAACACCCACATATGGCGATTGTCATCGCGGTAATCGACTTCGGTATTATCAAAATAGATATCATGCGAGGCATCGGCCTGCCTGCGGGTGCGGGCGATAAATGAGATCGCCAAATCTACAACGTCATCTGTTGTCGTTCCGCCCGCTGCCAGCATGGCCTTGAATCGCTCCACAATATCCAGCACATCAGGGTTTTTATAACCGTGGTTGGGCTCAAGCATAGCCCGCGACACCATAGCCAGACGCAAGCGAATAGCCGACTGTTTATCGGGATCACAACCATCTTCAAGCGGAATCGGATGCAGGGCCAGAAACAGCTTACGCAGACCCGGATACCGCTGCATGGCCAGATATTCAACCCGGCAATCTTCGAAAAATTCAACAGCCATGCGTTGAAACGGACTGATATTGTCGGCCACAATCTGAGTCGTCCAGCGCCGGTGTGCGGCCAGATGGGCCAGTGCGGCCCGGTAACGGTTAATACCTGAAACACCACGGTCATCATCATAGACATCGGGCAGGCGAATGCCGAAGTTATCATAATATGGAATCGGTTTGCGCAACTCATCAAAACCCATGGAATAAGGAACCAGATGATCAGAATCATTCCACAAACCGCGCAGATAACAATCCAGCTTGCGCTCATGATCGACCAGCAGAGTGCCATGGCGTTCGCGCTGCATAACAGCACGGGAATCTGCCGATTGCAGGCTGAAATAATCAATCTGCCGCTCCGGATGGTTGTTGTAATACTTGATCCCGTAATCGATCCAGTTTTTCAGGCCCTCAAGACTCAACTCAGCAAGCAACGCCGGTGCCTTATTAAGCAACTCAGGTAAGCCGGGGCTGGGAAACGTGGCATGATGGCCATGAATCGAACCGGTGGTTTGCTCCATCATGTCTCGCACCAGTTCAAAATAGAGTTGCAACTGCTTTTTGCTCTGTAAACGCTGCGCCACCGCCCCGAGCGACTGCAAAAATGGCGTAATTGCTTTGAAATTGGTATTGCGGGACATGAAATAGGAAAAATCTTTAATCTCCGGCAAGATGGCCTCGCCTACTATAACGGCAATGCTTGGCGCTTTTGAAAGATAAATCAGCATCGGATCGGGACCACGCCCCATCTTTCCCAGGAAACGGGCATTCTCAATGTAGCTCAGCAAACCATCCTGAGAAAGCACAAGCTTGGCTTCTTTCATGCAATCAACAAAGACGTTCTCCACCTGCGGGAAATTGCAGCCCAGACGCTGCCAGTAAACTTCAAGTTCAGCTGTTCTTGCAACGATTTCAGTCATGATTCACCAAAAAATACTCTGCCAAAGCTGTGAAAACCCTTATCCAAAAGTCGCATCAATGGCATGATCCAGCGTGTCGCGGATATCGGCATCATCGGTAATTGGACGCACCAACGCCATGCGGCATGCAGCCTTAGGCTCAATACCACCCTTGATCAGCGATGCAGCATAAGTCAGCAAACGGGTGGAAATCCCCTCATCCAGCCCATGCCCCTTCAGATTACGGGCTGTTGCAGCAATGCTGACCAGTTGTGCAGCCAGATCGCTGTCAATCCCGGTTTCTTTAGCCACAATCTCTGTTTCAACGGCAGCGGCAGGATAATCAAACTCAAGACCGGAAAAACGCTGCTTGGTAGATTGTTTCAAATCTTTCATCAGACTCTGATAGCCGGGATTGTAGGAAATCACCAACTGAAAATCGGCATGCGCTTCCACCAATTCTCCCTTTTTATCCAAAGGCAGCGTGCGGCGGTGATCAGTCAAGGGGTGAATCACCACAGTCGTGTCCTGACGTGCTTCAACGATCTCATCAAGATAACAGATTGCACCGATACGCGCAGCCGTGGTCAGCGGGCCATCGAGCCAACGCGTGCCATTAGCATCAAGCAAATAGCGTCCGACCAGATCGGATGCTGTCATATCCTCATTACAGGCCACCGTGATCAAAGGCTTGTCCAGTTTCCAGGCCATGTATTCGATAAAACGCGATTTTCCGCAACCGGTCGGCCCCTTCACCATCACGGGTAAACGCGCCGCATAGGCAGCCTTGTATAACTCTATTTCATCAAACTGCGCCTGATAAAATGGTTCCTGATGTACTTTATATTGCTCTTTGTCGGTCATGGCTTGCCCCCAGATAATATCTTAAGCCGGACTATAAGTCTGAATGAAGAAAATGGCATGCTTATAATAATTATGGAATACATCAATAAATGTTATGGATTATTTATAATGGATGAAGTTGTAAAAAGTCCATCCATGGGAGCGATGATGACTTTTTACGAAATCATCACAATGAATAGAAACAAAAAAGGCCCCCACTTGTTAAGTGGAGGCCTTTTATTTCATTGACAGTAAATCCGGGTTTATTTATGCACGCCCAGATCTTCACGCCAGCCTGGGAAAATCTTGTCCGCATCGTGCGGGAAAGATTCGAATGCGCGGGCGAACTCATTGTGGTTCTTGGCATATTCAATCGGATCAGAACCGGTTTTCCAGCAATCATAAGCCTGGCTCAGTGATTTCGCACCAGCACCAGGTGAGTCGATGTGGCCGTAAGCACCACCACCACAGGTATTAATCACATTGCCGTGACCCAGATTCTCAAAGAAACCTGGCAGACGCAGTGCGTTCATGCCACCGGAGATGATCGCAACAGTTGGTTTTATACCATACCATTTCTGATTGAAGTAATGACCCATACACTCATCACGCTCAAGCATGTAGGCCAGTACAGTTTCATTGCTGTGACCTTCCATTTTGCCATAACCCATGGTGCCAGTATGAATGCCGGAAGCACCGATCATACGAGCGAACTTCATAAACACCAATGGATCCATACCCATTGGAGTCTTGTAAGACGTGACTGCGCCATGACCTGCACGATGATAATGCAGGAATGTATCCGGGAACTCACGACGACAAGTTGTAACGCCATGTGGGCCTGTAACGAAACCATCAACCAGGAATGCTACATGATCACGCGCACCGATTTTCTCAAATTCATCAAGAATGAAGTTACCACGAGCAATCATTTCTTTATAACAGTCAGCAGTGATATTGGCAGAGAACAGTTTCGCTTCGCCAGTTTCCTGTTGTGCACGATCCATAGATTCAACAACCATAGGAATAACAGTCTTCATGGGACAAAATGTCTGGTTTCCTTGTGGCTCATCATTCTTGATGAAGTCGCCACCCAGCCAGAACTGGTATGCTGCCCGTGCAAATGGCTCAGGACGCAAACCCAGTTTAGGTTTGATGATGGTGCCAGAGATATAACCACCATCTACTTCAGGACGACCCAACACTTTCCACATGTCTTTAATACCAATATTGGGGCCATCAAACTTCTTAAGCATGGCTTCAGGTGCCATGAAATCCAGCAAACGCAAACCTTCATGATCACCCATGCCCTGGTTATTACCCAGGATCAAAGACCACATTTGTGATAACATATAGTTACCATCAGTGATATTGATGTCGAACAATTCAATGGGGTAGGCAGCCTTGAACAGACCGAAGCCATCATCAAAGGCAGTCTCGTCAATATCATAGACCAGACAATCCACGCCACGGGTGAAATCATCAGTCGTGGAGACTTCCACATTGGTGCCTGTTGAGGATTCAGCTGCAATGTGCGCTGCTACTTCCAGAAAGCCATAACCTTCGGCTGGTTTTAATTTATATGCGGTAAGAAAATGCTTGCCGCCTGCAATCAAGTCTGCTTCATTCAGACTCAAATCTGAGTAACGATTCGATTGATCCATAGAGAATCCCTCCTGTTTATTTACGAGTAGCAAGCTTACTGCTCTCTTTCGCGGCCAGACATATTAGACCTCTTAACCGACGGTGGGAAGTTTAAAAAATCCTTCCATAATGTAAAATCAAAGGTTATGATATTCATCATAAATTTTACTTATAGGCAATGCAAATGAATATTACATTGAAACAATTGAAGACACTTCAGGCTGTAGCTGAACTCCATAGTTACACAAAAGCAGCCGAAGCCCTGTTTATGACCCAGCCGGCGGTATCGATGCAGATCAAACAGATGGAAGAACAGATCGATTTGCCGCTGTTTGAACGCGATGGCAAGCAGGTCACACTGACAGAGGCTGGTCACGAATTATTGCATTATGCCCGGAATATCCACCAACAGCTGGATGAAGCCGCTCAGATGCTGGGAGAACTCAAGGGTCTCAAACGCGGCAAGCTGCACCTGACCATGGCCTCCACCGCCAACTATTTCGCACCGCAGTTAATTGCGGCCTTTCATCATCAATATCCCGCAGCCCAGGTAACGCTGGATGTCGCCAACCGCAAGGGATTAATCGATGCACTGAATAATAATAACAGTGATATGGTCATCATGGGAAAACCGCCCAAAGGCAATAAACTCACAGGCATCCCTTTCATGGATAATCCACTGGTGGCCATTGCCGCACCCTCACACCCGCTTGCAAGCCGCATCCATATTCCACTCAAAGAGCTTGCTGATGAACCGTTCATTGTGCGCGAGACCGATTCCGGCACACGCATTGCCGTTGAACGATTCTTCGCCAGACATGAGCTGCAACTGACCACCGGCATGGAAATGAACCGCTCAGAGGCCATTAAACAGGCGGTCATGGCTGAACTTGGTCTGGGCATCGTGTCATTGCACACCATCGAAATGGAACTGGCTCTGAAACGAGTAGTGATTCTGCATATCGAGGATTTCCCCATCATGCGACGCTGGTTTATTGTTCATCGCAAAGGCAAGCGATTCGCCGCCATTCCCGAGGCATTCAAAAAATTTGCAGTCGAACATGCTGAAGAACTATTGGATATCAGCCATTGGGAGGGTTATGCCTGATGAAGTATTGACGCCATGGCTTTCAATTAATCAGCCATATTATCGACAAATATGATTCCTGTCCGGCCCGGTTGACAACATAATGACCGGACATTCGCAAATTTCTTCGATGCGTTTGAGTAATACCATTGCTGCTTCTGGCAACTGATCAAAAGATGTCATACCAAATGTGGACTCACTCCAGCCGGACAATGTTTCGTAGACAGGCAGGCAGGCGTCCAGTTGCTTACAGCAGGCAGGCATCGATTCCAGTCTTTTTCCATCCAGTTCATAAGCCACGCACAGCTTTACTTCTTCCAGACCATCAAGTACATCAAGTTTGGTGATCGCCAGACCGGTTACGCCATTGATGCGTACAGCATGCTGAACCACGACAGCATCAAACCAGCCGGTACGGCGCGGACGCCCTGTTGTTGCACCAAACTCCTGCCCTTTTTCAGCCATATGCTGGCCCGATGCATCTTCCATACCCTCGGCATTATATAATTCAGTCGGGAACGGGCCCGCTCCAACACGGGTGGTATAAGCTTTGCAGATACCCAGCACTTCATCCACCTGACCGGGGCCGACACCCAAACCGGCAAGTGCCGCACCGGCAACGGTATTTGAAGAAGTAACGAATGGATAAGTGCCATGATCCACATCCAGCATTGAACCCTGAGCACCTTCGTAGAGAATATTATCCCCTGCCTTGATACGCTTTTGCAGAATCACTGGCACATCGGCGGCTAATCGGAGCAAATACTCTTTGGCCAGATCCAGCGCTTTATCCACTTCCGCCCGTGTTACAGGTTCGGCATGATAATATTGAGTAAGCATAAAATTCACATATTCGAGATTAGCATTAATTTTGGCATCCAGCTCATCCGATTTCAGATCAATCAGCCGAATACCACGACGGGCGGTTTTATCTTCATAACAGGGACCAATGCCGCGACCGGTTGTGCCAATCTTGCCTTTGCCTTTAGCCGCTTCACGCGCTGCATCCAGAGCACGGTGATAGGGTAGAATCAACTGGCAACGGTCTGAAATCAGCATACGTTGAAAAACCGGAATTTTCGCATCAAGCAGCATATCAATTTCTTCAACGAGGCGGAATGGATCAACCACCGTGCCATTGCCGATCAGGCACAGCGTATCTTCATGCAGAATGCCGGACGGGATATGGTTCAGAACGGTTTTTTTATCGCCAATGACCAGCGTATGGCCGGCATTCGGGCCACCCTGAAAGCGCGCCACTACATCAACTTCGGGCGCCAGAAGGTCAACTATTTTTCCCTTGCCCTCATCGCCCCATTGAATTCCAATTGCTACAGTATTTGCCATTTCAACCTCAATAATTAAACCACGAAGTACATCAGGTGAATTTCGCATCCAGCCAGGCCCATAAATCACAGGAAAAACCTGTAGCCGGCATATCACGGCCATATGCTGCCATCATCGCATCATAACGCCCGCCATAAAGTAGTGCCTGTGGGACATTATCTGCAAATCCGGCAAACAGGATGCCACTGTGGTAGAGAAACCGTGGCATTACTGCGGCATCAGCATGTACATTTACTTCACCTTTAAGGCGATCATTTACTTCATTAACCAAATCTATCAACTCTCTTGCAGCACAATCAAAAGCTGAATTAATATTCCCTATATGTTGCTCAACCCAGTCTATATCACCCATTCCCGAAGCAAGTTCCAGCAAAGTTTCACAAACCTGCTCGGGCAGTGCCTCTGCCGATAGAAGTTCAGCCAGATCATCAGGAGAACGACGAGCCAGTCTCTCGGTCCATCTATCCAGCGTCGTTGTGCTGCCGGCTACCAGCGCCTTGAGTATACCAATATGTCCCACTTGCAGGACAGGCTGGGAAAAACCGGCAGCCAGCATCGACTGTGCAGCTAAATGCATGACTTCAATATCACCGGCTGAACCCGACACGCCCAGACACTCTACACCGGTCTGCCACGGTTGACGGGAACCACCACGCGCATCCGGACGTGCCAGCATGACAGGGCCCGAGTAATGCAGGCGGAGTTCATCAGAATCAAGTAAGCGACTGGCTGCAATGCGGGCAATTTGTGGTGTCATATCCGGTCGGATCGCCAATAGCCCTGCATCTGCAGGATCAGAAAAGACCAGCGTCTGGTCAGCAAGAAATCGTCCTGCACCGGAGTTCAAGGCTTCGGGTCGTTCCATTAATGGCGGAATAACTTCCTCATAGTCCGAACGCTCAAACAGAGCTGCCAATTTTTGCTGTAGACTACGCAGCGCCTTGGCCCGTACACCAAATGCATCATCCAGCCCGATGATCGGGCGGCTTATTTTAGAACTCTCTATCACGCATCCCCCGGTTCAGCAAAACGAACCATCAACATATCAGGAGCCAGCAGACGCTGCTCATATTCACCGCTGTTGAGTCAGGAGAAGTAGATATTGTTTGATCACAGAAATTCCTCCAGAGTGGGGTTTGCATAGCTGAGATGTATCAATTTCAGAGTGCGTGGGCACTCTATAGCGGGCAGACATCGGGTCAATGCAGAATTCATTTACGCTTAAATCAACAGCAACATTGATCACGTCAGCAACTTCACGCAAAGCTGACAATCATATTTCATCATGCACATTCATATCCAACTGATAGTATTCAGACATGACATCCAACTTATATGATTATATTGATACCTCTTCCCAACTTCAGGAAGCCTGCGCAGAAATGGAAAAATGCAAAGTGCTCTGCCTGGATACGGAATTCCATCGGGAATCCACTTATTATGCCGAATTTGCCCTGCTGCAGATTTATGGCAATGGACAATGCTGGATTATTGACCCGATCAAACTGAATGATCTGACCAGCCTGTGGGATATCATCTGTCGGCCAGACATCCTGAAAGTATTTCATGCCGGTCGGCAGGATGTGGAGATCATTGTTAAGGAAGCCGGGCGTATGCCCTTGCCTCTGTTTGATACCCAGATAGCCGCAGCCTTGCTGGGTTATGGTCAACAGGTCGGCTTTGGCAATCTGGTGCAGCGCATTACCAAAAAAGCACTGCCCAAGGGCGAATCATTTACCGATTGGAAGGCCCGACCGCTGACAAAGAAGCAACTTGATTATGCAGCCGATGATGTCATTTGGCTGATGCCTGTTTACCAGCACCTGGTTGAGCGCCTTCAGGCACAAGGCCGAAGTGACTGGCTGAGCGAGGAGCAAAGCATACTTTGTGATATGGCCACATATGACAATGACGAATCATCCATTTTTTGGCGTGTTAAAGGCGTGAATAAGCTTAAAGGACGTGGTCTGGCAACGCTGCGTGAACTGGCAGCATGGCGTGAGCGCGAAGCCAAAAAGAGAAATATTCCAAGGCGTCGCATGGTGGCCGATGATCCGCTGTTGGAGATCGCCCGGCAGGACACGCTAAATGCGGAAACACTGGAACGCATGCGTGGTATCCATGGTGGCTTCATCAAACGCTTCGGCAAAGATATCGTTCAGGTCTGGCAACAGGGAATGGATACACCTGAATCCGGATGGCCGAAACAGAAGTCGCGCCGACATAATACGAACGGCACCGATTTGAGGCTGGAAATGCTCGATACACTGGTACGCCTGAAAGCAGAAACAGGTGAGATCGCCCCCACGATTCTGGTTACCAAATCAGACCTTGCGGAACTGGCTTCCTGGGGTTTCC
>JAJRTX010000022.1 GCA_021545665.1 Zetaproteobacteria bacterium
CAATCACGAGTAAAAATGGCTAATATTCTCCTGCTTTTCGTTAGAAAACTTGTCAATAGCTCGCTATTAACTGCATTTTCTGCCTCAATCAGAAAAATATTAGCTCATTTTCCTTTCGCGCCTGTATCGTGCAAAGGTCTCATTAAGTTTATTTCTGTATTTTTAAGGGTTTTGCATGACTAGTTCAAAGGTTCGCAAATTATGGTTTGTGCGTCGAAATGGTGATGTGCGCGGCCCTTTTCCAACCACCACTATCTCTCAGTTTTTATTGGTTGGGCGACTGCACAAGTTTGATGAGGTTAGTGAAGACAAGCAGGTATGGCAGGCCATAGATGATGTGGAAGAGCTGGTGCCTGATCTGGTGAAAGCCGATATGGCTGACCCGGTTAAGCAGTCAAATCTTGACGCCAGCAGATATGGCGCAGATGAACGTAGTGGTGAAGAGCGTCGTCATGATGATGAGTCAGAACACCAAGAGCAACGCGAGGCTGAGCGGCGTGTTGCCGAGACCATGGACGAACATGCCCACAGGCAGGCCAAGATGGCAGAAAGGCTGGCAGCGGCTGAACAAAAGGCCAAGCGGCAGAATGCGGTTCTGGTTGTCATTCTGGTGTTGCTAAGTGTTGCTATGTTGGGGTTTATGTTTGTTTATGACCCAGGTAAGGAGGTTGTAGATATTGATTGTACAGCCGTACCGGCAAGCGGCATTAACTGGAGCAATTGTGATTTGCAAGGTGCTGACCTGGATGCTGTGGATTTAAGCAAGTCATATATTCGTAACGCCAATCTCTCTTCAGCCTCGTTATTCCGCGCCAATCTGCAAGGTGTCGATCTGGCTTATAGCAACCTTGGCCTTGCCAATCTGCGTCTGGCCGATATGCGTGGTGCTAGCCTGGTTGGCAGTAATTTTCGCAACAGTGATTTGCGTGGTGCTGATCTTGCGGGTGCCGATTTATCTTATGCCGATCTCCAGAATGCACAGTTGGTTGGCGTGAATTTTGAAGGTGCAAGGTTGGATAAAGCGATCTGGATAGATGGTCAGCGTTGTGCGGCAGGCTCTGTGGGTGGCTGTGTTCCGGTGAACTGAGTTTATGGAAAAGAGATGCTGGTGTAACGCCAGACGCGCAAATCAGCTGACCAGTAATCAGCGGGCAGGCCGGCCTTAAGTTTGAGGTGTTGGATGAACGGTTTTGGTTCAGGCAGTTGTTGCCAGACACTTGGTAGAAATGTGCCTCTCTGTTGCCCCGCCTGAATGATAAGGCCGTCGATGCCAGGGCGAAGCTGGCGAAGTAAATCTTGTTCAGAGGTAAAGTGCATTTCTTCTGCTGGATTTAAGATTGAGATATGGATTTCCAGTTGTGCATATTCGGATTGATTCAGCGGTAAAAAGCGTGGGTCGGTAAAGGCAGCAGCGTAGGCGTTATGGACCACATCAAGCAGCAAGGGACGATGTGCTTCGAGGCTGCCGATGCAGCCACGTAACTGACCATCAATACTCAAGGTGACAAACGTGGCGCACTGTTGCTGTAATTGTGATGGGTAATCATCTGTTTTTAGAGGCAGTGGTTGGCCATGTTGCAGGCCATAATCAATACTTTTTCTGGCAACAGTCAGCAGAGTTTGTTGCATTGCTTCATCAATGTTTGTTTGTGCGGGGCTATCTGAAGGCATAGGCACCATACCCGACCACCTGGCCTTTATCGCCGGCGGTATCGCCGGAGTTTCTTTGATCGATAATTTCTGCTTTCAGGCCATGCCTGCTGGCATACATGAGCAGACCATTCACCGGCGTGCGGCCACAGGCACCTTCATAGCCAATTTGGTTGCCATCAAGGTTTTCGATGGCCTTTGAGGTAAGTGTGTCGAGTCTGTTTGCTGTTGCATAGTCATGGTAGTGGCTAAGGTCTGAACTGATAACGATTAATGTCTGTTGGTTCCGGGTGTCGTCTTGGCAGGCAAGTTCCAACACCTCACAAACCTCGCGTGCCGATGCATCACCCGCCACCAGCGGAATCAGTTTGAAGTTGGTCAGAATGGTTTGCAAAAATGGCAATTGGACTTCAAGGCTATGTTCCATAGAATGTGCCTCATCCATCAGCTTGACCTGTTTTAGCTTACATAATTTTTTGACCATATCTTGATCAATTTCAACTAGACCAAGCGGGGTGGCAAAACTGCTGGCGCTGGTGGCGGCCAGCCCCAGCAGGGGAACCCGGTGTGAGGGGCCAAGCAGGATAACCCGGCTGATGTTTTCACTATTATTTTCCAATAAATGATAGGCATTGGCGGCGATAGGACCGGAGTAAACATAGCCTGCATGTGGGACAATAATGGCTTTGGGTGTTGGCCCGGACGACGTGGCTTGGACAAGAAACTGCTGCACCATGCCTTTCAGGCTTGTTTCATCATCAGGGTAAAACATACCGGCCACGGCGGCGGGTCTGATGTTGCTCATGTTACACCTCACACGTCAAAGATCACACTATCAGTATAGGAAATAATTTGCCTGTTTTGCTTGAATTTTTACTGTGATAACGCTATCAGGTATAGAGTGACCTTGGGGATTGTGATGACTTCAGAACTTAACACGGTGGTGGCAACGGAGTACTGGCATCGGCTGGATGATGGCCGGGTGCAGTGTGATTTATGTCCACGTTATTGCAAGTTACATGATGGTCAGCAGGGCTTGTGTTTTGTCAGGGCGAATCAGAACAATCAAATTGTGCTCACCACCTATGGTCGCTCCAGTGGTTATTGTGTCGACCCGATTGAAAAGAAACCGATAAATCATTTTTTGCCTGGTACGCCGGTGCTGTCATTTGGCACAGCGGGCTGTAATCTGGCCTGCAAATTTTGTCAGAACTGGGATATGAGTAAGTCCCGGGAGATGGATGTTCTGACTGATCAGGCACCCCCCGAGGTGATTGCCAAGGCAGCGAAACAACTAGGCTGTTCCAGTGTTGCCTATACTTACAACGACCCGGTTATCTTTCTTGAATATGCAGTTGATGTGGCCAAGGCTTGTCACGAACTGGGTATCAAGTCTGTGGCGGTGACGGCAGGCTATATTACTGATGCGCCACGCAAGGTGTTTTTTGAAAATATGGACGCGGCCAATGTGGATTTGAAGGCATTCAGTGAGGACTTTTATTACAAAATCTGTGGTGGTCATCTGCAAAACGTGTTGAATGCTCTGATCTACATTAAACACGAAACCGGTGTCTGGCTTGAGACAACCACCTTGTTAATCCCGGGCAAAAATGACTCTGATGATGAACTCAAACGCATGACTGAGTGGGTAGTAGAAAAGCTGGGCCCGGATGTGCCGATGCATTTTACGGCCTTTCACCCGGAGTGGAAGATGATGGATGTGCCATCAACACCTGTTTCTACTTTGATCAGAGCCAGAGAGATTGCGTTGGCCAATGGCGTGCGCTATGCCTATACCGGTAATGTCCATGACAAGTCAGGCGAAAGTACCTATTGCCATCGCTGCGGCAAGATGGTGATCGGCCGGGACTGGTATGTTTTATCGGATTGGCATTTAAGCAATGATGGTCATTGTGAGTACTGTGGCAGCCAATGTGACGGCCTGTTTCAGGATAAGGCCGGAACCTGGGGTGCCACACGTCTGCCAGTGCGTTTGCGTGATTATGCTATTTGAGTGGCTTACCCTTCAGACTCAGACATGCGATAGAGCTTGGATATATCTTCCTTATTGTTGAAATCCACTTTCAGGTCGCGCAGCAAACCATCTTTGATGCTGTAAATCCAGCCATGTACTGAAAGTTCCTGACCGCGCTCCCAGGCCCCCTGGATGATATTGGTGTGACAGACATTGAAAACCTGCTCAGTCACGTTCAGTTCACACATACGATCCCAGCGTTCATCAGCATCACTAATGAGGTTGAGTTTGGATTGGTGTTTTTGATAGAGATCTTTGAGATGGCGCAGCCAGTAATCAACGATGCCGAATGACTTGTTTTGCATTGCAGCCTGTACACCGCCACAACCATAATGGCCGCAAACGATGATGTGTTTGACCTTTAAAACATCGACGGCGTATTGAATCACGGACAAACAATTTAGATCAGTGTGGATAACAGCATTGGCAACATTTCGATGCACGAACAGTTCGCCTGGTAGCAGACCGACGATTTCATTGGCTGGCACGCGGCTATCTGCACAACCAATCCAGAGATACTCCGGTGCTTGTTGGGCCGAGAGCTTTTTGAAAAATGCAGGATCTTCAGCATTAATGGCGTCAGTCCAGGATTTGTTGTTGTCAAAAAGTTTTTTGGTGTCGGGCATATTGATTGAGCCTGTTAAGGTTTGAGCAGAGCATACCAGTAGAGGCAATCATTTATCAAAATGGTTCACTGATTGGCGGGAATATGTTCGTGTTCTTCCAATTGTTCAGCTGGGGTGCAGGCCTGGAGGCTGGCCAGATAACGAGCGCCTTTTTCAATCTGTTCGGCAAGACGGCGCAATTGACTCAGCATCTCAAGTTGAATTACCATTTCAGTGGTCTTGATGTGCCCTTCTGTGCCCGCTCGCAGTAATGTGGTTTTGAGTGAGTGGTAATCTTCCTGAAGCCTGGACAGTGCCGTGGAGCAGACCTTACTGGAGTAATGTTCAAGACTTGTATCTGCATCCTCAATCAGTTGAACCACGCTGCTCTTAAAATGGCTGATTTCCTCTGCAAACTCAGTGTTTGCAAGGTCATGATGCTGTTGCTGAGCGGCGATATGCTCGGCAAGATGGCAGGCAGCGCAGTAATATCGACCAACCCTAATGGCATTTGGCAATGCTTCGGCCAGTTCATCGGGTAGTTTGGTTTTTTGTAAGGATGTGCAGTATTCGCCAGCAGCAATCACTAGCCGTTCCTGACTGTGCCGGTCAAACAACAGCTGGCCGCTTGGTCCTTGCTCAGCACTGATTGCGCCTTTAGCAACTTTGCGGCCAATGTCGGCGATGCGTAGTAGCTCTAGCCCTAGTGCCTGGAAGGCGAGCACGGGTGTCCCTAGCAGCGTCTTATCCAGGTGGTGGGGTTTGGCCTTGTCTTCCTCGTTCGAGCGAAAGCGTTGCTTTAGAAAGCTGACCAGGGCGTTGGTAAAGGGCCATAACAGAATGACCCCCAGAATATTGAACAGACTGTGGAACAACGCCAGAATTATTGGGGTTTCAGTGGCATAACCCAGATGACCCTGTGCCAGCTGAACGGTTGATAGCATCAACGGTAAAATTAGCAGGGCCACCAGGCCGGTAAGCAGGTTGAAACAGACATGGGCTGCCGCGACACGTTTGGCATTGGCCGTGGCACCAATCACCGCCAGTAAGGCGGTGCTGGTGGTACCGACATTGGCACCAATAATCATGGCGGCTGCGGCTGGCAGGGGGATTACAGCGCCACCGGCAGCTGTCAAAATAATGGTCATTGAGGCGCTGGATGATTGCATTAGCACGGTCATCAGAAAACCACTGCCAACCAGTAGCAGCAGGTCCATACCACTGGCCTCAAGGTTAGCAAACTGGATTGCTCCGCCCAGACCTTCAAAACCTGTTTTAAGGATTTCGATACCAAGAAAAAACACGCCAAAGCCAGCTAATGCCTCACCAAAGGCCCCCAGCCGTTTGTTATTCCAAAGTAAACGCATGGCCATACCGATACCGATGGCGGGCAAGGCAAACAATTTTATGTCGACATGAAAGCCAATCAGTGCCACCAGCCAGGCGGTCATGGTGGTGCCAATGTTGCTGCCGTAGATGACGGTTATGGCCTGTTTTAGCTGTATCAGGCCAGCATTAACAAAACCGAGTGTGGCGACGGTGACGGCGCTTGAGGACTGCACCAGCGAGGTAATGGATATGCCGGTCAGAATTCCGCGCAGGGTGGTGCGGGTCCAGCGTTCAAGCATGTTTTGCAGGGCATGCCCCGCAGCCAGGCGCAGGCCGTTGGTCATTAGATACATGCCGAGCAGGAAAAGGCCGATTCCACCAAGGAGACTGCTGCTTATGCCTAAATCCATTTTGTTGTCCGGATCCTTTTATCCAATTAAAAGGTATAGCGACCGGCTATATTATATAATTAATATGTATGATAATTATCTTGTTAATAGTGTAATCTTCTATCGATCATAAGCCGATATAGCTTATATACTCATCTAATTTTATGCCTAATCGGAGCTATTTGCTATGACCACATCAGCGGCCCAGCAGCAGCCGGACCAGACAATTCAAGAGCTGACGATTGCAGAGCAGCTCAATGAGCTTAATCAACGCTATCATGATTTAAGCCCTGAACAGCGGGTAAAACAGCTTTATAAAGACTTTGATCAAAGTGAAGTGATGTTGACGTCATCATTTGCCACCAACTCAGCTTTTTTGTTGCATCTGTTTTCGACCACCGCACCTGAACAGGTGATACATTTTATTGATACCGGTTTTCATTTTCCTGAAACGCTGGCGTATAAAGAGCAACTGACGGATCTATATCATCTTAATGTGCTCGACGTGCACCCGGAAGAATGGAAGCATGAATACAGCGTTAAGGATCAAACCTGGAAGACCGATCCAGACTTCTGCTGTTCGATTAACAAGGTAGAGCCTTTGCAGGAGGTTAAGAAAAATTTTAACGTTTGGGTCTCAGGCTTGATCCGCTGGCAGACCGATCATCGTGCCAATCTTGATATTTTTGAGTATCGTGGCGGCATGATTAAGTTCTACCCATTGCTGGACGTGACTAAAGAAGAACGTGATGGCTATATTCGTGATCATAAACTGCCATTTCATCCCATGGTTGCCAAAGGTTATTCATCTGTTGGTTGCACTCATTGCACCCGGCCGGGTGATGACCGCTGTGGACGCTGGGTGGATTCATCAAAATCGGAGTGCGGTCTGCACGTTTAGCCTGTTTTTGTATCAGATGACAGCCAAACCCCTTGCCTCAAGTGCAAGGGGTTTTTTGCGTTTAAGGGGCTGTGAAAATTAAGCTTTTCATGGCTCATTGACGATACCATTGTTATGGCTCTAAACAATATGGATAAAGACGGGCAGAAGGAGAGGGAAAAAATGAAATATGAAGTGATTGACGCAAGGATTACCCCTGAAGGCCATTTGGATATTTTGTCTCAGCTTGAGGTTGCCAAACTTAGAGATACAAGTCTTGGCGGGCTTTACGAAATCTTTCGTAATTGCTCGCTGGCGGTGATGAATTGTGGTGGTGATCTCGATGATGGTCGTGAATTGCTGAATCGTTATAAAGACTTCGAAATTCGCGTGGTGCAGCAGGAGCGTGGTATTAAACTGGAAGTTAAAGGTGCCCCTGCCAGTGCCTTTGTCGATGGCAAGATGATCAAGGGGATCAGTGAACATCTATTTGCCGTATTGCGCGATGTGGTCTACGTCAATGATGAGATTCATGGCGCTTGCAAATTTGATGTGGCAACCAGCGATGGTGTGACGAATGCTGTTTTTCATATCTTGCGTAATGCCGGGGTACTGCAACCCAATACAGATACCAATATGGTGGTGTGCTGGGGTGGGCACTCAATCAAACGCAGTGAATATGAATACACCAAAGAAGTCGGTCACGAAATGGGCCTGCGTAGTTTGAATATTTGCACCGGTTGTGGCCCGGGTTCAATGAAAGGGCCAATGAAGGGTGCCACCATTGGTCATGCCAAACAGCGCATTAATGATGGCCGCTATTTAGGAATTTCAGAGCCGGGTATTATTGCTGCCGAGTCACCTAATCCGATTGTCAATGAACTGGTGATCTTGCCGGATATTGAAAAACGCCTTGAAGCCTTTGTCCGTACTGCGCACGGCATCGTCGTGTTCCCGGGTGGTGCTGGTACAGCAGAAGAGATCCTTTATATTCTTGGTATTCTGCTGCATCCCGACAATAAAGATATTCCATTCCCTCTGGTGTTTAGCGGTGCCAGACATGCGGAAGAATATTTTAAAGGTATAGATACTTTCATCGCCCAGACCCTTGGCCCGGAAGCGCAGAAACGCTATAAAATTATCATTGATGATCCTGGGGCTGTCGCACGCGAAATGGAGCAGGGCAGTGAAAAGGTCAGGGATTATAGGCGTGAAAAGAGTGATGCCTATTATTTCAACTGGCTGTTAAAGATTGATGAGGCCTTCCAAAAACCCTTTGAGCCGACTCATGAAAATATGTCGTCACTGCAATTGCATAAAAATCAGGATAGCCACCAGCTAGCAGCAAATCTGCGTTGCGCCTTTTCCGGTGTGGTGGCGGGGAATGTTAAGGCCGATGGCATTAAAGCGATCGAAGAACATGGTCTGTTTGAGATTCGTGGTGATCAAAGCATCATGGATCCACTGGATAAGTTGCTGCAAAGTTTTGTTGAACAACAACGCATGAAATTGCCAGGAAAAACCTATACACCTTGTTATAAAGTTATAAAATAGCCTTATTTACGAAAGGGTGAATGCGAATCCAGTTTTTGCATGAACCCTTTCATCCCTTGCACTTCAGTTCGGCAGAAGTGATCAATGGCATGACGAAACTGTGGATCGGCAATCCAGTGTGCCGACCAGGTTGGTGATGGCAGAAAACCACGGGCGATTTTGTGCTCTCCCTGGGCGCCGGGTTCAAAATGTTTCAGACCATGCTGAATGCAGTATTCCAAGCCTTGGTAATAACAGGTCTCAAAGTGCAGGCCGGGTAAAGATTCGCCACAGCCCCAGTGTCGGCCATAGAGGGTGTCGTCACTGCGCAGATTCAGAGCGCTGGCAATGCATTGACCATCTCGATAGGCCTGTACTAGAACCACTTGCTCGGCCATTGTTGCGCCAATTGCGTCAAAAAATTCCAGGGTTAACGAGGGGAAGCCCTGCTTGCGATCGTAGATATCGAGATAATACTGATGAAACAGCTGCCATTCTTCATGGCTGACCTCGTTACCATGTTTGATGCTGAATTCAAGCCCCTGTTGCTGAACCTGATGCCGTTCTTTTAAAATATTTTTTCGCTTGCGTGAACTGAAATGACTGAGATAGTGAGCGAAACTTTTATAGCCCTGGTTGTGCCAGTGATATTGGCAGCCAAGCCGTATCGATAAATTTTGCTGCTGTAACAAATTCATTTGTTTTTGCGTAGGAAAAAGCCAGTGCACAGATGAAAAGTTGCTTGCCTGGGCCAGCTCAATGGTCGCTTCAATCAGCAGTTTTGCCGTAGCCGCATTATTTACTTCAGGCGCAATCAACAGTCGTTGGCCTGTCATAGGGGTAAAAGGTATGGCTGCAACCAGCTTTGGGTAATAGGCCATATGATTACGTTGATAGGCCTCAGCCCAGGCCCAGTCAAAGACAAACTCGCCATGTGAATGATATTTGATGTAAAGCGGTGAGGCCGCGACTAACTGATTGTTAGCGTCGTGAATAACAATATGCTGTGGTTGCCAACCACACTGCTTACTGACACAGTTGTATTTTTCAAGGGCGACTAAAAACTGGTGTTTAAGGAACGGGTTGTTATTCAGAACCAGGTGATTCCAGGATTGGCAGTCGATAGTGGATATATTGTCCACAACAGTGATTTGCATAGGCGGGTTATGAGTTTTTCCGTGGCTTGTTATTCGTTTAAGACGGATTCATTATAACCTTGTCATCAACAATTCAGGGGAACGGGTTTGGAATCAACGCCTCGAATCGGTCTGGCCTTGGGCAGTGGCTCTTCTCGCGGCTGGGCACATATTGGCATTATCAATGCCTTAAAGAGTAACGGTATTGAGCCTGATGTGATTGCGGGCTGTTCTATCGGTGCCTTGGTGGGGGCATCTTATGCGATGGGCAAGCTGGAGCAGTTGGAGGCTTGGTCGCGTTCTTTAACCCGGTTTGATGTGATGCGGTTTTTTGAGTTTAATCCCAGCTTGAACGGGTTTGTGAATAAAGACCGCTTGCACCAGTTTTTAAACCATTATGTTTGCAGTGACGAATGCTCTATTGAAAGCTTGCCCAAGGTATTTTCTGCCGTGACCACTGATCTGGCCAGTGGTACTGAAATCTGGTTTTCAAAAGGGCCCTTGATTGAAGCAGTGTGGGCGTCAATATCATTGCCAGGCCTGTTTCCGGCCATCCGCCATAAAAACCGTTGGCTGGTGGATGGTGGGCTGGTTAACCCTGTGCCTATCTCTACCTGTCGCGCCCTGGGGGCGGATATTGTGATTGCGGTAAATCTGAATGGTGATATTGCCGGAAAACACTTCAGAGCGATTGAAAATGAGCCGGAAACAAGATCAATAACCAGTGCTGAAAGCGATAGTTGGGTGGAGATGATTGGCCGCACCGTAAAAGAATATTCAGATTCTCTGTTTGCCAATCATAAGCAGCCGCATGATACAGCACCGGGGCTGTTTGATGCCATTGCCGGTTCCATCAATATTACTCAGGATCGCATCACCCGTTTTCGTATTGCCTCAGACCCCCCTGATATCCTGATGACACCCAAGTTGATGCAGATCAGCCCGTTAGAATTTTATCGTGCTGATGAGGCAATAGCAGAGGGCGTTGCTGTGGTTGAAACAATGTTGCCCGAGATCAAGGCTGTGATTGGGGCAATGCAATGAGATCTCTGCGCGATGTATGTTTTTGTCTCGGGCTGAAAGTAAATAATCGCCACGCAAAAATGACAGCTTTTTGTATGGCCAGGGCGCTTGCTGTTGATGCGTGAAAAAATGCTATTGTTTGTACAAAGGTCTTTTTATGGTGATAAACCACAATTTAGGTGGTTTTGATTATAAGTGTTTGCTTAAGCTTCTTTATTGACGTGCCGATACATTGGGAGAGTAAGTTTTTAAGCACACAATTAATATTCCACGAAAGGGCCGCGTAGACGTTATGAGCCAGATAATTGATCCAACCAGAAAACAGGTTTTAAGTGCAGAACTGCGTAGCCGTCTTGAAAATGGCGTAGATCTTCCAGTTTTGCCAGAGATTGCCAACGAATTGATATTATTAAGAAATCGGCCGACAGCCGAAATCTCAGACCTTGTTGCCATTGTTGCCAAAGACCCGGTTATATCAGCCCAGATTATGCGTCACGGACGCATGCCGATTTATGGCTATGGTGATCGGATTGAAAGCATTGATGAGGCCATTCAGCTAGTGCTTGGCTATGACAAGGCCTTGCACCTGGCGATGGGGCTGTCAGCAGGAAAGAGCCTAAAAATAGAAAAGGATGGCCCACTGGGGGCGAGAGCGGCCTGGTCGTATGGATTGAAATGTGCGGTGATAAGCCAAAGTCTGGCTAAAGAACTGCCGGCCAAAGATCGCCCAGGTCTGGGACTGGCCTATCTTGCCGGTTTAATGCACGACATTGGATTTTTGCTGTTTGGGGTTTTATACCCGCAAGAATTTTCAACACTTAATAAAACCGTTGAAAAATATAATCAAATTGAGGCACGGGAACTGGAATTTCATGTCGTTGGCATCACTCACGACATGGTCGGCAGTGCCTTGCTGAGCACCTGGAATCTTCCTGCTGAAGTGGTGGCTGCCGCAGCTGAACATCACTTTCCTGATTATGATGGCAAGCATGCCATTTTTGCGAAACTGGTATATCTGTCAAATCAGCTGGTTAGTATGAGTGACGAGGGTGAGGTTATATATCCTGAAAAAGCCCTGGCTATGTTTGATCGCCTTGGTCTGGATGAAGATGCCGTGCAAAGAGCTTTGAAAAATCTTAAAGAGATGAGTTCAGGCTTTGAGCAGATGGTAGAGGATATGGTTGCCTAGTTTTTTATTCCCAGGCGGATATGAAAGCAGCGGCTATTGTTCTTTTGATGAGATCAATCTTTCCGCCCTTTCCAAATCATGTTTATTGTTTAGATTGAAAAACAGTGTTGATCGATGGTCTTCAATAATGCTGTGTTTTTGATCGATCATCCATTGCTTTGCTTTGAAGTTTTTTGCCGTAATACACAGCGTTAGTGATGCTAGTGCATTCTTTGATATTAGCGAGAATAGTGGCTGAAGAAATTGGCCATCGTGGATCAATACGACATCGCTGTTATTGTCTATCGCAGATTTATACAGTTTTTCAATGATATCTGCGTCTATAAATGGGCAGTCACAAGGCAATACCAATAGATACTTTGTGGTGCATATTTTAAGTGCTTCGTATATGCCGCTTAAAGGGCCATTGAATTCATTTTTGTCATCACGAATGACCGGAAAGCCAAGTTGTTGATATGCGTCAATGTTTCTGTTGGCGCTAATGATTGTGTGGTTAACGTGATGTTGAATGGTGTTGATTACATGTTCAATCAATGTTTTGTCGGCCAGCTTTATGAGCCCTTTATCATGATTGTCCATGCGGCTGCCTTTGCCGCCAGCCAGTATGACAGCTGTTATATCCATATCAGAACTTCGCATCAGCAATCAGGTAGAGCAGTATAAAGTTTAGTACCAGTAAACCCGTTGCCAGCCCCCGCCAGAATCCAACCGGATTGCGCTCCATTAATGGCAGTTCTTTTTTGACTAAGTCAGGGTTGGGTTTGGTCAGGTCTGATACCAGTTCAGACATGCGTTCGTAGCGCAGGGCTGGATTGAGTTGCACAGCCTTTTCCAATGCAGCATCGACCCAGACAGGAATAGCGGGGTTGACCTGCCGGGCGGGAATATATCGAACTTGTTTCAGCGTACGTTTTGACAGTGGTTTGCCGTAAGGCAGTTTGCCGGTCAGCATTTCATAGGTCATGACACCGATAGAAAACAGATCAGAGCGATTGCTGCCAGGGTAGCCTTCAAAGTATTCCGGTGCGGCGTAGTCGTAGGTGCCGAGCAGGGTGCCACGTTCAATGGGGGTATTGATCTCCTGGATGCCTGCGATTTTGGTGGAGCCAAAGTCGATGATCTTGGCCGTGCCGTGGCTGTCTATCATGATGTTACCGGGCTTGAGATCCTGGTGCAGCATCTCCTGGCGATGAAAGGCACGCACCCCGGCGACGATCTGTTTAATCAGTGGTCGTACTTCGGTGATGTCGGCTTGAGGGTGGTCATTGATCCATTGCTCCAGTGTTTGGCCTTCGATGTACTCGCTGACGTAGTATAAAAAGCGTCGTTTCTGTTTGGGTTCCAGCACCTTCAGTACGTGCAGGTTGCTGATGCGTTTGCCTGCCCACTCCTCATGCAGAAAGCCATCGATGTACTCGGCATCATCCTGAAAATTGACGGAAGGTGTTTTCAGAATGACTTTGTTATTGGTGTTGCTGTCCAGGGCCAAATAGACCTGTGTCCGGTTGCTGGCATGGATCTCCCGAATGATTTTATAGGCATCGATCGTCTGGCCGTTTTCCAGCGGTGGAGGAAAGGGCAGCTCAGTCAGGTGTTGATAAAATTCCTCTTCATTTTGAGAGGCAAGTGTTTCAATGCAAACAATCTGACAGGTGACATTATCCGGACTGCCATATTCCAGGGCGCGGGTGACAATATTGCATGCGGCTTGTTCCAGGTGTGTTTTATTGGCTTGATACAGGGCGATTATTTCTTTGTTGCTGATATGTTCATGCACACCGTCGGTGGTGAGAAAAAACACATCTCCTGCTTCAACGGGCACGCTGCGGTAATCGATGTCAACGGCAAGGTCTGCCCCCATGGCACGGCTGAGAAATGCCTTATCTTTACTGATCCATGTTTGATGGTCACGGGTCAGGCACTTCAGCACGTCACCATCACGGAGGCGGTAGATGCGCGTGTCACCCACATGGAATAGATGCGCAGTGGTGGATTTGATCACCATGATGCTCAGGGTCGTCAACATCCCCTGGCCAGAGCCATGTATGCCCTGACTGCGGCCATAGAGCCAGCGATTGAGAGCACCGAGGACTTTCTGGCCAGAGTTCTTGACAGTCCATGATTCCGAGGTGCTGTAGTAGTCACTGAGAAATCCTTTGACGCAGGACTCTGCCGCCTCACGTCCGGCCTCGGCACTGCTGACACCATCGGCAATGACCACGGCAATGCCCTTACTGGTTAGCAAGGCATCATCAGGTACATGTATGCCGCAAGCGTCTTCATTGGAAGGTTTGGTGCCTTTTTCGCTGTATTGTCCGGCGTTGATGCTGAGGGTGGTAGTCATGTTTCAATAATAACTTAACTTTGTTTATCAAAATGCGAAAAGGGATACCCAGGCAAACTTTGGTATCCCTTGTGTGATAATGCGTTTGTAAGCTGCTATTTCACATCAATCATTTGCACACTGCCATCGGGCATTACCTCGGCCATCTGGCCTTCGGGTTCTTCCATAAAAAACACAATCAAGGCAAACACGATGGCTGCAACAATGCCAATAAACATAAAGAATTGATTGTAATCCACCAGTGAATTAACAGTTAGAAACATAACAGCACCAACGTTGCCAAAGGCACCGGCCATACCCGCGATCTGGCCAGTCATACGCCGTTGTACCAATGGCACCATGGCATATACGGCCCCAGAACCTGCTTTGGAAAAGATGCCGGCAACGATGGTGATGCCCACCACCATCCACACAGGCCATTCCTGACTCGCTGTGCCGAGGAACAAAAAGCTGGCGGTGATCCCGGCAAATACAACCACCAGGGTGCGTTTTCGGCCGAAGACATCACTGATCCAGCCGCCGCCAGGACGAGCGAACAGGTTAATGAACGGATAGACACCGGCCAATAATGCAGCGGTTACTTTAGGGATATCAAACCATTCGACGTAAAACATGGCCAATATCGACACAACAGCCAGCTCCGTACCAAAGGTGACGAAGTAGGCCCAGTCCAGAATTGCCACCTGTTTGAATTTGTAACGATGCAGTTCAGGCACAGGTTTTTTCAGTATGTGGCCGTTGACGTGCCAGATCTTCCATACCTGTAGCAAATAGATTCCCGTCAAGGCAGCGTAAATAATATAAGTTGTGATTTGGTCAATCATTCCCATCTGCGCTGGTGACAGTTTCCAGGTCAACAGCGCCAGTGCCAGAAATAATGGAATATTCATTAAAATATAAAGCGCAAGATCACCCGGGCTGGTTACCTCCATTGCCCCCATTTTTTTAGGTTTGAAATAGGTTGAGCCTTTGGGGGTGTCACGAACGATAAAGTAATAGAGGATGCCATAACAAATCGCCGCAACACTGGCCATTGTCAGGGCGATCCTCCAGCCGTCATTGATATCACCCATGCTGGCAGCGATGAAGGGCAGGCTTACTGCTGCACCCGCCGAACCAAAGTTGCCCCAGCCGCCGTAGATACCTTGTGCAAGCCCGGTTTGCTTGGCCGGAAACCATTCGCCGATCATGCGTATGCCCACCACAAAGCCAGCACCGATAAAGCCACATAGAAAACGTATCAATGCCAGTTGTTCATAACTGTTGGCCCAGGCAAAGGCGATGCTGATCAGGCCACCGCTGGTGAGAATGCCGGTATACATGATGCGGGGGCCAAGCTTGTCTACCAGCATGCCCACCACGATGCGCGCCGGGATGGTCATGGCGACGTTAAGAATCAACAGCACTTTCGCCTGCTGGTCTGTTAAATCCAGCGCTTCTTTAATGAAGGGCATCATTGGCCCCAGGCCCAGCCAGACCACAAAGGTCATGAAAAATGCAAACCACGTGCAGTGCAGGATGCGAATGTTCGCGGCTCTTAGGTTAAAAATATTAAATTTGTTTTCCAACACAGGAACACCTTTAATTTTTTGATACAGAATAAATTTAATCAAGCAATCCTTGTGCCATACTTATAACTGATTGATATTTATATTAAATGCTGAGGTATTAAGAGGCTTTAATGTCAGCGGGTTGAATATTTTGGTGCAGACTTTAGGTCACCGTTCATTATTGGAGCGCACAGGCAGTTGAATTTAGGGCTACAGTGACGGAGGTTTTGGGCTTGAATCACCATCTGCTTTTTGGAATATCTTATCCCTGTGACTGGCAAATGATTTTATGACGTTTTATCTTGCTCATCAGCAGGCCTGCTCCATTCGCGCCGGTTGATGGCGTAGCCACTGATCTTGCCGATGAAGGGCAGCACCAACATGCCTGGTAGCCAGGCGGCCCATTTGGGTTCACGGTATTTGTGAATGCCGATGGCCATGTCTTCGTGGCCAGCGCGGGGTTGGGCGATGTAGGTGCCGAAGATGCGGTCCCAGATCGACAGATTAAAACCGAAGTTACTGTTGGTCTCGTTGTCCTCTACTGAATGATGCACACGGTGCATGTCGGGGGTAACAACAAACAGTCGCACGATACGATCAAGTCGCAGGGGCAGGCCGACATTGCCGTGGTTGAACATGGCCATGGCGTTAAGGATTACCTCGAAGATCACTACGGCCACCACAGGTGCACCTAGCACCACGATGGTGGCGAATTTGATCAGCATGGAGAGGATGATTTCAATGGGGTGGAAGCGGGCGCCGGTGGTGACGTCATAGTCGAGATCGGCATGATGAACCCGGTGCAGGCGCCACAGAGTGGGCACGGCGTGAACTAATACATGTTGCAGGTAGATAACGAAATCCATCGCTACCACTGAGATTAGCACCGCCACAAGCGGGCTGAACGCATAGTAGTTGAGCAACCCCCAGCCGTTTTCAGCAGCAAAGGCGGCCACTCCTACCGCCGCTGCGGGGAAGAGCAGGCGGATAATAAAACTGTTGAGAAATACTAGCCCCAGGTTGTTGACCCAGCGTACCGTTTTGGAGATGGTCAGGGTCCGGCGCGGCGCCTTTACTTCCCACCATGCCATCAGCGCGAAGATGCCGAAAAAGAAGACCAGACGAATGATCAGTTCATACTGTGTTACAACATCTGAAAATGTCATTCGGGGCGGCTCCAAAAGTATTCAACTGCTTACCCGCTCACTTTAGCCTGTATGGTCGCTAAAGACGAGATCAGAGCCTGGTTGTGTGGATCTATTTAGGAAAATCTTTCAAACAACATCTTCCAGACGGGTTGTGAGTAGAGCAAGTGCAGAGTGATGATTTGGTCTGTTTAATCACAAATGCCTTTGCCTGTTCGTTTGTTTGTGCCTCATGTTTTGATACGCCGAAGCAGTAGCAAATCAAGGTGTCGCCGCATGTCTCTTTGATCCCTACTTTGGTTCGTAACTGTGCTTTTCGAATGGTTGAGTTATCCTCACCGAAATAGACCACATCACACTCGGGGTCAGAACAGAAGTAGTAGGCCTGTTGTTTCAGTGCGTGTTGCCAGGGTGCTTTAAGATGATGCAAAATCGTTTTGTAAGGCACCGCGCCATAGGCCTTATTATCGACCGGGCAGGGGTGGCGTTTGGGTGTTTGATTGTTTTTTGAACAACAGCTCGACATGGGTTCACCTTTTCTAAATTATCGGATCAATATGCCATGTAATAATCTGCGCCAGTGCGCAGGCGTAACATCTCTCTTAGGTCGACAGGTTTGAAAAATCGTGCGGATAAATTTTCTACCGTACCCAGTTGTCTTCAATTTTGGCGACAATGAGAAAGAAACTGTTGACGTAAAAATTTGCGCCTTTGTCGTGCAATAGATTCAAGAAATCACCGTAGGTCTTGGGCACGGCATCAATTCGGTTGTCGGTAAACTGTTTGGCCAGTGCCTGGCGCAGATTCTGAGGGATTTTGTAGTATTCGATATCGTCCTTGTCGCGCCAGCCTTTCTTGAAGGTGTTGATGGCATCGGCGTCCACCAATACTTTAACCTCTAACAGGTTGTTGAAATTCGCTCAGGGGAGTACGAAACAAGGAAAAATCGGCCGAAAAAGCGCAGTTTACTGGAGTAAATGAGCATTTTGAGGCCGATTTTAACGCGGTGTCGTGCCACCTGAGTAGAATTTCAACAGCCTGCTAACCCTTCTGCCAGTGCTGCCCAGATTACATTATAGGCAACGCAAATTTGTGCATCATCGTGCTTGAGGCTGGTCTTCAAATGAAAGAGCATAGTCTTGCCCTCAGCTGCATATAGCCCTGTTGAGGCCAGCGCAAGCAGTAGTGTGGTAAGTAACGCGACGACTGTATTTTTCATCTCTTTATCTCCCTGTGTGTTGGTTTGCGCAATGCGCTACTCAATGAAAGCCGCCCCATACCAGGGGAAGGCAACCATTAACAAAATGACTGTCGTCACCAGCCAAAAGATAATACGTTGTTTACGCAGCTTGGCAGGCTGGGCACAGGGCTTGTCGGTGGTGCAGTTTTGTGGCACGAGATAGAGCTTGCGGAAGGCAAGTCCCAGAAACAGCAGGGTGACGGCGATAAAGATCGGTCGGTAAGGTTCCATCGCGGTGAGGTTGCCGATCCAGCTGCCGCTGATGCCGAGCATTAAAAATACAACGGGGCCGAGACAGCAGGCCGAGGCAGTGATTCCGGTGATGATGCCTGCGATCAGGCTGATTTTGGGCAGACTGTTTTTCTCGTTCATCCTAACCTGAACAATGGGCGTTGTTGACGCTCTGCTATGGCTGAGATCGTGTTCCGGGGCAGTGCCGGCTATTGATGTTAAGCGACAATTGATGTGTTTGTCTCGGATTCGGATAGTGGTTTTTGTGCCCACTTGTATGCTGGTGCGGATGTGTCGAGAATAATTAGAGGCCGGATTTGTGAAGGCAGGCTTAATATTGCTTTTCTAAATAATATTGACAATGAGAATTGTTATCATTAAGATCCTTGTCAGATTTTTAATTGTGAATGATTCTTATTTGTGATTTTTAGAGAGAGTGTTAAGTAATGAGTAAACCTTCTTTAATGGCAATGGCTGTGTCTGCGGCTCTTTTTCCTGCTGCTGGAATAGCGGCCGAGGTTGGCAGTCTTGATGCCGTGATGATTATCGGGACAGAAGAAAAGACGCAGACACTGCCGGGATCGGGGGCAGTCGTTGCTCCTGAACAGATGGCACAAGAGCTGGTATCCGACATCAATCAGGTGCTGAAAACGGTGCCCGGTGTTTATGTCAGAGAAGAAGATGGCGCTGGCTTGCGTCCTAACATTGGCATTCGCGGTGCAACAGGCGAGCGCAGTGAAAAGATTACCCTGCTTGAAGATGGCGTGCTGGCCGCCCCTGCACCTTATTCAAACCCGGCAGCCTACTACTTTCCTACGGCCATGCGTATGAGTGCCATTGAAGTGTTGAAGGGTGCGCCGCTGTTGCGTTATGGGCCACAAACCACGGGGGGCATCGTTAATCTGATATCGACGCCGATTCCTGAAGCAGACGGCGGTGAGTTGGCGCTGATACTGGATGAGCGCGGTTCAACCGATGTTCATGTGAATTATGGCGCGCGCCAGGGGCTGTTTAGCTGGTTGCTGGAGACGGTGCAGCGTGAGGGGGCAGGTTTTAAGACCATTGATCGCAGCCGTACGGATACCGGTTTTGATCTGGCTGACTATCTATTTAAATTGGGCTGGCAGGGTGATGGCCAGAGCCTGTTGCTCAAGACCCAATATTCACAAGAGATCTCCAACGAAACCTATTTGGGACTGACGGATGCAGATTTTTCCGCTAATCCTGATCGTCGTTACGGCCTGTCCAGTATTGATCAGATGAAGAATGATCACCGCAGTATCTCGTTGACGCATACAAAAAGCTGGAGCGACAACGTGACCTCGACTACAACGCTCTACCGCAACACCTTTAACCGCAACTGGTTTAAGTTAAGCGGTGGTGGTTCGCTAATCAGTGCCGCCAACAGCGGCGACGCCAATGCCTTGGGCGTACTGGATGGCAGCGTTGATACCACAGGCCTGAAGTACAAAAACAATAACCGCAGTTATCTGTCGCAAGGGCTGCAATTGAATATGGAGGTTGCTGCCGGGGCTCATTTGCTGAGCATCGGCACGCGCCTGCATGAGGATGAGATGGATCGTTTTCAGCCAGTGGACGTATATGACCAGGTCAATGGTTCACTGGTGTATCAGTCCACCACGCAAGCCACCGGCAGTAACAACCGCCTGGAAGAGGCCAATGCCACCAGCGTATGGCTGATGGATGACTGGCAGGTGAATGAGCGTCTCAATGTTAATCTGGGGCTGCGTTATGAGGATATCAGTACCAGCCGTATTCAATACGCAGATGTTGGGCGCGCCAGCGTCGACAGCACTCGTGCCAATGACACATCAATAGTCTTGCCGGGTGCGTCATTGACCTATGATCTGGACGATAGTTGGCAGCTGCTGGCGGGAGTTCACCGCGGCTTTTCACCGCTGGGTGGGGGTGCCAAGGCTGACGAATCACCCGAAACCAGCAACAACTGGGAGCTGGGTGCACGCTATAGCCAAGGCCAGCTGTTCATCGAAACAATTGCCTTTTACAGCGATTTTTCTGACAAGGCAGAGAGCTGCTCGGTGGGCAGCCCATGCAGTAATGGCGATACATCAGGCAGCTTTGTGACGGGTGCGGCTGAAATTGCCGGCCTTGAATTTCAACTGGGCAGCTCCTTTGTCAAAGGCGAATTCATCATCCCTGTCAATGTCGCATACACATACACTCAGGCTGAAATCAGCGAGGATAGTACGGTCAGTGGCTTTAATGCCGGCGATCAACTCAAAGATGTGCCGGAGAATATCATCAGCCTGCGTATGGGGCTGGAGCACAGCAGTGGCTGGGACAACTACGCCGTGGCCAAATATATCAGCGAGACCTGTGTTGTGACTGGCTGCAACAATGCCAGCAGCGCCTATGATGAAACCGAGTCGCTGTTTGTGGTTGATTTGATCAGTCACTACCCGCTGGCGGATAACGTGAAGGTGTTTGTCAAAGCAGAAAACCTGTTCGATGAGCAGAAAATTGTTTCACGTACGCCTGATGGTGCCCGGCCTAATAAACCGTTTACCTTGTCAGCGGGTATGAAGGTCGCGTTCTGATTGTTTAGCTAGCGTTAATGCGGGAGTCGTTGCCTGAAGGTAACGGCTCCTTTGTTCGTGACTTCGTGGGAACTGAATAATAGTGTTTCGTCCGGGTGTGATATTGATTTTTATGGCGGTGGTCATTGTCCACGGCGCGTTGCTGCTGCAACTGCCGGGGCAAGACTCGACGCCAATTAAGCTGCAGCAACGACAAGTCATTCAAGCCGTGCTGCTTGCTGCACCTGCTGCGAAAATGGCTGAAAATAAAAAACCAGCCCCCAAGCCCAAACCGCTGCCAAAAAAGAAACAGCCTCCTGAAAAAAATCCGGTTAAAGAAAAGCCGGTTCAACCACCGCCTCAACAACCACAGAAGAAAGTGGTCGAGCCGCTTGCAGAGATAAATCAACCGACGCCAGAGCAGAGCAAAAAATCGCCTGTGCCTGAAGCAATACCCGAATCAAAGCCGCCGCTTCCCGGGACCTTGCCTGGGCCGTTGCCTCAAGCTGATAGCGAACAGGTGACTGTCTCTCCACCGCAGATTGGCGACGCTGGTCATCTGAAAAATCCACCGCCCAGTTATCCGCGTCTATCAAAGCGGCTGCGTGAAGAGGGGATGGTGATTCTGGAACTTTGGGTGTTGGCTGATGGCTCTGTATCCGAAGTGGAAATCAAAACATCCAGCGGTTACCCCAGACTCGATAAGGCTGCATTGAAGGCGGTAAAAAAATGGCGCTACACCCCGGCCACCCGCAACGGCAAAGCGGTCGCCTATCGCTATCAACAACCGGTTCAATTTTCAATGAAATGAATACGCAAATGATATTTGGAGAAAAATGACAATGGAAAACAACCCCTACGGAATTGAAACTCTATGGCAACAGGGCGACCCGGTAATTAAAACCGTTGCCTTGTTGTTGCTGTTGATGTCGGTGGCTTCATGGACAGTGATCGTCATCCGCGTTGTGGTGTTGTGGCGTGTCAGTCGAATGGCTAAATCAGCCGCACAATTCTGGCATGCCCAAAGCTTTGAACAGGGCCTGACCCTGCTGGGCGGAAGTGATCAGCGAAATCCGTTTGGCTACCTGGCCGAACAGGGACGCCTGGCCATGGAACATCACGCGACTCATAAAGAAGATCTGCACGGCCACCTGCCCTTGGCCGACTGGTTATCGGCCAGCCTGCGCAGCGCCATCGATGAAGGTCGTGAACGACTGCAAGGTGGCTTATCCATTCTTGCCTCAGTGGGTTCCACTGCGCCATTTATTGGCCTGTTTGGCACCGTCTGGGGCATCTATCACGCTCTTGTAGCCATCGGTAGCTCGGGTCAAGCCGGTATCGATAAAATCGCCGGCCCTGTCGGTGAAGCACTGATAATGACCGCCTTTGGTCTGGCTGTTGCCATCCCTGCCGTGCTTAGTTACAACGCACTGGTACGCGGTAACAAAGGGGTCGTCAGTAAACTTAATCGCTTTGGCCATCAACTACACCCCTATTTTCTGGCCGGTTCCGACCAAAACAGCAGCAAGGGGGAGCAGCGGTAATGGCATTCTCCAGTGAACAGGATGATGACGAGGTGATGAGCGAGATCAACATGACTCCGCTGGTGGATGTGATGTTGGTGCTGCTGATTATCTTTATGCTCACTGTGCCCGTGCTGACGCAATCGGTGGATATTGAATTGCCTCAAACCGCTGGCAAGGTCAGTGAGCAACAGCCGGATGCCATTACAATATCCGTGAATGCCGACGGTCTGATATTCTGGAACGAAGCTTTAATCGACAAGCAGGCACTGGCAATACGCCTTGCTAGTTCAGCAGCACAATCCCCTCAGCCGCAGGTGCAGATCAACGGTGATCGACAGGCCCGTTATGACTATGTGATTCAGGTGATGGTGGCTGCACAACGAGCAGGGCTGACACAGCTGGGGTTTGTTACGGAGGTCAGTCAATAAATCTGGCATGGAAAGACTTGACCTGGAGTTGACTCCAGGGTGTAGACTTCTGTTTTCCCGGCTGCATCAGAGGCAAGGCATGAAACCTGTTCACTCACTGCCAGTTATTTTTGTACTGCTCCTTGCAGGGGGCGTAGCGTCAGCCCATGACCCGGTGTTTAGCCCGGGGCCGCATGTGCTTTTCAAACAGGGCGTGGAAGTTCACGTTGGCGCAGACAGTGAAAAGGCAGGGCAGGCAAAGCAATCCGAACTGAGTCTGGAATTGACTTATGGCCTGACAGGTGACTGGGCGGCCGGGGTCGCGCTGCCCTATGTCAGCGTGGACAATGCAACAAATAAAAAGGGTGGCGCCGGTGATGCGCGCCTGTTCAGTAAATATCGCTTCTGGCGCAAAGACAGCCTTGGTGTGCAGGAGTCTGCGGCTGTGTTGCTCAATGTCATGCTCGACAACGGTGACGAGACAGCGAATTCGTCTCTGGGCAGTGGCAGTACCGATGCCCTGCTGGGTTTTACCTATGGTTATGAAAGTCTCATCTGGTATCGCTGGACGAGTATTCGCTATCGACGTAATGGTGAGAACAGTGGTGGTCTGCGCCGGGGTGACAAGTGGTTTCTGGATTTTGCCATGGGTTACCGGCCAACCATGCCGCTCTACCTTGAACCCGATACGGTCTGGATATTGGAACTCAACGGTGAGCGGGGTGGGCGTGCCGGACAGAACGGTGTAGCGCTTGCTGATACAGGTGGCACAGAGTGGTTTATTTCGCCGGGCATCTTCTGGACACAACGAAATTTTGCCATCAAGGCGGGTGTGCAACTTCCTGTTGCCAGCGACTTGAATGGTCTTCAGGCTGAATCTGATTACCGCGCCAAGCTGGAATTTGAGTGGCATTTATAGAGGAGGCTGAAATGAAAAAATCGAGTTTATTAACGGTCATCATGCTTTTCTGGAGTACCACACTGTCTGCCGCTGGCACGCAATATAATCTGCGGGTAGATGGGCTGGCCTGTCCTTTTTGCGCCTATGGGGTGGAGAAAAAACTGATCAAAAGCGAAGGGGTGGAGGCAGTGAGTTTTGATCTTGAAAAAGGGCTGGTGGTGGTCAAGACCAAAACGGGGATTGCACTGACCGAGGAGCATTTAAAACAACTGGTCAATGATGCCGGATTTACCCTGCGTTCCATGACTGTGGTGACGCAATGAGAGCGATATTGATCGCTTGTTTTAGCGCCGTCACACTTTTACTCAGCGCCTGTGCCTGGTTTCCAGCGGTCAAAGAGCCGCCCTACCTGTTAGTGAAAACCTGGGGCGGTAAAGGTGATGCCCCGGGTCAGTTTAACGAACCCATGGGATTGGCGGTGTCGGCCACAGAGGTGTTTGTCAGTGATGCGCGCAATAGCCGCATTCAGGTGTTTAATCTGGAAGGTCAGTTTTTACGCATGTTTGGCAACCCAGGTGATCAGCCGGGCCAGCTGGGACGCCCCATCAACCTGGCCATCGCCAACGATAAACTCTATGTGGCGGACTATTTCAATGATCAGGTTGAGGTCTTCACGCTTCAAGGTGAATTTGTGCGTGCCATCGGTAAGCCGGGGGCGGGACCGGGTGAGTTTAATGCCCCCAGTGGCGTTGCTGTAGCCGCCAATGGTGAGCTGTTCGTAGCAGATTTTTATAACCAGCGTATTCAGAAATTTAATGCTGAAGGCGCGTTCATTCGCCAATGGGGCACCACTGGCGAAACCGGCATTTGGGCGGGTGAGTTTAACTATCCCACCGATGTTGCTCTCGCAACTAATGGCACACTCTATGTTGCTGATACCTACAATGACCGGGTGCAGGTGTTTTTTGCCAACGGCGAGTTTTCCCATAAATGGGGCGGCCCTTTGGCGATGAATATCAAAGGGGCGTTTAAGGGCTGGTTTACCACTAATACAGGCATCACTGTAGGGCCACAGGGTAATATTTTTGTTACTGATTTCTATAACGATCGGGTACAGAAATTTACGCCGGCTGGTGAATTTCTGAATGTCTTTGGTATTGTCTCTGAGAGACCGACCCACACGGCCGTTGCCGTAGCGGTCGCGCAAGATGGCAGCGTCTTCGTCGCTGATTTTGCCAATCACCAAATTCAGAAGTGGCGACCCGGTGACTAAAAAGCGTGGTAACTATTCAGCACAAATAAGTGCAAAAAGTTCTTGACATCGAGATGCTTGTCTTGATTGTGACACTGCTTGTTAATCGCTTGGGACTCAACAGCAGCAATAGTAGCAAGCCGCCCTCATCAGACCCAAACAGAGAGCGCAAAGTCAACAAGAAGGGACGTAGAGAACCAGGGGGTCAACGAGGCCATACAGGCTTGACGTGGTCTAATGGATTTGTACAACCCAGTTAAGGATAATTATCTTAACTGAGGAAAGTGAAAATGGCGACACGAAAGAAATATTCAAAAGAATTCAAACTGGATGCAGTGAGCCTGGTAACAGATCAAGGCTACACACGGACAGAGGCAGCGAGAAGTCTGGATATCAATGCCAACATGCTGGGGCGCTGGGTGAAGGAACACCTGGCAGATGACGGTCAGGCGTTTCGTGGGAATGGCAAGCTGACCCCTGAGCAGGAAGAAATCAGGAAGCTCAAGGCCCAGGTGAAGCGCTTGCAGATGGAGAAAGACATCTTAAAAAAAGCGACGGTATTCTTTGCAGCAGAAACGAAGTCGACTGCATGGATGCAGGAGGTAGAGCAATGCAGGAGCAATTGCCGAGAAATATTCGTTCATCACCCGGCATAAGAATACCTGG
>JAJRTX010000023.1 GCA_021545665.1 Zetaproteobacteria bacterium
CAACACCACCGTGTAAGCCTTCATAGAATAGCAAATCTGAGCCTTCACCAATTTCCCGCCAATCAGTAAAGCAACCAGCTGCTACACCGTAGATTTTTGCCTCTTCATCATCATGCACATATGTACGTGCCATGCCCTTTCCTGTACGCTGATAAGAGTCAAATAATTGAGCAATTTCATCAAACAAGTTTGCTTCATCAGAAAAATGGCTCAAACGCGTTCCGGCAGCTTCAAGCTCCTTGGCCTTTTCCCGAAATTCAAGACGATTATACTTGTGAAAACAATCACCCTCGACAATTGCCGGCGTCACTTTCTCTCGCCTAAAAATATGTTCAAGCGCTACTTTTGCTGTACTTGTGCCTGCTCCTGAGGAGCCAGTTACTGAAATTACAGGAAACCTTAATGACATATAAACCCCGAAATAACCTAATATTATTAATTGTTTAGCTAAATTTCGCCCAACCCATACAGGTGTTGGGAAAAGCATCTATCCAAAAGAATGGACATTATGCTTAAGCATCTCTTATTGTTCAAGTAAAATGCACCTTTAGTCTCTTTGTATCTGGTCCCCTGCAGCTATGCTGAAATACGAGAAAGACGGCTACTCAGTCATACCCCGTAGCTTGCGGCGAAGCAGTTTATTATGAATTCACTTGCCGATACAAAATTCTGAGAATACACAATCCAGAATAATTTCAACATCCCCAATGCCCAGAATGCTGCCCAATGAAGCCCATGCTTCCCTCCATTCCATGGCAACAATATCCAGATGATCCTCACGTTCAAGCTTGACCATTCCAATTTCAATCTGATTTAATGTCTTATCAAGCGCCTGCCTGTGCCGTTCCCTCGTCACTAAAATATCATCTTCTGCTAAATGGATATCACCAAGATGGGCAGCCAAAGCATCAGATACGCCATCCAGGCCTTGTTTGGATAAAACACACAACTTCAAAAACTTCTCTGGCCAATCACCTGTTACAAGGTCAGTTTTGTTCATAAGATATATATCCGCACGATTTTGACTGTGCCATGTTTCAGATCTGCTGGCATCAGCCATAAAAATTACAACGTCGGCCTGCTCTGCAGCCATATGTGCTCGACGCACACCTTCCTTCTCAATGTGATTATCGCTGATTCTCAAACCTGCAGTATCAGCAAGGCGAACCGGAATGCCATGCACCTCAAAATCTACCTCAAGTACATCACGCGTTGTCCCCGGTGTATCACTGACAATTGCCCGATCATAACCGGCCATGGCATTCAGCAAGCTTGATTTACCCACATTAGGTGCCCCAATAATGGCCACTACTGCGCCATCGAACAGTCGCTCCCCCAATGTTGCTGAATCCAGCAATTTTTTGACAGGCTTTATGACTTCAAGCTCCATCTTTCCTTCAAATGTTCAAAATAAAGATTTGGAATTTCTTCCTCTGGAAAATCAAGACTGGCTTCCACATGCGCAATAAGGCCAGTTAGTTTTTCCATCAAAAGCTCAATTTGCAGCCCGAGCTCACCCCGCAAATGACGCTGCGCCTGCTTGCCGGCACGTAATGTCGCAGCATCAATACAGGCAGCAACAGCTTCAGCCTGTGACAAATCCATTTTCCCATGTTCAACTGCACGACGGGTAAATTCCCCCGGTTTGGCAGGCTGACACCCTAACTCAAACAGACGATTCAAAAGGGCTCGCAACAAAACAGGGTTACCATGCGCATGCAGTTCAACAATATTTTCACCGTTGTAAGAGTGTGGTGCCGGGAAAAAAATTGCTAGCCCCTGATCGAGAATAACTCCATCACGATCTTTCCAGATTGAAAGTATTGCCTGCCGGGGCCTGGGGGGATGTGAGTAACCTTGAGAAAGCTTCTCCAGAACATTCAGGGCCTCTGGCCCGGAGATACGAAGAATCCCTATGCCTCCACGGCCTGCCGCAGTGGCTATGGCAGCAATCGTTGTGGCATTAGGGTTAATCGACGTTCATCCTCTTCATCACCAGGCGCTGTTGAACAATTGATAAAATATTATTGACCACCCAGTAGAGAACGAGGCCTGCCGGGAAGAACAGGAACATAACAGTAAAAGCCACTGGCAAAAATTGCATTATCTTAGCCTGCATTTGATCAGCTGGCTGTGGATTCAATCTCTGTTGAATAAACATTGAAGCGCCCATCAACAAAGGCAGAACAAAATACGGATCCTGTACTGACATATCCCCAATCCAGCCAATAAAAGGTGCCTGACGCATTTCAATTGACATCAGCAAGACTTTATACAGTGCAAAAAATACAGGTATCTGAATAACAATAGGTAAGCATCCACCCAGAGGATTCACTTTATGCTTCTTATAAAGCTCCATCACTTCCTGGCCCATTTTTTGTTTATCATCGCCATACAATTCTTTCAGGCGTGTCATTTCAGGCTGAAGTCTGCGCATCCCGGCCATAGACTCATACGATTTTTGGGTTGGATAAAAGAAAAGAATTTTGATACAGATAACCAGCACAATGATACAAAAACCATAATTGCCCAGATAATTATATAACCAGTCCAAAAAACTATGCATCGGCTTGGAGATGGGTGCAAACCAGCCAAAATCTACAGAACGTTCTAATTCTGCATGAACTGTTTCAAGAATTGGTATGGATTTCGGGCCAAAATAATAAGAGATATGAAAAATGGCATCTTTACCCTGCAAAGTACCATCATCAAACAAACCGGCCGAATAAGAACGTCCATCACCCTGAAAATAATAAGAATAGTCTTGATCAGGATTGGCAATCATGGCTGCAATAAAATAACGGTTCATGATGGCAGTCCAACCACCCATAGAGGACGCACGCTCAACCCCTTTATCATCCAAATCATCATAATCCGGTTCAATCAACTTGCCATTTAATAATGCTGTCGGGCCCATATGCTCATAGAAAGTATTCAGCTTCTTATCAGGATTGCTTTCAACAATCTGGCGGTACAACTTCAACCCACCACCTTCAAAAATAGTATCCTGAACATCTGCCACAAAAGAACCTTGTTGCAGGCTTATAGTTCGCTCCCATATACGCCCGCCTTCCAGTTCAGAACGCAATAACAATGAGTTCTGTCCCTGTTTAATAACAGTAAACGGCTTGGTTTGCTTAGCTCCTCTCACCCCGGATTGAACATAAACCTCGCGCCCTTCTCCCATGTTCAAAATAGCAACTTGCTCTGCGTCTGCAGCCAGCGATTCTCTATATGTTTTTAAGTATACACGTGTAAACCAGCCTTTTTCATTAATCTGGAGCTGTATGAGATCATTACTCAGCTCAAAGAACGTAGATGTTGCCGCAACAGCCTCTACTGGCATGGGTTGCGCTTCTTTTACTGTCGCTGGTATTGTCGATGCAGAAACTGGAAGAGAAGGGGATTCCAGCTTCCGTGAATCAGCAGCTGGCACTGAAGCAACAGCTTCAGTTTGGGTTTGTTGCGCCCTCTGAGGCTCTTGTTGAGGGAACAAAACCCCCCAGCCCAGCATCACGACCATTGATAGCGCAAAAGCCAGAATCATATTCCGTTGATCCATTTTTCTTCTCCCTAAACTTAATGCTTCTTGCAATCACACAGCATGTGCGCTTTTCCGCTCAGCCTGTCCGGCACTGGATCGTATCCCCCGCGAGCAAACGGATGACAACGCAACACACGTTTCAAACCCAGCCACAATCCATGCCGTACGCCATGTTTCCCCACGGCTTCAATCATGTATTCAGAACATGTTGGCATATAGATACAGCGAGGCGGCAGCACCTGTGAAATACAGACTTGGTACACACGAACAAGTGATAGAACAAGTTTTCGCATCATCATTACAAGCCAACTCTATTTCTGGTCACGGATCATAGCTAAAGCTTCACTAAAGTCATGTGCTGCATCATGCATCTCTGCATTATTCACACTTGGAATCACCAGAACATCTATACCTTTAGAGCGGAGACCACTCTGTCGGAAAGTTTCTCTCAGCTGTCGTTTGAAACGATTCCGTTGTACTGCATTGCCATATTTTCTAGAAACTGCCAGTCCCAGACGTGAAAACCCCAGTGCATTAAGGCGATAAACTAGCCTAATGCCCCTATAGTTTATCCGCCTGCCACTTCGCATTGCAGAAAAATCAGCTTTGGAACGTAGATGGAATACTTTGGAGAAATGTTGATTCAGGTGAAAATCAGACTGAAAGACGCTTGCGACCCTTGGCACGACGGCGGTTTAGAACAGCACGCCCGGAACGGGTAGCCATACGGGCACGAAAACCATGGCGGCGGGCACGACGAATTCTGCTTGGCTTATAGGTAAAACTCATGGTTTTCTCCATTTACCCCAGAGTGACTAAAAAAGGGTCGCGCATGATAAATGCCAGGTATTTCATGTCAAGGAAGAAAGAGAATTCACAACATTCGTGGATAACAAACATGCATTTTCTACTGATTTTTCTTTGCGTCTGTAGTCATGTCTTGACGTTGAAATATAATTCTGGCTTAACCTTCAGGTTCCCTCTACTGGATCACCTGTCTGATTTTAAGAGGAGCTTCCAGAAAAGCTGTGCTTCTGGCGCCACAGAGGTCTTTGATCAACTTCAGTTGTAGCTCCTGATTATGTACAGCCCAATAGTAACTGCCCGGATTCATTCGCTTGCCTCTGCACGCATAAGTACCACCATGATCAGAAATCGTCATTTTGTCACCTTCTATGCTAAAGCTTCCCTCAGCAAAAGTTGTAGAACCAGAATAAATTCTAAATGTTCCATCTTTACTCATTTTCATGGGGTATCCCCGTAATTCCAATAATCCATATGGGAAAACCTGATCGTTCAAATCTGTTGCCATCAAGTTAGCCGGGGTAAGCATGGCCAACACTACAAATATTACTGTTCTATATTTCATATATAGACATCTCCTTTATAGAATAATTAGCATCCGGCTAATTAAAAGATGCTGAAACAGCATTTTCCATGATGATGATAACACTAAAAGCATCTTCATGTTCCTTCTTTAGCTAAAGTCAAACATTCGATAATATTGAATATTTGACAGGTGAATTATTTTAGTCAAAGGTCGCATCTATTCAATGCTAACGGATCAGCGAGGATAGCCATATGAACCAGGAAAAGCTCTATTATTGTGATAAGCCATCATGGTTGAACCAGATAGGGTCTTTCAGTTCCTTACTGATACTAATGCTTATGCCATTGTTTATCCAGGACATGGGAATCGTCCTTGTCGCAATCAATATACAAGTAACTTTTTTAATTATATGTGCTATTGTATATAGTCGTTTTTCATGGAAATTTACTATTAGTGATAACGATATTCAGAGTCACCATGGTCTCATGGTGAAAGAGCATAAATGTATTTATATGAAAGATCTTAGAGATATTAACGTGAAACAAACAACTCTCCAGCGTATATCTGGAGTTGGTGATGTAGTATTTAGCACTGCTGGCAGTAGTGAGGAAACAATCATTTTTTGTGGCATTAAATCTCCGTTCGAGCTCAAAAACAACCTTCTCCAGATGTAAAATAAAGAAGGTGGCTGATTGCAACTATTGATAAACCTCTTATTTAATAAGGCACAAATTTTACCCGATGTATTCATAAATGTTTACCCCCACCCCTGCTTCTTCATTGCCTGACGAACAACAAGGATGACTGACTGGCTGATCGAGTGTACGCATAAAACACATAGATACCATAAACCTGTTATGGAGAATTCATGAATAGTCCAAATTAAAAATCATTCAGTGGCTGAACAGTGCTAAGCATGTATTATTCAGCCAATGTCCGACCACCCCAACGAAAATTCATGGCAGACTATTGTCAATAAACTGAAAAATGAAATACCCGCATCACGCTTTGATGCCTGGATTCGACCTGTTTCTGTACAATATACTGATAACTCCCTGATACTTTATTCTCCCAATCGTTTTTTTCTTGACGGCCTGCGGTCCAATTACGGCCAGCGCATTCTTGCTCTGGTTAGTGAACATATGGATTTGGATACAAATGTTAAGTTTGAGGTAGATGCATCTTTACCTCATTTCAAACAAGAATCAGACGAAAAACATGATAAACTCCCAACTGCTAATATAGATGGTTATATTGATCCACGCTTTACATTTGAAAATTTTGTTGTGGGTTCAGGGAATGAATTTTGTAATGCTGCCAGTAGAGCCGTTGCTGAAAATCCAGGTGGGGTTTACAACCCGCTTTATCTTTATGGCGGCGTTGGTTTAGGTAAAACTCATCTTATCAATGCTGTTGCCAATGAACTCATTTCCAAAAATCATGTGCATATCGCCTATAGAACAGGTGAGCGTTTCACCAATGAGTTGATTCAGGCTATTCGTAATGGCTCGACCGAACAGTTTCGCAACCAGTATCGCAAAGTGGACGTGCTAATCATTGATGATATTCAGTTTATTGCTGGTAAAGACAGGACACAGGAAGAATTTTTCCATACATTCAATGCTCTTTATGAGATTAACAAGCAGATTATTCTAACTTCGGATCGCAGCCCCAGAGAATTAACCAATTTAATGGAACGTCTGCGATCACGTTTTAATTGGGGCCTTGTTGCTGATATTCAGCCGCCGGATCTTGAAACCCGTTTAGCTATTTTAGGCAGTAAAGCAGAGTTGGCAGGTATTCAACTAGACAAAGAAGTAGCATATTTACTGGCCTCCAGAATTACCAATAATGTTCGTGAACTGGAAGGTGCTCTGACCCGTCTGACTGCGCATGCCACACTGACCGGTCGAATTATTGATTTGCCATTTTCCCGGCATGTTTTGCGTGACCTGTTACATGAAGAAGTTCGTGCTATTTCGGTAGAAGATATCCAGACCAAAGTGGCTTCCTATTTCAATATTAATCCTCGGGAGATGCGTTCAAGTAAGCGCAGCCGAACCATTGCTTTTCCTCGTCAGATTGCCATGTATGCATGTAAAGAACTCACTACGCTGTCTCTTCCTGAAATTGGAGCAGAATTTGGTGGTAGGGATCATACGACTGTTCTTTATGCTGTACGTAAGATTATAAATAAGCGTAAAGAATCAGTTGATTTCGATGAACAAATGAATCGTGTTATGGGTTTATTGAAATAATAAGATAGATTTATGAGTAACTAAACCACTACCGGCTGATGCCGGTAGGTTTCCTTTCGGAGTGTAACTCCAAATACTGAAGTATGATGTCGTCAGTAATATTTCCGCTGGTGGTCGAAAAATACCCTCGCGCCCAGAACCGTCTTCCCCAGTAGCGC
>JAJRTX010000024.1 GCA_021545665.1 Zetaproteobacteria bacterium
ATGGAAGGTTGAATATATCATGGGCTTTAGACTTTATTTTATCGATACTTAGAGCCAAATCAGTCAGGGCATTATCTCTGTATTGATTCTCATAGGAGCGTATGGATGTAAGCAGACTGCTATGACGTTGTGAAAAATGGTCAGCCAATCGATAATCACCTGTAATGAGGAACTCTTTGACAGGTGTGATGCAGGCATTGACACCCAGTTCAATTGAATGCAGTTCGTGACTCTGGGTATTACTTTGTTCAATTATATTTGCCTCGAACTGCAGTTGATCCATATCTTTAAGAAGATCCCAGCCAAACAGTGCCACCATAATAAAAACGATGCTTAGCCATACTCCGATCTTTGCAGCTAAATACTTGCTCATGGGTTTACCTGTGCCAAGCCACGACTATTTAATGCCAGCCAGGCGCTGTTGCTGGCGAATATAGGCAATAATATGGGCTACACTCTCTGGTGAAACACCAGCAATGACCGGCATATTTCCGAAACTCCAGTGATGGCTTCGCACACCACTGGTAACAGCCCGATAAAAACTGTAATCAGCATGATGCCCCGGCTTATAGATTTTGTGGACAAGAGGGGGCCCCTGATTGCTGCCAGTCCCACCCCGCCCATGGCATGCCGCACATTTGGAGGTGTAGATTGATTTCCCCAGTATTGGAGATGCATCAGTTGAAATATTCCCAGTATTGGGTATTGGCTGAGACTTCTCCTCACCGCATGCATTTAGCAGCAGAGTAAGAGCAACCATCAGCAATATCTTCAGAGTCATTGATTATCCTTAGGAAAATGGACTCCGGCGAAATGCTTAGCCCCGTCAGCGGTCTTAAACAGCACCATTAGTTGATGTTGCCCATTATGGTCCAGATTATAGCCAGCCATATACCAGTCACCCATCTGCATCAGCATTTTGGATTCAGACTTTCCGTTCGGATGCGTCACTTTAGAGTTTATTATCAAGTCTGTTAGTGCCTTGCCATCCTTTTCAACTTTTATCATAAAGTTATATGAACCACCGTGTTGCATACCTTTTTTTACCTTCATCGTATGAAAAGTGATCGTAAAGCCATCAATCTCCTTTTTAGCAAGGAATGTGCCTTCCATCTTTTTCATATCACCCTTCATCTGATCATGGCCATGATCTTCCATGGGTTCTGAGTGCATATCACCATGATGACCATCTTTATGATTACCTCCGGCGATAGCAGACTGGGGTATGGCCATCGCCATGATTCCTAGCATTAGTAGCACTGTTTTTTTCATCTTTATTTTCCTCTATTTCTAATAATCATAAAAATTTAGTGTTTATGTTCTAATATATAGGGTTGTGAGTCCTGATGAGTTTCAGAATCGCCCTGATGTTCCCAGCCTTTGCTATCGTGCAGACTGGAACAGCCAGCGATCCACATAGTGCACAGAACCATGGTGATTAAGGTGGTTTTTACGCTCACCGTTCTTCTTCTTGTTTTCTTTCTTTTACTTGAAGCACCAATCCGTAGATCACAGGTAATACGATCAGGCACATCAGTGTGGTGGTGACCATGCCACCGATCATCGGTGCTGCGATACGTTGCATGACATCCGAACCCGTGCCGCTGCCCAGCATGATCGGCACAAGCCCGGCGATAACCGCTGTGGCCGTCATCGCAATCGGCCGTACGCGCTTGGCGACACCGCTCTGTACAGCTGCATACATGGCATCCGGTGATAATATGCCGCCAGCCTCTTTCCGCCGCTGTGCCACCTCCTGATCAATAAAGGTCAGCACCAGCACGCCAATTTCAGCCGCTACGCCAGCCAGGGCGATAAAACCGACCGCCACAGCGACCGACAGATTGAAGCCTAGCGCCCATACCAGCCAGAAGCCGCCGATCAGTGCGAACGGCACCGACAGCATCACCACCACCGGTGCCATCAGATTGCCGAAGTTGAAATACAGCAACAGGAAGATCAGCAGCAGTGTCGCCGGAATGACAATGCGCATCTTGGCTGCGGCGCGTTCCATATATTCGAACTGACCGGACCACTCCAGCGTATAGCCGGCCGGGATCGTCACCTGATCAGTAATGACCCGTTTGGCCTTGGCAACATAACCACCAATGTCCGAGCTGGAGATATCCACATATACCCAGGCATTCGGACGCGCGTTCTCGCTCTTGATGGCCGGAGGCCCGCGCACAACACCGATTTTTGCTACTGCAGCCAATGGTATCTGTGCCCCGGTCGGTGTCGGCATAAGCACCCGTTTGAGCGCTTCCGGATCACTGCGGTAATCACGCGGATAACGCAGATTCACCGGATAGCGCTCCAGCCCTTCCACCGTCTGCGTCACATTCATGCCGCCAATAGCCGACTGGATGACATCCTCAATATCACCGATGGTCAGACCATAACGCGATGCCTGATCTCTCTGAATGTCGATATCCATATAGTAGCCACCGGCAGCCCGGTCACTGAAGGCCGAGGTGGTTTCCGGCAGGGTCTTAACAGCCCGTTCGATCTGCTCGCCAACCTCCTGAAGCACATTCAGATCCGATCCGGACACCTTGATGCCGATCGGTGTCTTGATGCCGGTGGAGAGCATGTCGATGCGTGTCTTGATCGGATAGGTCCATGCATTGGCCAGCCCGGGGAACTTGATTGCGGCATCCATCTCCTGCATCAGTTCCTGGGTCGTCTTATCCGGATTCGGCCATTCATCCTTTGGTTTCAGGCGGATAATCGTTTCCACCATGGCCAGGGGAGCCGCATCGGTTGCTGTATCAGCACGCCCGACCTTGCCGAACACTGATTGCACCTCGGGAAAGGTCTTGAGGATGCGGTCTGTCTGCTGCAATAGTTCCTTGGCCTTGGTGATGGAGATACCCGGGAAGGTGGTCGGCATATAGAGGATATCACCCTCATCCAGGGGCGGCATGAATTCCGAACCGATCTTCGATAACGGCACTGCCATGGACAGCAAAAGGACGAGCGCAATCAGCAGGGTCACCCATTGATGCTTGAGAGCCGATGCCAATGCCGGCCCATGTGCCCATTGCAGAGCCCGATTGACCGGATTCTTCTCCTCCGGCATCACCTTGCCTCGAATGAACCAGCCCATCAGCAACGGCACCAGTGTCACCGCCAATACTGCTGAGCCGAGCATCGCATAGGTGGCCGTGAAGGCCAGCGGCTTGAACAACCGTCCTTCCTGCGCTTCGAGAGTGAAGATAGCCATGTATGAGACGGTGATAATCAGCAATGAGAAAAACAGCGCCGGCCCAACCTCCCGGGATGCTCGCCCGATCGCGGCCCATCGCTCGGGTATGGTCAGTTCCGATCCCTTCCCATGTTCAGACTGCTCCAGGTGTTTATGTGCATTCTCAATAAGCACAATCGCACCATCAACCATGGCTCCAAGGGTGATGGCGATGCCGCCAAGGGACATGATATTGGCTGCCAGCCCCTGCCACTGCATCAGCGTAAACGCGATCAGCACGCCAAGCGGTAGTGTAATAATCGCCACCAGAGCCGAGCGTGCATGCATCAGAAACAGCATGCAGACCAGAGAGATAACCAGAAATTCCTCGAACAGCTTGTCCTTGAGGTTGTCCACAGCGCGTTCGATCAGGCCGCCACGATCATAGGTCGGCACGATTTCCACGCCTTCAGGAAGACCGGTCTTCAACTCCTCCAATTTCTCGCGCACCGCCTCAATCGTGGTCAGAGCGTTTTCACCATAGCGCATGATAATCACGCCACCGGCCACCTCGCCCTCGCCATTGAGCTCAGCCAGTCCACGACGCAGCTCCGGACCCAGATGAATATGCGCCACATCCCGCAATAGAATGGGTGTGCCATGCGCATCCACAGCGATCGGAATACTTTCCAGATCGGCAATCCCTTTCAGGTAACCCTTGCCGCGCACCATGTACTCAGTCTCGCCCATTTCCACCAGCCGACCGCCGACATCGTTATTGCTGCGTTTGATGGCATGCCTGACCTTGGCTAATGGTATGCCGTATTCCGCCAACGCATTCGGGTCCACCTCAACCTGATACTGCTTCACAAAACCGCCGATCGAGGCGACTTCCGAAACGCCATTCACCGTCTGCAGCGCATAGCGCATATACCAATCCTGAATCGAACGCAGTTCGGCCAGGTCATGGTTGCCGGACTTATCGACCAGCGCGTACTCGTACACCCAGCCCACACCGGTGGCATCCGGCCCCAGAGTCGGGGTCACGCCATCCGGCAATCGCCCGGCCACATAGTTCAGATACTCAAGCACACGGGAGCGCGCCCAGTACATGTCCGTGCCATCCTCGAAGATGATGTACACCACCGAAAAACCGAAGAAGGAATAGCCGCGCACCACCTTGGAATGTGGCACGGCCAGCATGGCTGTGGTCAACGGGTAGGTCACCTGATCTTCCACCACCTGCGGTGCCTGACCGGCATACTTGGTGAACACGATCACCTGCACATCGGACAGATCGGGAATCGCATCCAGTGAGATGTTTTTCACGGCATACGCACCGGCAGCAACGATCAGGCCGGTAAAGATCAAAACAATCAGCTTATTGCGCAGGCTGGCATCAATAATTTTTGCAATCATGATTGCTCCCCTCCACGCGATAACGGAGCAACAAACCCACGCTTACTCATGCCCCATCCCCTTCATGTCCATGCCTTTCATATCCATACCGTCCATCTTCATAGTCGGTTTCTTTTCCTGCACGGGTGCCACCATCTTGGCGGCGGCCTCGCGAATTGAGGATTCCGAATCAATCAGGAATTGACCACTGGAAACCACTTTTTCCCCGGCCTTTACGCCCTTGATAATTTCAATCAGTCCATCGACCATGGTCCCTGTGCGCACTGTGCGCGGCTCAAATCGGCCCGGCTCTGTCTGGACAAACAGATGCGCACGTTTACCGGTGATCAACACCGATTCCCGTGGAACAAATACACCCGGCTTGCTGATCGAGGCCACGATGGATACATCGCCGAACATATCCGGCTTGAGCAGGCCAGCGGCATTATCAAACTCGATACGCACTTTATTGGTGCGGGTCTTGGCATCCAGATAGGGGTAGATATAGGTGATAAGACCAATGAAATCCCTGCCCGGCAAAGAAGCAATGCGAAGTTGCGCTTTATCACCGACATTCACCCACGGAATTTCATACTCGTACAGATCAGCCAGAACCCAGACACGTGACAGGTCGGCAATCTGGTACATCTCTGATTGTGGCGTCACATGCGCCCCTTCGCGCACACCGATCTTCGTCACCACACCGGCAGCTGGGGCATGGATATGCATGCTTTTGCGCGCCTTATGGGTCTTCTGCAGCGCACGAATCTGATGCTCAGCCACATCAAAGAAGCGTAGACGATCCAGCGAAGAGTCCAGCAGCCGTTTGGCACCATCGCGGATATCCGCATAAGAGCTGTCTTTCAGCTGCTCCCAGTTGGCCAGTGCCAACAGATACTCATCTTGAGAGGCAACAAGCTGTGGTGAATAAAAGGATAGCAACATGGTACCCTTTTTTACACTTTCGCCGGTCTTGTCGACAAACAGCCTGTCCACCCACCCATCCACCTTGGGATGCAAGGTCACAAGCTTCGTCTCATCATAGGTGATGCGGCCGACCGTGGTAATTTTTTTCGACAAATTCTTGCGTTCTGCCCTGGTCACACGCACGCCGATATTCTGCGTGACCGTTGGATCAATCTTCACCGTGCCTGCTGGGGCATTACCATCACCATTATCTGCACAAACAGGGATATAATCCATGCCCATATTATCTTTGGCAGGCGTGGAGCTGGTCACCGATGGATTCATCGGATTGCGCCACGTTAGTGGCTGTGCGCCATCTGCGCATGGCCCATCACCCTTGCTGCCAGATGCGGCAATATTCGCACTCTTTTCTGGCGATTGAGAGCTTGAGATCAAATAGCCCCCAAGCAAACCAAGCACAAGTGTGACTGCTGCAAATGATATATTTTTATTCATGATTTGTTGTCTCCATTGTTAAATCTTCTTTGCCCACAGCGGCTGCCAATCGCGCTTCGGCTTGATGGGTTTGTGAAATTTGCTGCCAATAACGAATATCCATGTTGAATTCATTGAGTTGGGCACGGACAAGATTGAGAAAATCCACCTTATTCACCTGATAGCCTGCCAACATGGATGCCGTGGTTTGGCGAGCTTGCGGTAAGATGCCTTTTTCAAACAATGCCACCTGATTGCGAGCAATACGCAAATCCGAAGCGGCAGCATCAATATCTGCATCCACCTGATTGGCGGCATCATCGCGAGAAAATTGTGACCGTGCTCTTTCGGCATTGCGTTGATCGACTTGCTTGTCTTGCTTTGAGCCTGAGTAAAGCGGGAGACTCATGGTTAACATCAGCGATGCAAAATCAGGACGCGATTTGCCATTTGCCATATTGGTTCCTGAGCGAAATCCATATGCCGCACCGACATTAAAATCGGGGTAATAGCCTTTTTTCGCCAATGCCAATTGGGAATCAGCGGCCTGAATTTTATCATCCATTGCCAACAGCATGGGTCGATGTGTGCGTGCCCAACGCTTTAATGCTGCGCTATCAATAGCTTCGCTGCTTGGCGATATTGTTTGTTTCGCAATGCTGATGGTGGTATCGGCAGCACGACCAAGCAAGGCATTGAGCTTGGCAATTTCACGTTGCTGCGCTGCCTGTAATTTTAGTTCGCGATCCAAAAGTTTGGATAATTCCATTTGTGCCAACAAGACATCTTGCTGCAGGCCTTTGCCTGTTTTGTATTTGGTTTCGGCAATTTTTACCAGATTACGCAGTAGATCTTCATTGCTGTGGATGATTTCCAGTGCCTTTTTCAAATACACTAGATTCCACCAATGGATGCGCGTGTTGCGCAAAAGCACCAAGCGAAACTCCTGCCGGTTCTGAAGTGCTGCGGCAGCCATACGTTCAGCAGTTTCAGCATTCAGATCAAGCTTTCCGGGAAAGGGAATAGCCTGAAAGATACCCACTTGCATCTGGGTCATATTTTCCTGCGTGGTGGAAAATGTATCTACGGGCAGATTCATTGCCCTGAACGATACCTTCGGGTCGGGAAGGCTCCCCGCCTGTGAAGGAATAGCCGCCATGGCCTCTGCCTGTTTACCGGCAGCAGCCAGAGCGGGGTTATGTTTCAGAGCTAATCGCTCGGCCATTGGCAGGGTCAATGGTGATTCAACAGTTGCAGCCGTTGGCAGAGTAGGAACAGTCAAGGTAACTATAATTGCCAGCAAATGCCGGGCTTTTTTTGGAAAATGCATGGGATACACGCCTCCTGCGCAAAATTCGTGCGCCACCGTTAAAGGGAGCACACACCCCAGTTCAGATGAACTGTGGTATCAGCAGAAAACGAATATCAGATGCGGATGCGTTGAGTTGTGTTGTAAAGCGTGGTTGAACTTCGTGGAAGAGCCTGAACCCTTTCAGCGGGGAAAGCTGAAAATGCTTCAGGAGTGAATGCAATGGCATCCGTTTCCACATATGCGAGAAGGAATGTGACAGGTGAATGGTCTACATGGGTTGTGTAAACGGTAAAATTGTCCGGTGATGCACAGTGTGTGCATGCCATTGAGTGGCCCATGGCATTTTCTTCCTGCTGCGTGCTTGCAGCGTGCATATCTGAAGCCGACATGCCC
>JAJRTX010000025.1 GCA_021545665.1 Zetaproteobacteria bacterium
ATCCTGCTAACTGGAATCAGGCTATGATGGAGCTCGGTGCCACACTTTGCGGACCTAAATCAGCAAGCTGCGAAACCTGCCCTGTCAGCAGACGGTGTGAATCAGCCTTCCAGACAAACAGGATAGACACAGTCTCAAAACGTATCCCCGTGCATAATGTGTACTGGCAGGTGGATCTGCATACCTGCCCCGAAAAAGGTATCTGGCTTGCTCAGCGCCCTGATTCCGGCATCTGGGCAGGTCTTTGGACTCCGCCAATCATCGAACTAAACCAGGTGCCGGATGAAACTCCCTGTCATGTGCACCTGCTTACCCATCGCAGATTACATCTCTATGGCAGAGCTTTCTCAGGCACCCCTGAAATTAAAGGGCGTTGGGTAAAAGATTTTTCCAGGCTGGCTTTACCCACTGGCATCCATCGCCTGCTGGAAAAACACGGTATCCAAACTTGAAACGACTTCTCCCCACTCTTCTTCTGCTTATCCCTATGGCCGGACAGGCGGCAAATCCGGACTCCGGCATGGTGGTTGCAGCTCAGCCGCTGGCAGCCGAAGCAGGTTTAGCTATGCTTAAACAGGGTGGTAATGCATTTGATGCAGCAGCGGCAACTGCTCTTGCTCTGGGCGTAACTGAACCCGGTTCCTCCGGCATTGGTGGTGGTGGCTTTTTTCTGCTCTATATTGCCAAAGAGAATCGTTATGTGATGCTTGATGCGCGCGAAACCTCACCAAGACTGGCCGGAAATGGTGAGGTCTATCAAACACAATCCAGCATCGACGGCCCGCAATCAGCCGGTGTGCCCGGTCTGATCGCCGGAGTGGACCATCTGATTACACGCTATGGCAAACTGAATCGCAAACAGGTCACTCAACCTGCTATAACATTAGCAATAAATGGATTTGGGGTGTCGGATCGTCTGCATCACATAATCCAGTGGCGCGGCAAGGTTTTTAATGAATCGGCCCGGAATATTTTCTCCAATACGCAAACAATCAAACAACCCGCTCTGGCCGAAACACTGGAGCGTTTTGCCAAAGGTGGCGCTGAGGATTTCTATCGCGGTGAAACTGCCGGGCGTCTGATTGCCGACATGAAACGGGATGACGGCCTGATACGGGAAGCTGATCTGGCCACATACAAGATTATTGAACGCCAGCCGGTGATTTTCGACTGGCAGGGATTTCGTTTTATTTCGGCAGCACTGCCATCTTCCGGCGGTTTAACACTGGCGCATATGTTTGGTCAGATGAAAAATGATGATCTGAAATCAATGAACAAAACTGACAGGACGCATCTGCTGATCGAAGTGATGAAACGCGCCTATCGTGACCGCAACCGGCATCTGGGCGATACCGATTTCGTTACCATTCCTGAGGATTACCTTGATGCAAATCGTTTGCAGAAACTGCGCAGTAGCATCGACATGAATAAAGCGACAAACTCCACTAAACTAAATGGATTGGCTGAACCTGCCGGTAACGGCACAGACACCACACATTTCTCAATCATTGATGCCGAAGGCAATATGGTTTCCGCCACCCTGTCGATCAATTACGGTTTCGGTTCTGGCTATGTTTCGCCATCAACCGGCATCCTGCTCAATGATGAAATGGATGATTTCGCCACCCGTCCCGGCAAACCCAATGCCTACGGACTGGTTCAGGGCAAAGCCAATGCCGTAGCGCCGGGTAAACGCATGCTCTCATCCATGACCCCCACCTTCGTCATCGGCCCGAAGCGCACATTCATTGTCGGCACCCCCGGCGGTTCCCGCATCATCTCCATGGTACTGCTGGCGAGCCTCGGTTTTATGCTGGATGAACAGCCGCCCGAGCAATGGGTCAATGCCCCAAGATTCCATCACCAGTTCCTGCCCGACGCAGTTCAACACGAAAAAGGCGCGTTCTCCCCTGTCGTCGCCACAAATCTGCAAAAGCGCGGTCACACACTAAAACCAGTGAGCCGACAGTATGGCAATATGCAGGCTATCCTCTGGCAAAGGAAGAAAGGCAAGCTTACCGGCCTGACTGACAGACGCGGTGAAGGGGTGTTTCTCAATCAAAACGTACGCTGAACCTGTCAGTCCTTCCCAGTATTCGAGCAATAAAATAAAAAGTGCACTTGTCTTTTGCTACAAAAATATATAAACATCCCATTTTTTTTAGCGTCAATTAGAAAACTTCCATGGAGCAAGAATGACGGAATCCCCCAAGCTAACTGAAGAAAATCTGCGTCAGGAGAAGGAGTTTATAGATACGGCTCTGGATACCCAACTGGACACATTTTTCCTTTTCGATGCTGTCACGGGCAAAGCGATTCGCTGGAATCGAGCCTTCAGGGAAATTTCGGGTTATAGTGACAAAGAGATAAGCAAAATGCCAACTCCAGCCTCCTATTACAGCCCTCAGGACCTGGAACGAGCTTCTGTTTTTATTCAAGAAGTCATGAAGACGGGAACAGGAACCATCGACTTGGAGCTTATTTGCAAGGATGGTCACAAGGTTCTCACTGAATATGTGGTCTCGGTCATTAAAGATGATGAGGGTAAGCCAAAACACCTGGTTTCCATCGGACGGGATATCACCGAAAGCACCCGGACTAAGACTGAACTTGAGCAATCCCGCCAGCTGTTGCATACGATTGTGGAAAACATTCCAGCGATGATTTTTCTTAAGGATGCCGAAGACCTGAGTTTCACATTTTTTAATAAAGCGGGAGAGCAGCTGCTGGGATATGATCAGGAAGACCTCATCGGTAAGAACGATTACGATTTCTTCGAAAAGGCACAGGCCGACTTTTTTACCGCCACAGACAGGGGTGTGCTGGATAACCATGAAGTGCTGGAGATTCCAGATGAGTCGATTACTGTCAAAGATGGAAGCAAAAAGAGATTGCGAACATTAAAAACCGGATTGTACGATAAAGCCGGAAACCCAACCCGTCTGCTTGGTATATCTGTTGACATCACAGTTGAGAAAACAGCAGACTATTTACTGCAGGCATCCGAGACGCGTTTCCGCACCCTATTCGAACAGTCGCCGCTTTCAATCCAGATAGTTGCTTCCGACGGACGCACGCTACGGGTGAACAGGGCCTGGGAGGTGCTGTGGGGTGTGCCGTTTGAGGCGCTGGCGAATTATAACCTGTTCCATGATCAGCAACTGATTGAGAAGGGCATCATGCCAAAAATCGGGGAGGCTTTTTCCGGCCAGCGCGTTCTGGTTCCTGAACTGGAATATGATAAAGCCGCCACGCCGGAGGTGCCCAGCGTGGGCGAGAAATTCTGGGTGCGCACCATTATTTCGCCGCTCATGCATTCTGATGGCACAGTGAATGAGATTGTACTCATCCAGGAAGATTTAACCGTCCGCAAGATGATGGAAGAGGCTTTGGAGGAAAAGCAGGAACAGCATAAAGAGGCCCAGCAGATTGCGCATCTCGGCCATTGGACACTTGATCTGATCCATAACAACCTGACCTGGTCGGATGAAAATTACCGCATATTCGGGCTGGAACCGGGTACAGGAAACACCTATGAGACTTTCCTTAAAGTTGTACATCCCGACGATGTTGATTTTGTCAACCGGGCCTATACAGAGCATGTAAAAAACGGAATTCCATACGATATTGAGCACCGCCTGCTATTGCCGGACGGTTCGGTGAAATGGGTCAATGAACGATGCAAAACTTGGTATGGTGAAGATGGCACGCCGCTACGTTCTATTGGTACGACGCACGACATTACCGAAAACAGGTGGATTCAGGAAAAACTGGTTGAGAATGAACGCCTGCTGAATGAGGCCCAAGCCATGGCCAGCATCGGGCACTGGAATTATGACCTGCAAACTGATGAGATATCCGGTTCCGATGAACTGTTCAGGATATTCGGCCTGAACAATTCTGAACGCACTCTGGATACATTTGTCGCTACCGTGCATCCTGATGACAGGGAATTGGATCTAATTCATATCCAGAGAGGCATTGAGCATGGGGAAGATTGGAATATTGAGCATCGATTGCTGTTGCAGGATGGGTCAGTCAGGCATGTCAATGCGATAGGCCATGCCATTACAGACGATAATGGTAGAACCCGTATGCTTTTCGGGACGGTTCAGGATATCAGTAGGCGCAAACAGGCCGAACTCGATCTGGCGAAAAAAGAGACTGAAATCAATACCATCTTCGAGCATGCCCCGGTCATTGCCTTCTACAAGGATGGCGAGGGGCGTTTCCTGCGCGTCAATCGGGTATTTGCTGAGGTGCTTAAAATACCTGAGGATGAGTTTATCGGTAAAACGGTATTCGATCTGTATTCGCCGGAAATTGCCCAGAGCATAACGAATGATGATACGGAGGTTTTGGAATCGGGGCAGCCCAAGCTCGGCATCATTGAGGAATATGAATCCGACGAAGGAAAGCGCTGGGTTCAAACGGACAAGATTCCAACATTTGACAGCAATGGCGAAATCACGGGACTTGTCGGTTTTGCCATGGATATTACCGAACAAAAGCTTGCGGAAGAGCAGTTCCGGCAGGCACAAAAAATGGAGACTGTCGGCACTCTGGTTGGCGGCATTGCCCATGATTTCAACAATATGCTGGCAGCCATCCAGGGGAACGTCTATCTGGCCAAATCCAGGCTGGGTGAGCAACCTGAAGTTATGGAACGACTGGCAAGCATTGAGAGGGTTGCCACGCAGGCGGCGGAAATGGTTCAACAGCTGCTCGCTTTTGCCCGCAAGGATATCGCTGCCATAACCACATTCTTGCTCAACGACTTAATGAAAGAGGTCGTGAAAATGGCCAGAACCATGATCCCTGAAAATATTAATTGCCAGATTAGCATTTGCAAAGAGGACTTAAATATCCGAGGCGATGCCACCCAGTTGCAGCAGGCGCTGCTGAATCTGCTGAACAATGCGCGCGATGCCGTTGCAGGCGTTGCCAACCCCAGTATCAGCTGCAACCTCATGCACTACATGGCGGATGATGCATTCAGAAGCAAGCACCCTGAATTGCAGAAGGACACGTTAGCCTGCTGGATAGTAAGGGATAATGGCTGCGGTATTCCGAAAACACATTTGGATAAAATCTTTGAACCATTTTTCACCACCAAGGAAGTCGGTAAGGGGACGGGCCTGGGGTTGGCGATGGTCTTTGGTGCTGTAAAAAATCATGGCGGCATCATTGAGGTCGCAAGCGAAGAAGGTAAGGGGTCCACATTCAGCATCTATTTGCCTGTTAGCGATGAAGGCGTGGAATCGCTAATAAATAATCCGGATATCCGAATGCAGGGGAATGGAGAAACTATCCTGTTGGTTGACGATGAAGAAAGCGTGCGCAGCACCAGTTGTTCAGTGTTAGAAAACCTGGGCTACAAGGTTATTGAGGCGGCAGATGGCGAGGAAGCATTGCAGATATTCAGGGCCAATCAGGACATTATTGACCTGCTAATGACAGATGTGGTGATGCCCAGGATGAATGGAACGGATCTGGTGATGCATGCACGCGAAATCAAAAAAGACATGCCTGCAATTCTGGTCACCGGATACGACAGGGGACATGTAGTGAATGATCGCTTCAAGCTTGCTCGCTGCCATGTGTTGAACAAACCCTTCGATTTTGACGATCTGTCTCAACGCATACGAAAGCTATTTGAGGCCATCCAGTAATACCTGTCAACCCAAAAAATTCCAGTTACTCAACAAGAAACCTATAAAGAAGTACTAGGTCTTCGTTGATAATAAATCAGAAGAAGAGTATGCAAACCAGTTGTTTAAGCTGGACGGCTAAAGCCGTCCCATAAAATTCAATAGCTAGATAACTCTGGAAGCAGTTTGCCTATTTCCCTGAGACTGTAAATCCAACTGTGTAAATATTTCAAACAGCTATAATGCTGACAGGAGTATTTATGAAGAAGAAAGGAAGGCATGATCCAAAGTTAGTTGCGTTGACCAGTGAGCTGGCCAAACATATGAAGACGGAATCTGATATATCGAGCTTAAGTCAGTTACTGACAAAACTCACAGTTGAAACAGCCCTTGGTGCTGAGATGGAAGACCACCTTGGCTATGGGCATCAT
>JAJRTX010000026.1 GCA_021545665.1 Zetaproteobacteria bacterium
GCATCCGGATGATGACTTTGAAGTGGTGTAGTCAGTCGGCCGGATGGCCGACCAATCACCGGCTTCTAGCCGTAAAAGGAAGCCACTGGCTTTTAGCCGGTGGTCGTTCACTTAATGTGAACAGGCCCTAATCGCATTAATGCCACAGAGTGCAGGTTTGAAGTGCAATCTGCACATACCGTCATTTCTTTAATAATGTGGTGGCGGGGCTTCTTCTTCCGGGCGGGCCAGATCGGATGGGTTTAGGGCTTTTAGATGGCCTGAGAGCTGGTTTATATTTTTTTCCAGTTGATCAATTTGCTGTTGCTGTTGTATCACCACTTCATTCAATTGTTCAATGGTATGATCCTGATAAGAGACTTTTGTTTCCAGTTCGATGATGCGATTTTCTAAATCCATTGGATGGGTGCCTCCTGCAAGGCCGAAGCCTGCTCTTTGAGTGAGAGAATGTGATCTTCCCAGTAATTTTGTGTGTTAAACCATGGAAAAGCGCGTTTAAAGGCCGGGTCGTCCCAGCGCCGTGCCAGCCAGGCGGCGTGATGCATCATACGCAGGGTTCTTAAGGGTTCGATCAGACTTAATTCGCGTGTATCAAAATCGTGAAACTGGGAATATGCCTTGAGCAACGTATCAAGACTGGATTCCATATGAGGCCGGTCACCGGACAAAAACATCCATAAGTCCTGGACTGCCGGGCCCATGCGCGCATCGTCGAAATCAACAATAAAAGGTGTTTCATTTTTCCATAGAATATTGCCGGGATGACCATCGCCATGCAGACGGATTAGTTCAGGACAAATCAGATCAAATCTGTGCTCAATCGCATGTAGCAGGTCTTCAGCCAATGTTTCGTAAGCCCTTTCCAGTTCAACAGGAATAAATTCGTTCTCCAGCAGAAACTCATAGGAGTCATCACCGAAAGTTTGCACATTCAGTGTCGGTCTGTGCATGAATGCCCGGGTTGCACCCAGCGCATGGATTCGCCCGACGAAACGCCCGAGCTGCTCCAGATGGCTGGGATTCTCCAGATCAGGTGCCCGACCTGCTCTAAGCGGATATAGAGAAAATCGAAATGAGGCAAACTGAAACAGGCTTTCCCCATCCAGCAGCATTGGCGGCACGGCAGGAATATCCAGTGCATCAAGCTCAAATGTAAACGTATGCTCCTCGCGAATGGCTGCATCCGACCAGCGGTTTGGGCGATAGAACTTGGCAATCACAGATTCTTCATCCACCAGGCCGATCTGATAGACACGATTTTCATACGAATTCAACGCCAGCTGATAACCGTCACATTCAAAACCAAGGTGTTCAATGGCCTGCAACACCTGTTCCGGCCCAAGATCATAAAATGATGTTTCTTTTTCTGATAATACCATGAGGGAACCATAACGCATCTACCAGCTTGAGTATGTTATTGTATTGGGTATCACAGTTAAGTCCCGGATGCGGCTCCATAGTTCACCTCATGAAGACATTAAATTTATCTCACATGACCCACGCATGTATCATCACAGTTACATGCCTTGCAGTTTTATTTTTGCTGCCATCATGTTCAAAACCAATCTTTCCATTTGGTCAGGAAAAACATGAAATGAAACAGAACTCAAAATTGTCAGGTTCATCCGAGAAAAAAGCCAAGGCTATAAAAATACCTGATGCAGCACAAAAAAAGGCGGTTTTTTTCTCATTCATGAAGCCACTGGTTGAGGCAGAAAATGCTCGGATTGAACAACAGCGAACTAAGCTGAAAGCACTAAGAGCAGCAGCAGGTCTGACTAAAGATGATCTGCAATGGCTGCATCAGCTTGCCATGCAATACCGGATTTCATTCAAGGGTGACCCGGACGAGCCCGTCTGGAATAAGCTCATGCAAAGCGTGGATGCGATTCCGCTTGAAATGGCACTGGTTCAGGCAGCCAATGAATCGGCCTGGGGGCAGTCACGTTTCGCCCGTGATGCCAACAATTACTTCGGCCAGTGGTGTTATGAAAAAGGTTGTGGCCTGGTGCCACTTAAAAGGATTGCGGGTGCTACACATGAGGTGAAGAGTTTTGCCACGCCGAATCTTTCAGTCAGAGCTTATATGAAGAATATCAATACCTCCCGTGCCTATGCGGAGTTTCGCAAGATGCGACAGAGCCTGCGCAATCAGCACCGTACGCTGGATGCAGAATTTCTCGCTATGGGTCTGACATCATACTCTGAGCGTGGTATGGCCTATGTGAAGGTAATTCAGACGATGATACGGTCTAATCGTGAGTTGATTCAGAGCGCATAGTTATTTGAGTTGGTATTCCGAATAACAACTCATCTTCAGAATTAACTGTTTTGATCCAGTAGATCAGTAACTGTGCGGATCGAATGTTCAGTATTTCCAGCACGTTCCAGGCGGGCAAATTCGGCAATGGCCTCTTCATGGGCTACCACATATGAGAAAAATTCTCTGCTGTGCTCGTCTGCATTCTCTTCAAGACGTTTATAAACCCTGAGGAAGGGGACAGTTGCACGTTCCAGCAGTTGCATGGATTTCCCCCATGGTAAGAGGGCAAGTAGTATGCCGTAACAATATCCTCTGACCTTCACCGGTTTGGAAAGATTCGCTTGCTGTTGCTGTTGTCGCAGAAATGTGATCAGGCGTTCCTTTGTCTGGGTTTCTAAATCCTTTAGTAACAACCACTTGCGCCGCCGCTGTGATGACCATGTGAACCGGGCAGCCATGGCAAACAGGATTTCGCCCATTATCTCAGATGCAAGTATTCGATTAATATCGTTTTGATATCCGGCATAACTCACAAATACAGACTCCATTTGACTGTCAAAACAGTATCTTCTTCATTTTGATTTACCATTCCAACTTCATCAATAAATGGTTGATAGTACAACTGTTTGCTTAAAACTCAAACCGGTTACATATATAGTATTCTTGTATTGTGGCTTTCTAATTGCGCGGAGCCAACCTGCCGACAATGGCTGCACCAACGGAGTCACCGAAGACATTTACTGTAGTGCGACAGCGATCCAGGAACCAGTCAATAGACAGAATCAGGCCAATGCCTTCGAGCGGTAAACCAACCGCTTCCAGTACAATCACCATGGTGACCAGCCCCGCTTCAGGAATGCCTGCTGCACCGATAGCTGCCATGGTGGCGGTCAACAGTACGACCATCTGCTGACCGAAGTTCAAGTCCAGACCATAAGCCTGAGCAATGAACAGAACGGCAACTGCTTCATACAAGGCTGTGCCATCCATATTAATGGTTGCCCCCAGCGGCAGCACGAAACGGCGCGCTTTTTCATCTACGCCTGCTGCTTTTACGCCATCCAGAGTCAAGGGCAATGTGGCGCTGGATGAGGCGGTGGAAAATGCGGTCATCAGGGCCGTTCCCATATGACCCAGATAATCTGCAACCGAACGGCGTGCAAGCAACATCAAGAACAGACACAATAGCGCTGCATGGGTGAGCAGGCCGGAAATTACCGCCAGTGCATATTTAGCCAGACCTGCCAGTTGAGCAAAGAATGCTTCGCCACCACCTGCTGAACCGAGCTTGGAAGCAATCAGGGCAAAGACGCCAATCGGTGCAAACACCATAATCCAGCCGACAATAGTCATCATGGCTTCGTTCAGACTTTCGAAAAACAAGATTACCGGCTTGCCTTTTTCACCCAATGTGGAGAGAGCTGCTGCCAGCAGAATGCAAAATACGATAATCGGCAATAGCTTCATATTGGCCGCAGCATCAATAATGTTCGGATGCACCAGCGACAACACAAGATCAGTAATGCCGACATCGCCTATTTTCGGTTTTGGCGCGGCAGCTCCGGATGAAAGATCCACACCCACGCCGGGTTGCCATAAATTAGCCATCAACAAACCTATGGATACGGCAATAAATGTTGTGGTGGCGTAATAAGCAACTGAAAAACCACCCATGCGACCCAGTTTGCGCACATCACCAAGGCCTGCCACACCTGTGATAATACTGGCTGCAACCAATGGCACGATGAGCATTTTCAATGAAGTCAAAAATAACTCACCCAGCCAAGCTACCGATGCCATGGTTTCGCCCCAGACGAATCCGGAAACGCCACCGGCAACAATGGCTACCAGCATAGCTATAAGCAGCCCTTTTTCATTACTGGTTTGTGTCATTATTATAACCTCTCGACTGTGTTTTGTCTGAACCGACAAGCTATTCAAAAGTAAATATCACCATTCACAGATGATTGAAGCTTAGCAACAAATCACAAAGGTTGCCTTAATCCATTCCATCCATAATGATAGAGATGTTTTACCTCGGCACGAGATAGGGGGAAAGTTTGACAAAACATGCGAATACTCGCCAATACAGCCGTTCACAGGTTGCTATCACAGCCACTATCACCCCATCTGGCGGTGCACCTTTTGATGTTGAGGTTGCCGATATCAGTATGGGCGGCATGTTTGTCCATACAGATGTAGAACTGTCGCAGGGAACCAAATGCCAGATCAAAATATTGCTTGGTCATATCAAACATGAGCTACCAATTGGCGCAGAAGGCACTATTGTAAGATCCCTCGAAGGAGGGCTCGCTTTAAAATTCGGCGCAGTAAAAATAGATACTGCTGCCGAGCTTCAGAGTCTGATTGTTTTCAATGCAGATGACCCTGAGCAGGCTGCAGTTGAGTTTTCCAAGCATGGGGGCTGGATATTCAACCCTGACCCCCAATAGAAAGGACACTACACTAGTATTTCTTCAGTGAAGCATCCACATCATCAATCCAGCGCAAAATACCACCATTGAGATTTTTTACCCGGCTGTAACCTTTGGATTGCAGAAACTCAACCGCCTGTGCAGAACGGAAACCTGATTTACAATGAACCACCACATCCTGATCCTGTGGCACTTCAGGATAGCGTTCGGCAATCTGACCAAGCGGAATTTTCACACTGCCATCAATGGCGCAAATACCAATCTCGTAAGGTTCCCGCACATCCAGTATAAACACATCTGCCTGTGCTGTTATCAGCGCATTTAATTCTGCCGGAGTAATCTCATCACTGCTCATATTTTCCTCCTGATCAACCGTTTCTGTTGGCGGCAGGCCACAGAACTGCTCATATTCCGTTACATCGCCAATGCTTGGGTGATCACCACAAGCCGGGCATGTCGGGTCTCTGCGCAAGCGCACTTCACGGAAACGCATATTCATTGCATCATATAATAATAAACGACCAGACAAGGTGTCACCCTGTCCCAGAATAATCTTTACCGCCTCAGTCGCCTGAATTACACCAATCACACCGGGCAAAACGCCCAGTACGCCGCCTTCGGCACAGGACGGCACCAGCCCCGGCGGCGGTGGTTCAGGATACAGACAGCGGTAACATGGTCCCCGATCCTCTCCCACACCATAATTGAACACTGTAGCCTGCCCTTCAAACTGAAAGATCGAGGCATAAATCAGTGGTTTATCTTCCAGAATGCAGGCATCATTGACCAGATACCGGGTGGGGAAATTATCCGTGCCATCGACCACCAGATCATACTGACTGACAATCTCGCGCACATTATCTCGCCGGATTCCCTCGCCATGCAGATTCACGTGCAGGTGCGGATTAATACCGATCAGCGTATCACGGGCCGATTCCACTTTCGGGCGACCAATATCTGCGGTTGAATGGGCGATCTGGCGTTGCAAATTGGAATCATCCACCACATCGAAATCAACCAGCCCCAGCGTGCCGACTCCGGCAGCAGAAAGATAGAGGCTGATCGGACTACCCAAACCGCCCGTTCCAACACACAGCACACGCGCCTGTTTCAGTTTCTCCTGCCCTTCCAATCCCACCTGCGGCAAAATAATATGCCGATCAAACCGTGCCAGTTCCGCAGCACTCAAAATATCAGACATCAAAAACTCCTAAAATCTTATTCACCACGAAGAACACGAAGAGAAATCAAGAAAGCAATATGATTGACAGATTTAAAATGCATGCCTGTCATCTCATCTCATGTTTCTACTATTGATTTGTCTTCGTGCTCTTCGTAGTAAATCTATAAATTCTCATAAACCGAACGAACACCCTCAGGTTCACAAACCAGAAGCGTATCACATCCCGCCTTCAAAGTAGCCTGTGCAGCCTGCCATACATCTGCGCCCACGCCTTTCATACACAAGTCATCACTCCAGACACGCCCGCTAAAACTTATATCTTGGCGCAATACCTGCTGAATCCAGAATGGAGAAATAGTCGCTACATTCTTGTCTGTATTACGATAAATTACATGCGCCGTCATCACATGTTGCAAACCCTGCTTAACGAGGTCTGCAAATGGCTCAGCTTCCGCCATAATCACCTCAAGTGAAACATTCACTTCCGGCACAGCTACATGTGAATCCGCATTGGCCCGCCCATGCCCCGGAAAATGCTTACCCACAGCCTCTATACCGCCATCACCCAGCCCCCGCATACATGCAGCTGCCAGTTCGGATACCACGGTTATATGATCACCATAGGCCCGCTGGCCAATAATGCCATGCCCGTCTGCATGGAACAGATCAAGCACCGGCGCACAGTTATGCGTGAACCCAAGCTCTTTGAGCGCCTTGCCAACCGCCAGATTGTCTTCATACACGGCAGCAATTGCATCCTCCGGATGATCAGAATGCAACAGCCCATATTCAGCCGCATATTTGCGCTGATTAAAAGGAGCCCAGGGCATTCGGTTCACCCTGCCCCCCTCTTCATCAATGGCCGCCCATGTTTGTTGACCCGTACAGGCGCGCACCTCAGCCAACAGGGCCTTGACCTGCGCAGGACTGTCAACATTGCGTCCAAACAGAATTACTCCCAATGGCGGCTTCTGCTTAAGCCAGAGCTGTTCCTGCTCTGTCAGGCTCAAACCTTCCAACCCGATAATCAGCTGCTTATTCATTAAAACTTGAGGATTCATATCATTTGTAATCATTATAACTGTCCTCTCCGGGCTTTGGGGTCAGGATCCGTTCCGCATATTTCTCCCCTTGTTCATCCTATTTCAACTGCTCCAGATTACGGACCGCACCTTTGTCGGCGCTGGTGGTCAAAGCTGCATAGGCTTGCAGGGCTTTGGATACGGGGCGTTTGCGGCCAAGCGGTTTCCAGGCGTCTGGGCCTTTGGCCTGCATGGCGGCGCGGCGTGTTGCCAGTTCAGCATCAGAGATGGACAGATGAATGCTGCGATTGGGAATATCGATTTCGATAGTATCTCCCTCTTCGATTAAACCAATTGCACCACCTTCGGCGGCTTCCGGGGAAGCGTGACCGATGGACAGGCCGGAGGTGCCGCCGGAGAAACGGCCATCGGTGAGCAGGGCGCAGGCTTTGCCCATGCCTTTGGATTTCAGATAGGAGGTCGGATAGAGCATTTCCTGCATGCCGGGGCCGCCTTTGGGGCCTTCATAGCGGATGATAACCACATCACCGGGGGCGATTTTATTGTTCAGAATTGCAGTGACTGAATCTTCCTGAGATTCGAATACACGGGCGCGGCCGGTGAATGTCCAGATGGATTCATCAACACCGGCGGTTTTTACGATGCAGCCTCTTTCAGCAATATTGCCGAATAGAATCGCCAGACCGCCTTCTTTTGAATAGGCGTGTTCGACATTGCGGATACAACCGGTTTCTCTGTCCGTATCCAGCGATTTCCAGCGTTCGGATTGTGAAAATGCGATCTGAGTAGGGATGCCGCCGGGAGCGGCGAGATACATGTCACGCGGGCCTGCGTTGGCCTCATTCATCACATCGTTGGCATCCAGCCCCGCGCCTAAAGTGGCCGCATGAATGGTGGGCACATTACGGTGAATCAGCCCGGCCCGATCCAGTTCGGCCAGAATAGCAATCACACCACCGGCGCGGTGCACATCTTCCATATGGTAGTGCTGAACAGACGGCGCAACCTTGCACAGATTCGGAACCTTGCGGCTCATGCGATCAATGTCGTTCATGGTGAAATCAACACCGGCTTCCTGAGCGCAGGCCAGCAGATGCAGAACAGTATTCGTCGAACCGCCCATAGCGATATCTAGGGCCATGGCATTCTCGAACGCTTCAAAGGTAGCCATCGAGCGCGGTAATGCTGAATCATCATCATCTTCATAATAACGCTTACATAATTTAACCGCAGTGCGTCCGGCTTCCAAAAACAGCTCTTTACGATCCGCATGTGTGGCCAGCAAGGAGCCATTGCCCGGCAGAGCCAGACCCAGTGCTTCAGCCAGACAGTTCATCGAGTTGGCGGTAAACATGCCGGAACAGGAACCGCAGGTGGGGCAGGCGGAACGTTCAACCGCTGCCACATCCGCGTCAGATTCATTGTCATCAGCAGCCATGACCATGGCATCCACCAGGTCCAGATGTTTTTCACGGTTGTGCAGAGTAACTTTTCCGGCTTCCATCGGGCCACCGGAGACAAATACAGCCGGGATATTCAGCCGTAATGCCGCCATCAGCATACCCGGTGTGATTTTATCGCAGTTGGAAATACAGACCATGGCATCGGCGGTGTGTGCATTGACCATATATTCAACTGAATCAGCAATCAGGTCGCGGCTGGGCAGGCTATACAGCATGCCGCCATGGCCCATGGCGATGCCATCATCAATGGCGATGGTGTTGAACTCTTTGGCTACGCCACCTGCCGCTTCGATTTCACGGGCTACCAGTTGCCCCATATCTTTCAAATGCACATGCCCCGGCACAAACTGGGTGAATGAATTAACTACCGCGATAATCGGTTTGTCGAAATCAGCATCTTTCATGCCCGTGGCACGCCATAGCGAACGTGCGCCGGCCATGTTGCGGCCATAGGTTGTGGTGCGGGAACGATAAACAGGCATAATAACCCTCCAGAATCAAACTGAGCGAAGCGTACCCAGAGTTGCGGCCCGATGCACGCACACAACATTGGTTTAACCGCAAAGGATGCAAAGTTTCGCAAAGTGAAACTCGGGTAAGCTTCATAAGAGTACTGTGAAGGCCTGATATATATAATTCAAAAGTAAAATAGTAGACCTCTGCGCTGTTTCGGCTTCTTTCTTCGCGCCCTTTTCGGTTCAATATCTACCAAGGTGTTTGACAAGGGCGAAGCAGAGCTGGACAATTTGCCTATGCCCACTCAAGCGCTGCTCAAGCAGCTATACGACACTCCGGAAACCGATGTGATCGATCAAATCTGCACTCTGAAAGCAGAACTTGCCGATCAGGTGCTGATACTTGGCCACCATTATCAGCGCGAAGAGGTTTTTGCCTTTGCCGACATCACTGGCGATTCACTCAAGCTGGCTCAACAGGCCGCCAAAACCGATGCTCCCTATATTATTTTCTGCGGCGTGCATTTCATGGCCGAAACAGCGGACATACTTACCAATGACGATCAGACCGTGCTGTTGCCTGATCTGGCTGCCGGTTGTTCAATGGCAGATATGGCCGATGAAGAACAGGTGTCGCGCTGCTGGAACGAACTGTCCGAGGTGATTAACCCGGACGAATGCGTAACCCCGGTAACCTACATCAATTCAGCCGCATCATTAAAATCCTTTTGCGGTGAACATGGCGGCATTGTTTGCACCTCCAGTAATGCCGGGCGTATTCTGGAATGGGCCTGGGGCAACCGGGAAAAAGTCCTGTTCTTCCCCGATCAGCATCTGGGAGAAAATACAGCAGTGGCCATGGGTATTCCTGATGCAGACATGATTATCTGGGATCCGGCAAAAAAACTGGGTGGTAACACACCTGAGGCTATTGAGAAAGCGCGACTTATTCTATGGAAAGGCTTCTGCTCTGTTCACCAGCTGTTTAAGGCAGAACACGCCGATACCATGCGCCGCAACCATGAAGGCATTCAGATACTGGCTCATCCGGAATGCTCGCGTGATGTATGTGAAACGGCGGATTTTGTCGGCTCTACCGAAAAAATTATCAACCATGTCTCACAATCAGAAAAAGGACAGTCTTTTGCCATTGCCACTGAACTCAACCTGGTCAACCGCCTGCGCATTCAATATCCCGGCAACCCGATCTGGTTTCTTTCACCGATGATCTGCATGTGCTCAACCATGTTTCGCACTGACCCGCAACACCTGTGCGCAGCTTTAACTTCGATTCGTGATCATCATATCAGCAACCGGATTGAAGTACCCCGCAAGCAAAAACGCTGGGCCAGACTGTCTCTGGAAAGGATGCTGAACCTTGGTTAAGGCGCTGTTCAGGTTTCTTGTCTGTGCCTTCCTGTTTTATCTGCCGCAGGTGCAGGCAGAGGAAACACTTAGTATAAGCGGACTAAGACATAATATTGAGGTGTTTAAAAAGAGTGAAGATTCTCACTTTGCACCATCCACCATAAAACGCAGCGAAGCTTATCTGGGTGCAGCAATGCTTGCTGACGATCAACACAATGCTGATGGCGTAATTAGTGCCCTGGAAAGAGCTGGCGAAACACTGGAAGAGGCGAAATATACATCCCGTAGTTTTCAACAGCAGTATGAGAAACTGCTTGCTCTTCGCAAAGATGCCAGTGCTGTGGTGCAGGTCTATTCCGCTGCTGCACACCCTGAAAGGAGCCCCTCATTTCAGCACCTCATCGACAGCGGCGAAAACGCGCTGAATACTTCGATTCAGAATATGGAAGCAGGCCAGCTCAATCAAAGTCAGCAGTATGTAGACAAAGCCAGGGGTTTTTATAGTCAGGCAATGGAAAAAACTATCCCATGGCTTTCAGAAGAAGCTGCTGCTGCTGTAGCCAAGGCAGCAGCAGGCGGTGCAAAACAGTATGCCCCCGTAACCTACGAGGCGGCAAAGAAGAAGGTTGGAGAGCTACGTAATTTTATTACAGGCAGAACAACTGTTATGCCACAAAATCCGATTGAAGCACTGTATCTGGCACATGCCGCAAAGGTGATGACGCAACAGGTAAAACAATGGCGCAGAAAAACTGGCAGTCATGAAAATGTTGCGCTTAAAGAAAAAAAATTCCGTCAGCAACTGGCAAAAATTCTCGGACTTGAAGTGCATGAGAATGCGCTGCTGGTTGATATCTCCAACAGCGAAATAGAGCAAGCTGTGACTGCATTGAGAAAAGAACTTGTTGAAGAACGCAAAGCCGGAGAAAGGAACCTGGCACGGCTGAAAAAATATTATGAGGCCGAGCTGCAAAACAAGCTGAACCTCATGCAGGAAGAATTGCTGGCGGCAAAAAATACGCAGATGACGGACATGAAAGATGCCTTCCGAACCAAACTGGAGAAGGAAACCTTTGAAACCAAGCGGCAAAAGGCCGTGCATGCGCTATTCAAGGCGGGGGAAGCAAGCATTCTGGCTAATCTTGATGGTTCCCTGATTATCCGCCTCAGCAACCTGCAGTTTGCTTCGGGTAGAAGCAAAATTGATTCACGTAATTTTGATTTGCTTGGTCGCTTAAAGCAGGCACTGGACATTTATTCAGATCGAAATGTCCGCATAGAAGGGCACACCGATAGTCGTGGCGAGGTAAAGCTCAACCAGAAATTATCCTTGAAACGTGCTGAAGCAGTGCGTGACTTCCTAATTGCAGCCGGTACAGATGGTGGCCGCCTTAAGGCACTGGGTTACGGAGAGGTGCGTCCCATAGCAAGCAATGAGTTTAAAAAAGGCCGGGCCATGAACCGTCGCATTGATATTGCCATTGGCGCAGCAAAATAAGTCCTTCTCTTGCCTGCATTATTTGTGAATCACGCAGGCTTAAACCAGCACATAAGCCGGAAAATTTGTAGGTCAGAGCATGACTGAAACGGACGCTATTAACGAACTGCCGGAAACCATCCGCAAACATGTTAAAGGATTACTCAAAGACTACGAACACGACTCCCCGTATAAACGGGCCATCATTATTGAGGCATTGCGCCTTGTTTCAGGCGGTTATGGCAGTGGCGACATGAAAATGCTATCCAAGGTCCTGTATGAATTGCGCAAGGGGCTGGATGTGTTTCAGCCATACCAGTCATGTCGCAAGGTCACCATTTTCGGTTCAGCCCGCACCTTTCCGACCAATCCTCGCTATCAGCAAGTGCGCCAGTGTGCTGCAGCACTCAAGGATGCGGGTTTTATGATTATTACCGGCGGTGGCGGAGGTATGATGCAGGCCGCCAATGAAGGTGCCAGTGAAAGAAACTCTTTTGCCATCAATATCAATCTGCCGATGGAGCAACAACCCAATCCGATCATGGACGGCTCTCCCCGCCATTTTTACTGCCAGTATTTCTTTACCCGCAAACTGTTTTTCCTCAAGGAAAGCGATGCTGTAATCCTGACTCCCGGCGGTTTCGGCACACTGGACGAAGCATTTGAAACGCTTACCCTGCTACAGACAGGCCGCAATCCACCGATACCGGTTATATTGCTGGAGGCCCCCGGAGATGACTATTGGGGACCGTTTATGCATTCCTGGATGCGGCGACTGGTCAATGATCATTTTATCAGTGTCGACGACCAACACTTGCTCCATCATACCGACAACATTGATTCGGCGATCTCCCATATTTGCGATTATTATTCAAATTATCATAGCTTCCGTTATGTCGGAGACTGCATTCTTCTGCGCATTCTTAATCCCCTTTCCGAAGAAGCACTGGAGCGACTGAATGCAGAGTTTAATGATGTATTGCGTGAAGGCCGTATTGATCAGGTGTTCCGGTGGCCAAAATCTGATGACAATTGCTATACCCACCTGCCACGTTTGCGTATGCATCTGGATCGACACCGCATGAATGTACTACCACAGATTATCCGCCGCATGAATGCACTCTATCAACTTGAACATAACAGCAGCTGATGTTGATATTCATAATAATGGCCGCCTGAATCTCAGTCTGAACATTAATTCTAGGCAAAATTTTAGGTACGTATCGTCCTGCACATTACAGACAGTCAAGAGTCCATCCAAACAGCTTGTGCTATAATCTGGAAATCTTAGTTGGGAAGGCATGCAGAGTGTAAGAAATGGATTTGACCGGCATAACAAAAATCACCTTCACCTTGTTGGGGACAGGCATTTTTTCCGTTTAGTAAAGCATATCAAGAGCTGGCACTATGTGGGTGTTGCCAACTAGGGTTTCCAGGTTTAAGGGTCTTTAAAATTAAAATGTTTTTCCCGGAACAGTTTCAGGCAGGCATCAACGGCTCCGGGCTCAAAGCATTTACCCCGCCTGGATTCGATTTCATGCAGTGCTGCATCGATGCCCAGCGATGGCCGGTAGGGACGGTGAGATGACATAGCCTCAACCACATCGGCCACGGCCACAATCCTTGCTTCCAGGCATATTTCATCACCCTTCAGGCCCTGCGGATAACCACTTCCATCCAGCCGTTCGTGATGCTGATAGGCAATGTTCGCTACCGGCCAGGGAAATTTAACATCTTTCAGAATATCGTAGCCGACCTGTGCATGGCTCTGGATCAACTTGTACTCTATCTCACTCAGTTTAGCGGGTTTACTCAGAATTTCCGCTGGCAGGTAAATTTTACCAATATCATGAATAGATGCACCCATCCTTAGTCCATCAATTTGCTCCGCATACAGATCCATCTCTTGTGCAATGGCACGGGAAAGTTGCGACACCCGCTGCTGATGACCAGCAGTATACGGATCACGGGCACCCACCGCTCTGGAAACAGCGACAACAGTGCCAATCAGGCTTGTTCTTAATTGTTTGGCGCTTTTCTCCAGCGCTTCCCGCGACTGAATTCGCTCGCTGATATCGCGGATAAAGGCGTTAAAGTTTACAGTACCATCCGAGTGCGCTGACACAACAGACAATTCCACAGGAATGGTATGGCTATCGCGGTGTTGTGCGCTAATTTCTATATGTTGATTGAGCACGGGTCCTTCGCCGGTGATGAGAAAGTGTTTCAGGCCCTTTTTATGTGCTTCATGCGATTCTTCCGGAATAATGGTTTCGACCACCAGACGACCGAGCGCCTCCTCGCGGCTCCAGCCGAACATCTCTTCCGCCTGTGGATTCCAGTCGGTAATGATTCCATCTGCATCCATACTGACAAAGGCATCTCGCGCCGTATCAATGATCTGGCGAGATTGCTGCTGTTCTTCCTGTAATGCTTTCTCCGTCTGTTTGCGTTCGGCAATGTCGAACATGAAGCCTGAAAGACCAACAGGTCCATGCTGTGTCCTTTCTACTGAAATAACATTTCTTACCCATGTCCAACCGCCATCGGCCAATTTCATCCGATGCTCTACATCGTAATTACTTGCTACTTTCGTTTGTTCCAGAGTAAATCTGACCATCCATTTCCGATCATCAGGATGAATAAGCTTCACCCAATCTACCCAGCGAGATACGGTATTGGCAGGAATACCCAGCATGGTTTTGATCTGTTTCCCCCAAAAAGTGAAGCGGTCATGGGTGATATCATATGTCCAGGGAAGGGCTGCCACCGAATCGATTAGTTTTTGATGCTTCGCTTCTGTATCAGCCAGGATTGCCTCGGCCTGTCTGCGCTTGGCGATGTGCTGCCATTCTCGCCGAATACGTTCGGCAATATGTGGCATATCAGCAAATATTTTATCAGATTTGACTATGTAGTCGGTGGCACCTGCTTTCATGGCAATGGTCGCTACTTTTTCATCTCCCTGGCCTGTCATTATGGCAACAGGAAAGGCTAGCTTATTCTGATTGCCGGGCAGGAGTTCGATGCCCTTGCCATCCGGCAAGAGATAATCGGCAATCATCAGGTCGGGAGTTATTTCCGCCAGTATCTTTCGCGTCTCGGCGAGCGTGCCCGAAACGGTGAGTTTGATTTTTTCCCCCTCTGTCTCAAAGGCGCGGCGAATCAATTCAACATGACCCGCATTATCTTCTACCAGCAATATTTGCAATATTCCGGCACTCATTTTGTTTTCCACGGATACCTGTTCCAGCACAGCCAGTAAAAGCCGAGATCATCCATCATGGTCTTGAATTGGTTAAAATCGAGTGGCTTGACCAGATAACTGCTGGCATGGTATTCATAGGCTTTGGCCATGTCGGCATCCGCTTCCGATGAGGTGAGGATAGCCACTGGCATGCCGTCCAGGCTGGATTCTCTGGTCTCTTTCAGCACTTCCAGGCCATCCACCCTGGGTAAGCGTAGATCAAGCAGAATAAGATGCGGTTGCGGGCTTGTTTCCGGATCGGCGTAATCGCCACGCCGGAACAGATAATCCAGGGCTTCTTCACCATCGGACACATGCATAACCCGGTTGGCGACCCGGCTATCCTCAAGTCCGCGCATGATCAGCTCGGCATGAGCCGGATTATCCTCGACGAGCAGGATGACTGCCGGTTCATCCTGTATGTTTTTGATATTCATATTTCTGTATACCTCCTTTGAAAGGACAAAACAGAATGTGCAGCCCATGCCCTCTCCTTCCGATTCAACCCAGATGCGGCCGCCTTCCAGATCAATGATCCGCTTGACAATGGCCAGACCTATGCCCGTCCCTTCCACTGCCGGAGTCAGTCGTTCAAACAGTTTAAATATCTTTTTATGATACCTTGGTTTGATACCGATACCATTATCCCTGATATAGCATATATCGCCATCTTTCTCCCGGCGAGAGCCAATTTCAATATGCGGATCAGCTTGTTCACCCATGAATTTTAGCGCGTTATCGATCAGGTTCTGAACCACTTCCAGCAGCCTTTTCCGATCTCCGAACAGGGTTGGAAGATCAGGCGCGACATCAATTCGCGCTCCGCATTCGTTTATTTGTCCGGCCAGTATTTCAATAGCATCCTGTATAAGTTCGTTGAAAGTTACCTTCTCCGGCGGGTTGACCAAGCGGCCAATACGGGAAATTTCCAGCAGATCCGCAAGCAGCTCCTGCATCTGTACGGTTGCTTTCTGAATCTGGTCAATATCGCTATACAGTCGTTCCTGTTCATTCTCGGCAGCATCCTTTTTCAGCAGGCCTAGAAATCCCTGGATAGTGATCAGCGGACTCTTCAGATCATGTGAAACAGTGTAAACAAAACGTTCCATCTCAGCGTTCTGTTCTTCCAGGTTATTCATTAATTTCTGGCGTTCTTTCTCTATCTGTTTGCGCTTAATAATCTCTTTATTCAACCTGTCACGCGATGCGGTTACTTTGCTCAGATTGGCGGTCATCTCGCGAATCGATATGGCAAGCTCTCCCATCTCTCCGCTTGCCTCAATGTCCAGTGTCGTATCAAGCTTGCCCTCGCCAATCTCTTTGACCGCAGCCCGGAGGGCTTCGACCGGACGTGTAATGCTTCGGGTTAGATAGATCGTAAACATCATCATGCCGATCACTGTGATGAGAAGAAGCAGATATATGGTCGTTATCGACTGGGTTGTCGTACTCTCGGCGTTGCTAAGAAATTTAGTAGCCTTACTTTGAGCGAAAATATTGAGGGCATCCATGGCATTTTCAATCTTTACAACATGTTGTGCACCTTTACCTTTGGTGATGCGCTCTGCCTTGGTTCTTTTCCCGGCGAGCATCAGTTCGATCACCTCATCACGGATTGGCTTCCATGAGACAAAGACCTGACGTGCGGTTTCGAAGAGTGTTTTGTCTCCGAGGAACAATTTTTCGATAATGTCAAAGTCTGCGTAAACTTCTATTTCAAACCCATCAACCAGTTGGGAGTCCCTGAGAATCTCGTCTAGACTATCGTCGAGGGCGACATCCTTCATGCTGCGGTGCATTTTAATGATATGCGCATTGATTCTCAGCACGGCTTTACTCACGGTAAGCGGGTGGTTGTAGATCAGGCTTGTATTGTTGGCAAGATACTCCATACGGTTGATGGCGAAGATGGTCAGCATGCAAAAAAGCACGAACACAAGGCCGAAGCCTAAGCTGAGGCGTGAACCTATGGTTAAGTCTTTAAACATCCTTGTGACCATAAAAATTCACCCGCATGTAATGGAGAAAAAAAGGTATACTTTAAATAATACATACAAAAAGTAAGTGTATATCAGGAAATGCTATAATATCAAGAGCCAATTACAGAATTTGTGGACGGTGACCGAGTTTCCAGCTTCGGCCCGTTTGTTTCGGGGCATTGCTGCTCATCCTCCCGGAGTTTTACAAGTGGCTCCAACCAATAGCTTTATTCACCCGGAGTTTGACCATGTTCAGGCATGGTTCTGACCGTAAATCTATGATCGATATGGTTTTGTTGCATTGGCGGGCATGGACAATAAACAGCAGGCGTTTTTCATCATCTTTGGAATAGTCACGGTATCCTGATATGGTGCGATCTGGCAAAGGCAATAGTTACTGCCGCTCATAATAGCGAATGGTATCGATATTGATTCCCATTCGTTTTGCCAGTTCTCCAATCTTCATAACGCAATGATAAACCATAGAGTTTAGTCAAGAGCGCATTGTGCGCGTTAGTACCATAGCCTTTGCAATTTCAGTCAGCAACAACCTCAAAACAGCGCGGGCAGAGTTCATGATGCACTGCATGCTCAGGTTCGGCAGCCTCACTTACATTCCAGCAGCGCGGGCATTTGATGCCATTGGCGGCTTTCACGGTGACGGTTCCGCCTGCTTCCACTTTGGCGACAATGAACAGTTGCTCCCAGGTCTCACCGAGCGCTTCGGTAAATGAGGCATCCAGATTCGGCACTGTTACTGTGGCGGCAATGGATGAGCCGATCACTTTGTCTTTTTTGGCCTGATCCAGAGCAGTATTAATCTGTTCACGCACGGCAAAAAATGCATCCCATGCGGTTTCATCAATGCTGATATCGGCAACAGGATGGAAGGTCTGCAAATGAATGCTTTTCGCATCCGATCCCGGCAGATGTTCCCATGCTTCTTCTGCCGTGAATGGCAGTACAGGTGCAATCAGCCTGATTAAGGTGTCGGTTAGCTCGTACAGCGTGGCACGGGCCGACGCCCGGCGCGGTGAATCAGCCGCATCACAGTAAAGACGGTCTTTGATCACATCAAGATAGAAACCGCCCAGATCGACCGAGCAGAAATTGTGAATTTCCTGATGGATACGGTGGAACTGATAGTTCTCATTACAATCGTGCACATGGCGTTCAAGTTGTGACAAACGGTGTGAGGCCCACTGATCCAGCGGTTGGCGCTGTGCAAGTGGAACCGCATCACGAGCCGGATCAAAATCATTCAGATTGCCGAGCAGGAAACGAATGGTATTGCGAATGCGGCGGTAGGCTTCGGCCAGTTGTTTGATGATTTCATCGGAAATGCGGATATCAGCTGAATAATCGCTTGAGGCAATCCATAATCGCAGAATATCCGCGCCCATCTGCTGGATGATTTTCTGTGGTGCGATCACATTGCCACGTGATTTAGACATCTTGTTGCCGTTTTTATCAACCACAAAACCATGTGTCAGCACGCCCTTGAATGGCGCTACGCTGCGCGTGCCGACGCTCTCCAGCAATGACGACTGGAACCAGCCGCGATGCTGATCGCTGCCTTCCAGATAGAGATCAGCCGGACTAGCCAGATCGGCGCGCTGTTCCAGCACGCAGGCATGGGTGCTGCCGGAATCAAACCAGACATCAAGAATATCTGTCTCTTTTTCAAAATCCGTACCACCACAATCCGGACAAGTAGCGCCATCCGGTAGGAATTCGTTCACATCTTTGGCAAACCAGACATCAGCGCCGCGTTGTTCAACCTGTTTGGCAATGCCTTCAATAACTTGTGGCGTGGTAACTTTATGTGAGCCGCAGGCGCAGCGAATAGCGATGATCGGCACGCCCCAGTTGCGCTGGCGTGATACACACCAGTCCGGGCGCTGTTCAATCATGGCGCGGATACGGTTTTCGCCCCAATCCGGCGTCCATTTGGTTTTGCTGATTTCGGCCAGTGCCTTGCTGCGCAAATCATTGGCATCCATGGAGATAAACCATTGCGGCGTAGCGCGAAAAATCAGCGGTTTATGGCAGCGCCAGCAATGCGGATAAGAGTGTTTGATCTGGCTGGTTTCCAGCAGCACACCGCAGTTTTGCAGGTGTTCGACCATGATGACATTGGCCTGATACACATGGCGACCTTCAACCACCGGCGTGCCCGCTTCAAATACACCGGTATCACCAACCGGATTGAAAGCTTCTAAGCCGTATTTCATGCCGATTTCGTAATCTTCCTGACCATGGCCGGGGGCGGTATGCACCGAGCCTGTACCGGCTTCCAGGGTGACATGATCACCGATTAGAATTGGCGCATCCTGATCCAGGTAAGGATGGCGGAAACGGCGATTGTCCAGTGTTGAACCGGTAAAGCGGGCGACCACATCGCCGCTTGCGCCGATGGCAGTGAGCACATTGGCGCTGAGCTGCTCAGCCAGAATCAGAATCTCACCGGATTTGAGATTGGCATTATCGCCGCTGTCAGTGATTCTGATGGCCGCATATTCAATGGCGGGCCCCAATGAAACAGCCAGATTGGCAGGAATCGTCCACGGCGTGGTTGTCCAGATGACAATCGACACATCACCGGTCAGCTCGGGCGCGATGTCGCTCAGATCTTCTCCGGCAGCAAATTTCACATAAATTGAATGCGAGGTGTGATCTTCATATTCCACTTCAGCTTCAGCCAGAGCGGTGGCGCAGGAAACACACCAGTGCACAGGTTTCGCACCTTTATACAGGCCGCCGTTGGCCAGAAACTTGCCGATTTCGCGAACAGTATTGGCTTCAAAGTGGTAATCCATGGTTACATAGGGATTGTCCCAGTCGCCGGTAATGCCGAGCCGTTTAAACTCTTCGCGCTGCACATCAATCTGGCCTTTGGCATAATCGCGGCACTCCTGACGGAATTCAGAATCCGTGATGTCTTCTTTTTTGCGTTTTTTCTTTTTGAACTTTTCCTCGACCTTTAATTCAATCGGCAGGCCATGGCAATCCCAGCCCGGCACGAAGGGAACATCAAAACCCAGCATGCTGCGTGAGCGAACAACAATATCCTTGAGCACTTTATTGACGGCATGGCCAATATGAATGCTGCCGTTGGCATAGGGAGGGCCGTCATGCAGGATAAACTTCTGTGCATCCTTGCGCGCCTCACGCAATTGTCCGTACAGATCCTCATCTTGCCATTGCTTCAGTCTTTTCGGCTCATTATTCGGCAGGTTTCCGCGCATCGGAAAATCAGTTTTCGGCAGGAAAACGGTTGGTCGATAATCAAACTTCTCGCTCAAAATTTAAACTCCACTAATACAAACATTAAAACCACTCACCGCAGAGTACGCAGAGTACGCAGAGGAAAGCAAAAAACATGAGGCGGCAGGATATTCGTTACGGCGTTCAATTCCAGTAATGATTGTTTTTCCTCTGCGTACTCTGCAGTAAAACTGAGTTGGCCTTGTTGTTGAATTTATCTTCGTCAAGGTAAATTGCGCTTGCGCAAAAGAGGGCGCCCTGGGGTGTCATCGGTATCTAATATTTTTCTTGCAACTTCACAGTCTCTGGCAATTTGTTTGGCCAGATCGGCATGGCTGGTAAAAGCACGGTCTTCACGGATACGTTTTACAAAACTCACATTTAGCCATTTGTCATACAGCTCCGGACTATCATCCAGAAGATGGGTTTCCAGCAATAATGTACGTCCGTTGAAGGTAGGTCGATAACCCAGATAGGCGGCACCTTTCCACTTCTTTTTCCGTGTATTGGCACGCACCGCATAAATGCCAACGGGTGGATGAGTCAGATCAGCCACATCAACATTGGCGGTAGGAAAGTTCATTTGTCGTCCTCGCTCTTCACCATGCAGCACTGTTCCGGCTATCGAATAATTGTGGCCGAGTAACCTGCAGGCCAGAGTAAAGTCAGCCGCTTCAACTGCTGAACGAATGCGGGATGAGGAAACGACGGCACCCATCATTTCAAAAGCTGCAGCTTCGGAAACAGTAAAATCCTTGCTGTCACCCAGGCTGCGCAGATCATCAACATGCCCTGTGCGATCATGGCCAAAAGCGAAATCATAACCCACATGAATATGCCTGAAGCTAAATGTATCGTAGAGAGCTGCGGAGAATTTTTCTGCAGGCCAGGTGGAAAGTTCCTTATTAAATTCCAGCAACAATACGGCATCAATGCCAGCATCTTCCAGATACTGCAATTTTTCATGTACATGACAAAGCCGACGTGGTGCCTCCTGAGGGAATAAAATAGCACGTGGATGCGGTTCGAATGTGATAACAATGGATGGGCCACCGACCCCCAACGCATGTCCGCGCAATTCCGTCAGCACCTGTTCATGACCCATATGTACACCATCAAAGTTGCCAACAGTAATTGCACCGTCCTTGAGTTCGGAGATTTCTTTTGCTTCCTGCCAGGATTTAATAATACGCATGCAACGAACGCTATCGCTTATGCTTAGTTTGTCACAGGGAGGATATAATTGACCTATATTAAATTATAAGTAGATAAATCAGGAAATGGCGCTGTTTTTTTCTGGTCAGCAGCATTCAGCTCCTACCGGTATCTTCCCCTAGATTGTAATTGTTAAAAACCAGATTTATTGGCACAGCACTTGCGTATACTATATAATGTGCTGTGAAAAACAGCTATCATTTAGTATATACTGCGCGGAGGATTCATGAGTAAGAAATATTCGTTGATTGGCATCGCCATAGCCATCTTGCTGGGCATACAGATCATTGGGTTGCTATCATTACTTAATGAAGAGATAACCAATCAGCTAGCTGCTGAAATTAATCTGGCTGGCAAACAGCGAATGATTTCCCAACGCATAGCTTTCCATGTTAATCATATGCTTCTTGATAAGGGAAATCACTA
>JAJRTX010000027.1 GCA_021545665.1 Zetaproteobacteria bacterium
CTGAAAGCTGATCCAGGCCACCAGTGTAATACCCACTATACCGCCCAGGGTTGAAACCAGTATTTCCGTGTAGCTGACCCGATCTGACTCAAACCCGAAAAAATTTAATATCGATTTGTATATAGCCAATAGCTTCTCTTTTTTATCTACCGAATGCCTGCCCGCAGGGCCTGACAACTAAAATCGTAAAATCAAACCCAGACTGGCTTCAATCTGGTTCATGCCACTACCACGGTAACTGGCAACACAGCGACCATCCCTGCAAAAAATATGTGAGGCGCTGTCGGTAACAATACCATAGGTACGCACATCAAACCGCAGGCCCATATTATCCATCAGGTACCAGCGCATACCACCACCCAGACTATATGAAAACTCGGTAGATGAATCATAGCCCTGTTCCGGGTCCAGATAAGCAGCACCCATTGTAAAACTGAGATAGGGCCGGGACGCCTTTCCTTCGAACAAATATGACCCGCCTAACTGGAAATAATAAATATCCAGACCCAATGAGTTAAAACTACCCGCACTGGATATATCCAGACGACTGGACTGGCGACTGTACAGAAACTCATACTGGGTATTTTCTTTATCCTGTATATTCAGGATAAACCCGTAGCTGGCACTCTCATCGAAATTCTGTCCGGTATCACTCTCTTCATCAGTCACGTCACCCCCTAAGCGATAGCCGGCAAAGGGTGTCAGCTCTATTTCAGAATATGCGGTACCGGTAAACAAGGCGGCACATACAAAATAGAAAAGTAAAGAATATCTTTTTTGAGAAGCGTTATTCATTCTCCAGCCCTTGCTGCTGCGTCCCTTCCGTAGCATTACAAAATATTTTCCTTATCAGACGAACAGGATACCGCGGCTCTGGTCGCAGGCATACGATAGAGCTCTTCAAGAGGAACAGATCTGCCATTATCCAGCACGATGCGCGCATGAGTGCGATTGAACTGTCGAGGCTCTGTGACACCAACTGAATGCGCAATCACACCCACCTCATGCACCATGTTTCTGCAATAATTACTGACTCTTGTAGCCTTGCCAATTGGGTTCAGGCCTTTTTGCAGTTTCCTGTTATGGGTTGTGATCCCGGTCGGGCAGGTATTTTTGTTGCATTGCAATGCCTGAATGCAACCCAGTGCAAACATAAACCCTCTGGCCGTCACTACAAAGTCTGCACCTACACAAAGGGCCCAGCCTACTTCGCCCGGGGTAATCAGTTTACCGGAAGCGATAAGCCTGATACGTTGCTTCAGGTTATATTTTACCAGCAGATCTGCCACCATGGGCAGGCTTTCACTTATCGGCAAACCTACGTAATCGATCAGGCTCATCGGTGCGGCGCCAGATCCACCTGTAGCGCTGTCTATTGTTATAAAGTCGGGTGCACTTTCGATGCCGCGCTTGTTGATGGCCTCGAACAGCTCATCGAGCCATTCATAGGATCCAATCACGCTTTTGAAGCCGGTTGGCTTGCCGGTAACCGTGCGTACACGCTCTATCATGTCCAGCAAATCGTCGATACATCTGACATCGACATGCCTGTTCGGACTGATTGAGTCTTCACCTTCCGGTATGCCGCGTATTTTGGCTATCTCCGCCGTTACCTTACCGCCTGGCAATATCCCGCCTTTACCGGGTTTTGCTCCCTGGCTTAACTTAATCTCGAACATTTTTACTTGTTCATGATCGGCTGCTTCGCGCAGTTTTTCATCACTCAGCTTGCCTTGCTCATCGCGTACACCATATTTTGCCGTTCCGATTTGATAAACGATGTCGCAGCCACCTTGCAGATGATAGTGTGATAAACCACCTTCACCGGTATTCAGCCAGCATCCAGCCTGATGCGCACCATTGGACAGCGCCAGCACTGCGGGTCGGGAGATAGCACCAAAACTCATCGCGGATATATTGAACAGTGAATTGGTCACATAAGGTTTTTCGCAGTATTCACCTACTGTCACGTCTCCAACTTTTGTCGCATCTTCGCCCAGAACAGGAAACGGGCAATTAACAAACAAAATGCTGCCTTCGTTATGCATGTTACGTGTAGAACCAAACGCAACGGTATTATCCAGGTCTTTTGCTGCACGATAAACCCAGCTGCGTTCTGCACGGTTAAAGGGTAATTCCTCCCGATCCATTGCAAAAAAATACTGTCGGAAAAACTGCCCGAGGTGTTCAAAAAAGTATCTTAAACGACCAACCACCGGATAATTACGCCGTATGGCATGTTTGGTCTGGGTAACATCAGCTATGTAAATAACAATGACGTAAAGTACTGCAATACCCAGTATCAGCACCAGAAATGCCGACATGTAAACCAGAACATCCAGTAGAAAACTCAGCTCAACCTTGTCATTTGCAAACATGTTCTGTTCTCCGGACTAAAGTGATGGTGAATTCAACACCAGCATTTTTTCTATTTGCATATCATGATAGGTATAGGGTATGCCACCAACACCCAGGCCCGATTGCCTTAAGCCCGCAAACGGCATCCAGTCTACCCGGAAGGCGGTATGCTCATTGACCATGACGGCTGACGCATCCAGATGACGGTACGCCTGCATCGCGGTATTGATATCGCGTGTAAAAACGGCTGCCTGAAAACTGAACGGCAAGGCGTTGGCACGCTCAATCGCATCCTGTATATCGCTATAGGGATAAACACAAACGACCGGCCCGAATATTTCCTGGCTGGACACCTTCACTTCATCCGGCGGGTTGTACAGTACAGTGGGTTCATAACAGGTCTCGGAAACTGCCTGGCCGCCGCACAGGCAATCCGCACCGGCCTCTATCGCCTGCTCGACCCATTCACCCACCATGACCACTTCTGCCGGACGAATCAGTGGGCCAATATCAGTGTCGGGCAATAACGGGTCATCGACAATCATTTTTTCTGCCAGTGCAGCCAACCGTTTGGCCACGTCCTTTGCAATACTCTCATGGCAGTATACGCGCTGCACTGAAACACATACCTGACCCGCATGATACATACCGCCCTTGGCCAGCTTTGGCAGCGCATCGTCCAGGTCGGCATCGGCGGCGATGATGACCGGGGCTGCACCACCATGCTCCAGTGCGCAGCGTACACCGGGTGCAAGCTGACTACGCAGCATCCAGCCAACCCGTGCACTGCCGATGAAACTAAAAAAACCGACCCGGGCATCGGTGACCAGCTTACTTGCCAGTGCAACGTCTTTCACTACCAGTGCCTGACACCATTCTGGTGGTAAGCCTGCCTCATGGAGCATGCGCACCAGCCTGAAACAGGACAGTGGCGTATCTTCAGCCGGTTTGATAATAACCGGACATCCAGCTGCTATCGCTGGCCCGACCTGATGGGCAATAAGGTTAACCGGGTGATTAAATGCACTGACAGCCACCACAACACCGATCGGTTCATGGCGTGTTAGCGCCAGACGCTGATGTGACGCTGCATTGATGTCCATTGGGATTTCGCGACCACTACCCGTGCGCATGCAATCGATGCAGATCTGAATACTGTCTATCGCGCGGATGACCTCGACCTTTGAATCCGCATAGGGCTTGCCCCCTTCGCGAGCTGCTTCAAGGCTCAGGTAGTCAATCTTGTCGGTCATCAATCTGACCAGATTTTGTAAGATTTCAATACGCCGGGCTGGACTTAACCAACGTTTGCGATCTCGATACAACTGCCAGGCATTTACCAGTGCCTGCTCAACTACGGCCGCATCGGCACTCTCGACGGTTGCTATCTCCGCCCCATCATAGGGTGCGCTAACCACAAGTTTCTCTGCTGAAGTTTCTACACCCGGCACTAACAAACCAAAGTTTTTGGTCATATCCCGATAACCCTTTTCGTTGTTTTAATTTTTTAGATGACGCACCAGTCTTATATCGGACAGGAGATATTGCCCAAACGTTCCGTCAGGCCCATATTTTCGGCATAATCGATCGGTACGACCACCAGACTGGGTCCGGATTCATCCAGTGCTGTATCAACTACGGCACGTAGATCACGGCTGTTTTCGACAAAATGCCTATGCCAGCCAAATGCACTGGCCAACTGCATCCAGTCAGGGTTGCCAAACGACAGTTCGGTATGGTGGCCAAACTGCGCTTCCTGTTTCCAGGCTATCAAGCCGTATGCCTTGTCTTCCCAGACCATCACGACAATATTACTGTTCAGTCTATGTGCTGTTTCCATTTCCTGGACGTTCATCAAGAACCCGGCATCACCGCATATTGCCAGTATCTTTTTCTTCGGGTACACAAGCGATGCTGCGATTGAGCCGGGCAGGGCAAAACCCATTGAGCAAAAGCCGTTAGGTATCAGGCAGGTGTTAGGCTCATGGCACTGGTAGTGGCGCGCAATCCACATTTTGTGTGCACCAACATCTGATAGTAAAATATCAGACGGACCCATAGCCTGACGTACATCCCACAATACTTTCTGCGGCTTGATCAGGCCTTCCGTGTCATCATCCTTATGCAGTGCCAGCTCAGCCTGCATATCACGACGAGTCGCCTCCTGCTGTGCTATGTTAAAACTCAGGCCACTTGCATCGACACGTTCATTCAGCATCCACAGCGCATGCGCCAGGTCTCCGATCACTTCTGTCTCGGGATGATAATTAGCGTCTATTTCTGTCGGCAGGAAATCAATATGGACAACATCCTTGCTGCCATCCGGATTCCACAGATACGGGTGATATTCCACCATATCGTAACCCAGCGTTATAACCAGATCCGAGGCGTCAACTGCACAGGCTACTACATCCTTCGACTGCAAGCCGATGGTGTACAAGCAGTAGGGCGCATCCATATCGACACAACCTTTTGCCATAAATGTGCTGATAACACCAATACCGGTTTTTTCACAAAATTTTCGTAACTGCTTACTGGCGCGTTTACGTATACAGCCATTACCCGCGATAATGATTGGCCGTTTGGCCTGACTTATTTGTTCAAATGCCCGATCTACTGCTTTGTCATCAGGTACCGGACGCCGAAACCGTTGTGGCTGCATAACATCGGTGACTGCATCCATTTTTGCAATGTCTTCGGCCAGCTCGATATGACAGGCGCCTGGCTTTTCCGTGCGCGCCAGACGAACCGCTTTGCGTATCACTTCCGGGATACTATCGGGGTTCAGGATAGAATGTGCCCATTTGTTTACCGGTTCGAACATTGCCACTACATCCATCACCTGATGCGATTCCTTGTGCTGGCGTGTGGATGCTCCCTGACCGGTTAATACCAGCATCGGTGAGCGATCCATATTCGAGTCAGCTACGCCGGTAATCAGATTGGTGGCGCCTGGCCCAAGGGTGCCCAGACATCCTGCAGGCTGCCCGGTCAGGCGGCCATAGACTTCGGCCATAAAGGCCGCACCCTGCTCATGGCGTGTCAGTATAAATTTTATGGAGCTGGATTTTTCCAGTGAAATCATGAAATCGGCGTTTTCTTCGCCCGGTACGCCAAAGATATATTCGATGCCTTCTGTTTCCAGGCATTTTACAAACAGGTCAGACGCTTTCATTTCCCTTTCCTTGTTGTTGTTATATGCCCGGCACACAAGACTATCCAGTCCGGGGCATCGAACATTCCCTGTTACTATAGATCAGTTTTGCTTATCAGTTGCAATAATATGCATTTATTGGGATTAGATGACAATTTCCTCATTAACATTCTGTGCGTCCAGCAGCCTCTGCTGCAGTCGCTGAGTATCTTTCAGCAGTGACTCAAACTCCTGTTCAGATAAGGGCTTGCTAAAGAAGAAGCCCTGAATAATATGACAGCCCAGTGCGTTAAGAAACTTCAGTTCCTGTAATGTTTCAACGCCTTCTGCTACTGCATCCAGCTTCATGGTATGAACTATGCCCATAAACGCGGTGACAATAGCTGCGTTGTCACTGTCATCACTCAGCCGGCTAACAAAAGACCGGTCGATTTTCAGCGTGTCTATTGGAAACTTCTTTAAATAACCGAGAGAGGAATAACCGGTACCAAAATCATCAATCGCAAGACTGACGCCCAGCTTGCGCAGGTCATGCATTTTTTCGATGGCTTTTTCAGTATCATCTATCACCGTACCTTCGACAACCTCGATTTGCAGATACTTCGGCTCAAGCCGTGTCTCAGCCAGAATACTGGCCACCTGTTCTATAAAATTATCCTGCTGAAATTGCTGGCTATCTACATTAACAGACATGGTCAGAGCAGGCAGGCCCTGCTGTTGCCAGCGCCGGTTTGTTTCACAGGCCCTGCGCATTACCCATGCCCCTGCTTCAACGATCAAACCACTTTGTTCCAGTCCTGCTAAAAAGTCGCCAGGAGCCAACAAACCCCGTTCAGGATGCTGCCAGCGTATCAGCGCCTCCATGCCGATGAGCTCACCAGTGGTCGCCATCACCTTGGGTTGATAATGTAATCTGAATTCTTCTTTACGCAATGCACTGCGTAAAGCCTTTATATCGGTAAAACGCTGCTTACAGCGCACATTCATATCGGGCGCATAATACAGATAGTGATTACCACCCTTATCCTTGACCCGGTAACGCGCAATATCTGCATGACGGCGCAGACTGGTGGCATCTTCTCCGTCTTCAGGAAACACACTTATACCAATACTCAGACTAACATCGATTTCATGGCCGTCTATCTCGAATACCCTTCGATTAACTGCGCGCAATCGTTCAGCCAGGTGTGCCGATTCATCTGCTGTCTCCAGGTCTTCCATAATCACAGCAAATTCATCACCACCCAGTCGTACCAGCATGTCCGTTTCACGTATACATAATCCAAGGCGTTGCACCAGCTCTATCAACACAAGGTCGCCGGTATCTCGCCCGATGTTGGCATTAATATGGTGTAGACCGTCTATGTCAATTGTCATCAGGGCCAGATGCCCACCATGTCGGCGTACACGTGTCATAGCGTGCTCCAGGTGCTGCAGGAACATCGCTCGATTCGGCAAGCTGGTAAGATCATCCTGATACAGGACTGTATTCAGGTTTTTCTCTGTTTTGTATAGCAGGCGCTGTTGCTGACCAATCAACGCGTCACCACGGTGTACTATCGCGTAAGCAATACCCCATGCAATAATTAATAACATTATTGTTATCAGCACCGCATTCAAAACCTGTGCATACACGGCCTGTTCAGCCTTGCTGACATCAAAATACATCGCACCGATATAATCAGGCGCGGCTGCAGAATGGCTGCGCTGTGGCATAACAACCGCCAGTAAACCTGCCGACCCCCCCTGCCCGGAAAGGTCATACAGGGTAAAGCCCGTTTCACCAAACCGTGCCTGCTGATAGGCAATACCCGATAGCTTACTGGTCTGTGGCCAGACCACACCCTCTTGTGACAGGCGGCGGCCATCCAGCCCGATTTTACTGACTCCCATCAGGACAATTTTTGCATCCTGATCACCCGACAATTCTATTTGCCGCCGCAGGTTTAGCGTCTTACCCGAATAATTTGATTCAGACAACAGGATCTTTGCCAGCTGCTCAACTGAATACTCCAGATTTCGCAGACCCAGATTCCAGAACACCAGGCCGACCATTATCACCACGGCCGCGATGGTTACAGCGCTGGTAATGGAAAAGGTACGCAATAATCGCCCTTGTATCCCGGCACTGACAGTTGTTTGTAGCAAACTCATGATGCTCCCCGGCATGCACCCTGCGCACACGCACTTGACGCCTGTTTAGCGGCATTTCAAACGCTTCCTTTAATATATGCCCCATGAACAACCGCACACATTTTCCATAAACTAACTATAGATTATTGATTAACATGACAATTATCAATTTCCAGATATTAGAATCCGTCTAAAATCATGTTGTGCTAGTATTAAAACTGTGACGACAGAAGACCAAAATAACTCCACCCAGATCAAGCTTACACAGGCACTTGAACCATCTGAGCCACTCTGGAAACGCGCACCCACCTACCATGACGGTCATCCGGTCAGTGACTTTATGATGCTGATCCCGCGTTTGAAGCGCTGCTCCGAACATCAGATGCAGCAGACGATTGATGCCATACAGTCAGTACTACAGGCCTATCACAAGACGGTGGTATTTGCTGACCTGAATATCAAACTTAACCTGTTGTGGGTAAGCGTCAAGCCTATACCCGGTATCTGCCTGGAGCTACCCGCAGCAATACAAATGCGTGTACCCGAAGCAAAACTGGTTGGCCAGAACAACCGCCAGGCCTGATTAAACCGGAGTAGGCCATACAACAGGGATTTGCTATCATACATGCCAGTAATTGAAGTTATTTCATAACACCGCCTCAACAAATAATCCGGAAAATTCATGACACGAAAAGTTGATGTCGCCATTATAGGCGCAGGTTCCGCAGGTCTTAGTGCAATGGCACAGGTTAAGCGCAAGACCAAAGATTTTGTTTTAATTAACGGTGGCGAGCTGGGCACAACCTGTTCAAGAGTAGGCTGCATGCCATCCAAGGCTGCCATTCAGGTCGCTGAAACCTACCATCAACGAAATCTGTTCAGTCGGTTTGGCATCACCCATGGTGACGAGCTTAACGTAGACCGCGATGAAATTCTCGAACACATCCGCGACATGCGCGATATATTCGTTGACCAGGTACTTAGCAGTACTACGGATGAAATGGGCGATGAATTCATAGAGGGTTACGCCACGCTTACGGGGCCCGAAACGCTTGAGATAAACGGTGAAACCCTGCAAGCCAAAAGCATTATTTTATGTACCGGCTCCAGACCTGTTGTTCCGCATATGTGGCAACAACTGGGCGACCGCATTCTTACCACTGACAATCTGTTTGAGCAGGAAACCTTGCCTGATAATATTGCCGTGATCGGCCTGGGTGTCATCGGTCTTGAGCTCGGCCAGTTCATGTCACGCATTGGCATAAATGTACAGGGCTTTGACCTGTCAACTCACGTGGCCGGCCTGCAAGATCAGGCTATCAACGACATGGCCATACAGTTGCTACAAAAAGAATTTCCTATGCATCTGGGTCATGCTGTTTCAATTGTGGAAAACGGCAACGGCCTGCTTGTCACAGCTGGCGATATTTCATATGAATGTGACAAGGCACTGGTTTGTATTGGACGCAAAGCCAACCTTGATAAGCTTGGACTGGACACGCTGGGATTGCAGCTTAATGACAAAAACCTGCCCCCCTTTGATCCGCACACAATGCAAGTTGAGGGACTGCCCATTTATCTTGCTGGCGATGTAACCCAGTCCAGACCGATTCTGCACGAAGCCAATGATGATGGAAAAATAGCGGGCTACAATGCAGTACGTGAATCGCCAACAATGTTCAAACGCCGCACCGCAATGTTAATCACTTTTTCTGATCCCAATATAGTCCAGTGTGGTGAAACACTGGAGCAACTCAACGCAAATGATATCGTCATTGGACAGATGCGACTGGCACCCCTTGGCCGCGCACTGATTATGGGACAAAACAAGGGTATGCTGCGTATTTATGCTGACAAGAAAGACGGCTTGATACGCGGGGCAACCATGATCGGCCCAAGAGGTGAAAACCTGATTCAGTTAATTACACTTGCCATACAATGTAACTTAACTGTTTTTGATTTTTTACGAATGCCCTTTTATCACCCTACTATTGAAGAGGCGATACAAAGCGCATTACGTGACGCCGCCAAACAGGTTGAACAAAAACCCGATGGTATCCAGGACCTGGATACCCTCTAGATAAAATGGTCATATAACACATTTCAACTGTCAAATATAAACTGGAAGTGTCTATTAGTTCACAGTAACATTACGGTAGTATTATTATTGTCTCGCAATGATTTATTGCAGCTTGGCAGGGAGGACAGGATGTTCGAATATTCAGCATTTGGAACGACCATAACGATAGACAGCCTGACCCTGATTGGCTTGTTCATCTTCATCATTGCAGGCAGCGTTTTGAAACACCTGTGTCAGGAATGCCACTGCCAGAATCTGTAGCTTCCTGACATGATGCTATGTCATTAAATAGTCCTGGTACCACATTGCGGCAATCACTAAATCAGCCGTCATCATGAACATCATCGACATCAAGCTGTCCACTCACACGTCTTCGAATATGTGACCACGCCATTCCTGCTGTCAGCACACCAGCCATCGCCAGCAACACCAGCCACGAAATTGCACGAATACTGCCTGCCGGCACGATGTCCATATCCACAATCAGCCACAACAAGGTTCCAAAAAATGCTATCGCCAGCACCAGGCCCACCGTGCCCAGCGAATGAATTGTGGCTCGAATATACATGGCCCAGCCAATCAGCAACACTACCCCGACAAAGGCCTTTAATACAGTAAACGCCGTTATATCTTTCAGTGCCCAGTGAAAGTAAGAATAGCCTTCCGGGTTATAGGTACTAAACACCAGCAATACCGCAAACAGAAAGCGCAGCAGAATACCGGTACTGGTAATATTTTTTACAGCCATTTAAACCTCGCTTGCGCTATAAAAAGAGCGCATCATCTGGTTTCACGTTTTTCATGATACCGTCTAACTTCAGTTATACGCACATTTGCCAATGGTAAAACGGGCGCTCAATAAAATTACCTTTTATCTCCATTGTTCACTACCTCTCGTAACGTAACACAGACTGCTTGCTGAGCAGATGTGCCTGAACGGATCCCCAATCATATCCTATCATTATTTATAATCCCAACACATTCCGCATAACAGACCAGCGTTCTTTCTTCGCCCTGGGGTTAATGCCCAGAATCCAGTGGTCATATACTTTTTGTTGATAGCCGTTATCCTTTTTTAGCCTCAACCAGGTATTGATGAATTCCACGTAATCAGGCTGACCCTTGGGCAATATAAATCCTACAGGTGATCTGAATCTGTCACCCTTCGCTAACACCACTGAATATTCCGGGTAGAGCATAGCCCATGCGTGACCTGCTTCAGCAGAATAGACAAAAGCATCAATGTCTTTATAAGCTCCCTTGAAGTACTCCCTGGGGCTCTTTACCGTGACCACACTGGCACGTGGAAAGGTATCCTGCAC
>JAJRTX010000028.1 GCA_021545665.1 Zetaproteobacteria bacterium
AACCTGCTCCCCTGACTTTTCTGCCTCATCGGCTAATTGTGTGAGTTGCTCCCAGGCCTCCTTTCCGTTGGTGGAGGCGATAAAGCTATACCCCATGGTTTCAAGTGTGCGCTGAATCTGTTTTCTGGCAATCATGGAATCATCGGCAAACAGAACAGTAACCGTTTCCTCCTGTGACTCTACTCCTTGATACAATACATCTTCATCATCAATGCCTTCTGTACCCGCAAGGATTTTCTCGACATCCATGATCATAACCAGTCCCTGATCTTCAATTTCTGTCACAGCAGTTATCAGTCCGCCATGCCGATCGGCCATCATCGCGGGGGGCACGCGCACCTCACTCCAGTCCAGTCGTTTGATACTATCCACCGAATGTACCAGAAAGCCCTGAATATGCCGGTTGTATTCTGTGACAATCAATACCACTGGATTTTCTGCATTATCGATACCGCAGAATTTGGGCAGGTTGATAACGGGAATCGTTTCACCGCGCAGACTGACCATGCCTTCCACCGCATTCGGCATATCCGGTGCTCGTGTGATGGTGGGCGCGTGCATGACTTCCCTCACTTTAAATACGTTGATTCCGAAAACCTCTTCCCGATCACTGTCATCATCTTTGCCTAAACTGAATAACAGCACTTCAAAGCGGTTGGCACCTGCAAGTTGGGTACGTTCATCCACTGATTGGATCAGATTTGCCATGGTTGTGCTCCCTTATACTTTGAACTGCGCAACAAGCCCCTGTAGATCAGAAGCCATGCGAGCCAGTTCTTCGCTGGCGATAGAGGTTTGAGATGCACCTTCGGCTGTCTGATTGGACATATCATTGATTGAAACGATGTTGCGGTTAATTTCTTCCGAGACTGAGCTTTGCTCTTCTGCCGCGCTGGCAATCTGGGTGCTCATCTCGTTGATTTCATTTACTGCCTGGGCAATAGTCTGTAACGCTTCACCTGACTGGGAGGCATAATCCACAGCCAACTTTGTCTGCTCAAGGCTTCGGGCCATCACTTCGACGGCTCGACTTGAGCCATTCTGAAGCTTTTCGATCATTTCATTGATTTCCTCTGTGGACTCTTGTGTACGGCCGGCAAGGGTACGAACTTCATCGGCAACCACGGCAAAACCACGACCTTGTTCACCAGCACGAGCGGCTTCAATTGCTGCATTCAAAGCCAGAAGATTGGTTTGTTCGGCAATACCTTTAATGACATCCAGCACTGAATTGATAGCCTCACTATGCTGCTTAACCTCGTTAATAGTTTTTGCTGAGTCCTCAACCTGGGTTTCCAGTCTGTTGATTTCATCAATGGTTTGTTTTACCACTCGGTTACCTTCGTTGGTTTGCTCGTTGGCCTTGTTGGCAGCAGAAGCCGTTTGTGTAATGTTCGAGGCAACCTCCTGTACGGTGGCCGTCATTTCGTTCATCGCAGTGGCGACCTGTTCTGTCTGGCTGCGCTGTTTCTCAATGGTCTGGCTGGTTTGCGTGGTGATGGCTGACATTTCTTCTCCTGCAGCAGCTACCTGTTCTACAGTGCTCGCTACTGTGCTAACCATCTGTCGTTGCGTGGCGATACTCTTGTTCAAAGTGATAGCCATTTTACCGATTTCATCGTCTGACTGGTACTCCACCTGATGGGTCAGGTCACCTCTATCCATCTCTTCAAGCACACCCCTCATCATATAGATGGGGCGCGTCATACTGCGCACGAGATACCAACCGGCCAATACTGCCAGCACCCCCCCTGTAATAATTATGCTAATCGTCAGAATTACCATTTCTTCATAGGCTTTCATCGCATTCTCGTGGCGGCGTTTCGCGCGTTCTATTTGGTAATCTGCCAGTTCATTGACTGCTTCACGTGCTGAACGAAAGGCTTTTTGTGCTGGGCCGTAAAGTACATCCTCTGCTGCTTCAATTCTGCCATCACGACTCAGGGTTAGAACCTTGCTGTTAATCAAATTCAAATAGGTTTTCCACTGTGAGTTATACATATTGATCAGACGGTTTTCTTCTTCGCCCAGGCGAGATTCCCGATATTTGGCTTCATTGCGACCAAGGCGCGCCAGTTGTTCCTTGATCTTTTCTTCATGTGTTGCCTGGCGATTCGGCTCGCTGAGATGGCGGCCGACGCGGTCACGTACCCGATACAGCGAGGCTTTCATATCATCCACGGTTTCCAGTGGCACCAGCTCCTGGGTATAAAGATTAGTCACGCGCTGGTTGATCGCATCAGCTTGATAGAGGCCAAAGATGCCCATTGATAAGAGCATCAAAATCATTGCGCCCAGAACTGAAGACAGTTTGGTGGCGATTTTCCAGTTTTTGAAGGTTTTCATTTTTCCCTCCTTGAGAGGTGTTTCCTAGATGTTTAATTCGTATAAGAAAATAGTGATTCAGGATGCTGTTGATTACAGCTAACCGGGTGATGCTCTTGCGTGGCCTGGATTGAACAAGAAAATGACAAAACTGGGGTTTATTCGGTAGATTTTCTCATCAAAAGGAAACCGGGTTATTGGTTGTCTGTAGTTATGAAACCAGCCGCGTAAGTATTGATGTTGGCGAGGAAAATAATTGAAACAGAGGCTTTTCCTGAACGTAGGGCGGATGTGTGTAGGACTTTCATGCCAACTTCGAAACATGGTTAGTTGTCCTGTAAACAGTGATTCGTATTTGGGTTATTTAGAAGATAAAAATCGGGTAGACTGAATCCTTG